>JAWLEC010000272.1:0-2638 GCA_041686315.1 Ilumatobacteraceae bacterium
CCTCGACGCCGACCTGCATCGACCCCTTCACGATCGGCAACAGGTCGACGAACAGCCCGGTGGTGATCATCTGCTCGAGTGCGAGTTCGGCGACGCCGTGCTCGGTGACGAGCCGCTCCAGCGACGAGCGCTCGGTGTGGTTGTAGTGGTACACGTGCATACCCGGGAACTGCACTCGGCGGGCGGCGAGGTGATCGATCAGCGCCTTCGTGGCGACGGCTTCCTGGGTCTTGTTGTGCGCCCAGAACGCCTTGAACTCCCACTCGCCGCCAGGTGAACGTTCGATGAGGCCGAACAGGAAGAACAGCTCGGCGTCGGCATGCCAGAACGGGTGACCCTCGAAGTCGAGGAAGACGTCACCGTCGTCGGGCGCGGGGAGCGCGGCGAACCCGATGGGGTCGGGTGCGTCGACGTCGTCGACGAGCGCGGCGTGATCGGTGTGCGACGGCGCCTCCAGCAGCTCGAACGGCGGCTTCGCGTCCAGCGAGTTGCGGGCCTGCACCTGGAGGCGGGCCTGGCGGACGAACGTCTCCTGGCGGGCAGGGTCGAGATCGACGACCTCACGATCGAGTTCCGCGAGCGCGGCGATCGTGGCGACGCCGTCGTTGGTCAGCGTGACCCGGTCGGCGGCTCGGACCCCGGCCACGTGCACGAGCGAGTCGGCGGCACGCCAGGCGTCGTCGCACACCTGCTCGAAGTCGCAGAACGCGCAATGGGTGCACGGCTCGGCGACCGTGTCGGTCGGTGCGTCGTCGGTCAGCAGCTTCGCGAGTTGGCCGCGCAGGCGGCGCCAGTAGGCGAGCACGTCGGCGGTGCGGATCGTCTCGGTGCGACCGGAGCCGAGCTCGATGTGCAGGTGTTCGGGCAGCACGCCGGTGGCCGCCTCGATCGCCTCGGCGTAGAAGCACAGCTGCAGCACGTGGCCGGGCTTTGCCTCCTTGCGGGCGAGCTTGGCGTCGATCGGCTCGTAGGTGAACGTGCCGGTCTCGGGGTCGTCGACCCGGCGCAAGAAGTCGGCGATGCCCCGGATGCCCTCGTGCACGAACGGCATCTGGAACACAACGTCGTATTCCCTACCTAGGGAATCGGCGACCCGGTTGGTCCAACCCTGGAACGACTCGCCGTCCTCGCGGTCCGGCACCTCGAACACCGACAGCCCCTCGGCCCGGTACCGCTCGAGCACCGCCCGTTCGTGTTCGAGCCCCTTGCCGAGCAGCATCTGCGCCATCTCGCCGAACGGGCTCGACGGCTTCGGCCGGGTGCCCGCCTCCACCTCGTGCTTCAACGTGAGGAAGTGCGCGCAGTCGAGCCACGCCGTGATCTTCGAAGGGGTCAGGAGCCGGTCCGCCATCAGGCCATTGTGACCGAGGGTGTCACTGCGCCTCGTCGATACGGGCACGGTTGATCAGTTCGGTCTCGTCGACTGGCTCGCCCATGGTCCAGTAGTCCCAGCCGTCGATCTCGAGGTAGGTGTGGTGGTAACGCGGTGTCGGCGAGTCGGCGGGCCACGGCTTCACCACGCCATCGGTGCGGATGAGCCGAACGAAGTCGAGGAACGTCTCGTGCAGCTCGGGCCGCCACGTGCTGACCGTGTACTCGTGCGGCCATTGCGGCATCGTCTTGGCGAACTGCCAGCGCACCTCGTCGATGTAGGCCCTCGCATCGTCGACGTTGAAGGGCCGGACCCGGCGGTCGTCGTAGTCGTAGGCCGTCGCCCCGCACTCGCAGCGGCAGGCGATGTCCTCGGGCGTGCAGCCGCCGATGATCAGCTCGCCGCGCTCTGCCGCCTCCATCCCCTCGATGTCGGGCATGCCCCAGAGCACGGGTAGCACCCGCCCGCCGCAGGCTCGGCAGGTCTCGCTGATGTGCGTCGTCATGATCTCGGTTCTAGTGGGAGGGTGTGACAGCGATGAGTTCGTGGCCGAGTGCGCCGGCTCTCCCTCCCGGTCGCCCGGACCAACCTCCCGACGCTGCCGTCAGGGCGTCGGCGGTTCGAACAGCTCGATCGGAACGCTCAGACCCGGGTTGGCCGCGAGCCGGCGGTCTGCCGTTGCGAGGACCACCTGTCCGTCGAGGTCGGCGAAGAGCTGCTCTGTCGCAGCGACGTACATGGCGTCGTAGGGCGACATGTTGTTCCGGAGCTCCCAGATCCTGATGACCATGGGTTGGGTCAGCTCGATCCGACGGAAGGGCCAGCCGGACATCTCTCGAACGACCTGCTCGCAGAACTCTGCAGTGATGTCGGTCCGACCAAGTTCCTCGGCGTTTCGCAGCTGCCGCTTCAACGCTGCGAGGACCTCCAACTGCGTGAGCGTGCGCAATACGTAGGCGAGATCGTCACCGACGAGGCTCGCCAGCCGCTTCCTGTAGGAGTGACCGATCGGGCCGTGCGCATCGATGAGGGTGCCGGCGAGCAGCGAAGCGTCGACAACGACGTGCACGGAACGAACGGTTCAGTCGTCTCGGTCCCGATCCATCCTGATCGTCTGGACGATCAGTCGGTGGTCCTCCGCCGTCAAGATCGGCCCGCCCTCCCGCTCGATCCGTTCGAAGAACTCGCCCAGCGATCCGACCGGCTCACCCGACACGTAGTTGGGCGATGCGCTGTCCATGCCGCCATCTTGGCGTACCGGAGCCG
>JAWLEC010000105.1:0-3276 GCA_041686315.1 Ilumatobacteraceae bacterium
AGGTGCGGGTCGAGGTCGTGGCCGTAGATGCGGCGCGCCGCTTTGCAGATGTTGACGCAGAGATCGGCGGAGCGTTCGACGTCGGCGATGATCTTGATCGCCGACACGACGGCGCGGAGATCACTGGCGACGGGCGCCTGCAGTGCGATCACCCGGAAGCACCGCTCCTCGAGATCGACCGACTTCGCGTCGTACTCGTCGTCACCGAGAATCACGTACTCGGCGCCCTCGAGATCCATCGACAGCAGAATCTCGGTCGCCCGCGGCACCAGTTCGGTGACCCCTGCCGACATCCGCGCGATCCCGGTCTGGATCTCCTCGAGCTGGTGGTGGAACTCCGCTCGCAGTTCGTCGTGCTGCTCGGTCATCAGCCGAACCGCCCGGTCACGTAGCGTTCCGTTCGCTCGTCGCTCGGATTCGAGAAGATCTTGTCGGTGTCGTCGAACTCCACCAGGATGCCCGTGCGGGTGTCGGAGGTCTCGTTCACCTCGACCGAGTAGAAGGCGGTGCGATCGCTCACACGCGCTGCCTGCTGCATGTTGTGGGTGACGATGATGATCGTGTACTCGGTCTTGATCTCGTCCATCAGTTCCTCGATCTTGCCGGTGGCGATCGGGTCGAGCGCCGAGCAGGGCTCGTCCATCAGGATCACGTCGGGCTCGACGGCGATGGCGCGGGCGATGCAGAGGCGCTGCTGCTGGCCGCCCGACATCCCCATGGCCGAGGACTTCAAGCGATCTTTCACCTCGTCCCACAGCGCCGCCCGCCGCAGTGACGACTCGACGATGTCGTCGAGCTCGGACTTCTTCTTCACACCGCTGATCCGAGGGCCGAAGGCGAGGTTGTCGTAGATCGACTTGGGGAACGGGTTCGGCTTCTGGAACACCATGCCGATCCGGCGGCGGACCTCGACGGCGTCGATGCCCGGGCTGTAGAGATCGATACCGTGGTAGGAGATGTGGCCCTCCACGCGTGCGATCTCGATCAGGTCGTTCATGCGGTTGAAGCAGCGCAGGACCGTCGACTTGCCGCAGCCCGAGGGGCCGATGAACGCCGTGATCTGGTTCTTCGTGATGTCGAGATCCACGTTGCGCACCGCGAGGAAGTCGCCGTAGTACACGTGGAGGTCGTCGGCGACGAACACCGACTCCTTCGCCGGTCGGCTCGTCTCGGCCACCGTGGCCGTCGACTGTGGGTCGTCGGTGGTGATGTCCACGTTGACGTCCTTCCTGATCATGGTTCGCTGAGGGGGTGTCGGAGGTGTGTTCACGGACTCACCACTTTCGTTGATAGCGGTTGCGCAGCCAGATGGCAAGGGCGTTCATGAACAACACGAGCACCACGAGCACCACCGACGCAGCGGCGGTGAGCTCGCGGAAGTCGTCGCCGGGCTGGCGGGCGTAGGAGAAGATGATCACCGGCATCGCGGTGAAGGCCTCACTGAGCTGAGCGATGAAGCCCTCGTCACCAGTGCGCAGGAGACCGGTCGCTGCACCGACGAGCAGGATCGGCGCCGCCTCGCCGGCTGCTCGAGCCAGCGACAGCACCACGCCCGTGAGGATGCCCGGAGCAGCGGCTGGCAGCACGTGGCTGCGTGTGGTCTCCCATCGCGTCGCGCCGACGCCGAACGCGCCCTCGCGGACGCTGTACGGAACGGCTCGGAGCGCTTCGGACGCCGTGATGATCACGATCGGCAGCACCAGCGCCGACAGCGCCAACCCGCCCGCCCAGACGGTGCGTCCGAGATCGAAGAACTGCACGAAGATCGCAAGGCCGAGCAGGCCGTAGACGATCGACGGGACTCCCGCCAGGTTGCGCACGTTCAGGCGGGTGAACGCGGCGAGCTTCGACTTTCCCGCATACTCTTCGAGGTAGACGGCGCACGCGGTGCCGAGCGGGATCGCCACGATCATGACGATGAACGCCAACTGGAGCGTGCCCTTGATGCCCTGCCAGACGCCCGCAGTGGATGCGTCGGCCGAGTTCAGCGGTCCGGTCAGGAAGTCGCCGGGGCGTTCCGTCCAGACCGGCCAGCTCCGACGGACGATGTCCCAGATGAGCACGGCGAGGATGATCAGCGATCCCGCCAGGGCCAGGATCAGGATGCCTTCGATGATCTTGCCCCTGATGTCGCGGCGTCCTGCGGAAACGCCGACCGTCACGGCGGTGGCGGTCGATCCTCCGACGGACTGAGGGGTGGAGAGCGGCATCAGTACTCCTCTCGCAACTTGTTGACGAGACGATCGCTCACGAAGTTGAGGATCAGCGTCATGAAGAACAGCAGCAGCCCGATGAAGTACAGGCTCTGGAAGGCGTTGTTGTCGCCGGCGACCTGGTCGCTGCCGAAGCCGAGCGCCGCCATCGCCGCGGTCATCGTCTGGCCCGGCTGGAGCGGATCGAGGCTGAACAGGCCGCCGCCGGTCGCACCGGCGGCGATGGCGACCACCATCGTCTCGCCGATCGCACGCGACACGCCGAGAATGAGTGCAGCGATGATGCCGGAGACGGCAGCGGGGAACACGACCTTGAAGGTCGACTGCCAGCGGTTGGCGCCGAGCCCGTAGGAGGCCTCGCGCAGAGCGAGCGGGACGGCGGACAACGCGTCCTCGGCGACCGATGCGACGATCGGAATCGTGAGGATGCCGACGCCGATGCCCGCCGCAGCGAGCGTGAAGGCCGCGTTGGCGCCGGAGAACAGGTTCACGATGATGTTCGGGTTGATGTAGGAGATGGCGAAGTAGCCGAGCACGACGCTCGGCACGCCGGCGAGGATCTCCAGGACCGGCTTGATCGTCTTGCGGACCTTCGGACGGGCGTACTCGGACAGGTAGATCGCCGCGCCGAGCCCGAGGGGCACGGCGACGATCATCGCGATGCCGGTGACGATCAAGGTGCCGACAACGAGGGTGCCGATGTCGAAGAAGCCCCGTCGGGGGAACCAACCGATGCTGAACAGGGCGCCGAGCCCGTCGTCGGTGTCGGCGATGCCCTGGAGGAAGGACATCGCGTCGACCACCAGCGTGGCGATGATGGCGAACGTGACGGCGAACGTCGTGACAGCCGAGGCGATGAAGAAGTACTTCATCACCCGGTCGACGGAGTTGCGCCTGGGGTCGATGCGGAGATCGGCGGCGGAGCGGATCTCGGTGTTGGAGACAGCCATGCGTTCCTTGTGGGAGTCGGTCAGTGGCAGGGATGGTCGCGAGGGAACCTAGTCGGATTGCTCTCGGGCAAGCTGCGGCGGGGCCCCCCCCCCGGGGGGGGGGGGGCGCCCGC
>JAWLEC010000105.1:3286-11391 GCA_041686315.1 Ilumatobacteraceae bacterium
GGTATGGCTCTGGGGAACGCGGGGGCGCCCACCCCCCCTCGGGGGTCGGCGCCGAACAGCCTCAGGGGGAACTCAGCTCTGGCGGGTGCCGGTTTCCTTCTCTTCCCAGACCCGCTGGGTCTCGGCGAGCAGCTCGTCGTTCAACTGCACGTAGGGCACCTGGCCCTCTTCGGGGCCGATCACCGTGGTGATCGCTTCGCCGATCACGTAGTCGAAGTAGGGCTCGAGGGCCGGGTTCGACTCGAGCGCCGGGACGCCGACGTACATGAACAGCGGTCGCGAGATGGGGTACTCACCCGAGGCGATCGTGTCGGGGTTCACTTCCACGCAGCCGTCGCCACCGTCGACGGTGATGGGCTTGATGACGTCGAGGTTCTCCGCGACGAAGGCGTAGCCGACCCAACCCAGCGAGGTCGGGTTGGAGGCGATGCCCTCGATGATCACGTTGTCGTTCGGGCTGGCGGTGTAGTCGGGACGCACGTTGGCGTCCTCGGCGCCGAGCTCCTCACCGACGGACTCGATGACCGCCTCGAGGAAGAAGTCGAACGTGCCCGACTCCTCACCGGGGGCCGTGACGGTCAGCGGTGCGTCCGGGTACGGCGTGTTGACCGCGCCGAGGTCGGTGACCGTGGCGGCGATCTCGTCGGCTGCGGCCGAGGCGTCTGCCCAGTTGCCGATACCGGTGGCGTCGGGGCCGAGCAGGGCGTACATGTCGACGAACGACAGGCACTCGATGGCATCGTTCTCAGGTGAGGTGATGACGGAGATGCCGTCGACACCGACCTGGAGCTCGATGAACTCGATCCCGTTCTCCTCGCAGATCTCGATCTCCTCCGCCTTCATCGCCCGCGAGGCGCCGGAGGAGTCGGATTCGCCGTTGCAGAACTTGGCGAAGCCGTCACCGGTGCCGGGGCCCTCGACGGTCATCGCCAGGCCGGGGTTCCGGTCGGCGAACACGTCGGCGGCGGCGATCGAGATCGGCTCGACGGTCGACGATCCGGAGATGAAGATGCTGCCGGACAGATCGCCGCCCTCGTCGGGGGCCTCGGTCGCAGCAGGCGCTTCGGTGGCGGCAGGGGCTTCGGTGGCGGCGGGGGCTTCGGTGTCCGCCGGGGCTTCGGTCTCGGCGGGTGCCTCGGTGGCAGCCGGGGCGTCGGTCGCCTCGGTCGTATCGTCGTCGTCGCTGCCGCAGGCGGCGGCGACGAGGGTGAGTGCAAGGGCACCGGCAAGGATGCGGCGCTTGGGAGTGTTCACGCTTCCAACTCCGTTCAGTGGGGGTCTGTGTTGTCGTTGCAGCCGAGCGGCGGTCGCCGTTCAGCCGGTGTTCACGGACACCACCACTCGGTGATGTCCGGGCGGCAAGCTACGCGGCCCGGGTGAACGGCAACGGGGCCCCCGGTGAACGACAGGTGAACAGGTGTCGACACGTCGGCGAACATCGCCGAACGAGGCTTCAGGACCGACGATTCACTGCCGACCGGCGAGCTGCTGGTCGACCATCCAGCGGTACATCCGCTCCTGCGAATGCGGCTCGAACGCGTTCGTGGGACCGATGCGCTCCCACGTGTCGTCGGGCTGCAGCTCCCAGGCCACGATGTCGTCGGCCAGCGAGAACGCCAGCGCCTGGTCGAGCGCGGCGGTGTGCCGGGCGTGCTCGATCGGCACCACCACCTCCACCCGCCGGTTGAGGTTGCGCGGCATGAGGTCGGCCGAGCCGATCAGGTGGACCGCATCGGAGGTGGCGTCGGGGAGCCGTTCTCCGTGCACCACGTTGCCGTGGGCGAAGCGGTAGATCCGGCTGTGTTCGAGGTACCGGCCGAGGATGCTGCGCACCCGGATGTTGTCGGACATGCCGGGGACTCCGGCGCGCAGACAGCAGATGCCGCGCACCACCATGTCGACACGCGTGCCGGCCGCACTCGCCGCGTACAGCGCCTCGATCATGTCGTCGTCGGCGATCGAGTTGCACTTGATCGTGACGTGGCCGTCGGCGCCGAACGACGCCTCGTGCTCGATCAGGTCCACGAGCTGGCGCCGGAGGTCGCGCGGGGCGACCAGGAAGTTGCGGTAGTCCTCCGAGCGGCTGTAGCCGGTGAGGTGGTTGAACAGCTGCGCGGCGTCGGCGCCGAGGTCGGGGGCGCAGGTGAGCACACCGATGTCCTCGTAGATCTTGGCGGTCTTGGCGTTGTAGTTGCCGGTGCCGATGTGCACGTACCGGCGCAGCTGGTCACCGTCGTCGCGCACGACGAGCACCACCTTGCTGTGGGTCTTCAGGCCGACCATGCCGTACACCACGTGCACGCCCGAGCGCTCGAGCTGCTTGGCCCACTGCACGTTGTTGGCCTCGTCGAAACGGGCCTTCAGCTCCACGAGCACCGCCACCTGCACGCCGCGGTCGGCCGCACGCATGAGGCTGCGGATCACGGAACTGTCGCCGCCGGCGCGGTACAGGGTCATCTTGATCGACTGCACACGCGAGTCGTCGGCCGCCTGGGAGATGAACTCCTCCACGCTGCTCGAGAAGCTCTCGTAGGGGTGGTGCAGCATCACGGCGCGGTGCCGGATCACGTCGAAGATCGGCCGGTCGGACTCGTCGGCGGCGGCGATCCGGCCGGCGGTGACCGGAGGCCACGCCTCGTCTTTGAGGTCGGGCCGTTCGAGGTCGAGCAGCTCCCACAGACAGCTGAGGTCGAGCGGCGACCGGTGGAACGTGACATCGTCCATGGTGAGCTCGAGCTCGCGGACGAGCAGCTCGAGCACCTCGCCGCCGATGTCGTCGGACACCTCGAGACGGACCGCCTTGTTGAAGCGGCGGCGGCGCAACTCCATCTCGACGGCTTCGAGCAGGTCGTCGGCCTCTTCTTCCTCGAGGGTGAGGTCGGCGTTGCGGCTGACCCGGAACGGTGCCCAGTCCTCGATGATCATGCCCACGAACAGCCGGTCGAGACGGGCCGCGATCAGCTGCTCCACCGGCAGGAACCGGCCGGGCGACACCTCCACCAGACGCGGGAAGAGGCGGGGCACCTTGAGCCGGGCGAACCGGCGGTCACCGGTCTCGGGATCGGAGACGTTGACGGCGAGTGACAGGGCGAGATCGGAGATGTACGGGAACGGATGCCCCGGATCGACGGCCAACGGGGTCAGCACGGGAAACACCCGCTCCTCGAACCATCCGTCGAGTTCCTTGCGTTCGTCGGTGGTGGTGTCGTCCCAGGAGATGATGTCGACGCCGGCGGCGCGCAGTTCGGGCACGAGGCGGTCGACGAAGGTGGCGTCGAGTTCGGTGACGAACGACAACACCCGTTCGCCGATGGCGTCGAGCTGCTGCACCGGGGTGCGCCCGTCGGGCGCCGGCCGGTCGATGCCGGCTTCCACCTGGTCCTTGAGCGCCGCGACGCGGACCTGGAAGAACTCGTCGAGGTTGGTGCAGGCGATGGCGCAGAACTTGGCCCGCTCGAGCAGGGGGATGCCCGGCTCGGATGCCAGTGCGAGCACCCGCTCGTTGAACGACAGCCAGCTCAGCTCACGGTTGAGGAAGCGATCGTCGAACATCGAGGTGCCACCGGTGCCGGTCAGGACGACTCGTCGGGGTACCCGAGATCCCACTCGAGCGTGATGAGTGACCGCTCGGCGTCGCGCACGATTCGCTCGCGGTTGCGACGGAACTGGGGATCGTCACGTGGGAGCAGCACCAGACGGGCGAGCACGCGGGCGCGGAACTCGTCGAGCAGCTGGCGGTCTCCCCAGTCGCCGTAGACCTCCCAGTGCGGCGCCACGGGCCCGTTGTACACGATGCGTGCATGGGCCTGGGGTGGCTGGGCTTCGGCGACGTCGGTCATGGCCGCTGATGCTACCGGGAAGCTCGATCTGCGGGAATCCCCCGCTTGACATTACGGACGCGTTACAGTTTGCTGTCAGCACGGCGACGGTGACCATTCGGCCGCCGTCCGCCCGAACGACCGACACCGACCCGAACTGCACGACGGAATGCAAGAACTGGGTGAGAACTCCGCCGAAGTGGGAACGATGGCGCCACCCGGAACGTCTCATCACCTACGGATCGGCCACAGACCGATCACCAGACCGACCGCGACCTCACACGACGCCGCCGAAAGGACCCCGCCGATGATCCCCCGCAAGCGCACCCAGCCCACCACCCGCACCGCCGACGCCGTCGACGAACGTCCGGCGGAACTGGGCACTGCTCCGCACGACCCCGACTCGATCACGGCGTGGATGGCCGACGGCAACTGTCGCCTGCATCCGCCCGCCACGTTCTTCCCGAGCGACGGTGTCGGTGTCGACCGCGCCCGCAAGATCTGCAAGGACTGCCCGGTGAAGTCGACGTGTCTCGAGTTCGCTCTCGACGAGCGCATCGACCACGGCGTGTGGGGCGGCTGCAGCGAACGTGAACGCCGTCGCATCCTCAAGCAGCGCCGCCTCGACGCCGAACTGGCGGCCGACGCGACCTACTGAGCCACGGCACGCACCGCCGCAACGGCGGGCGTGTGTTCCGGGCGAACCGAGCAGCCGACGCAAGCAGGTCAGCCGGTGTTGCATCTGGTGTCTGACACCGGATGCAACGTCGGAGTCCTCAGCTGGTGGAGGAGTCCTCGGACTTCGGCGACGAGGACCCGGCGTCGCCTTCACCCTTGCCGTCGGCGTCGGCGTCGGCGATGCCGTCCTTGAATTCCTTCTGTGCCTTGCCCAGGTTGCGTGCCAGCTTCGGAAGCTGCGAACCGCCGAAGAGCACGAGAACCAGGACCAGCACGATGATCATCTCCGGGCCACCGAACGTCATGGAGATCACGCTACACGAACCTGGCGACCGTGCGCGGGCGGATCGGCGAAGTTTCGCCGATCCGACGGTGCGCTCAGGCGCCGACGCTGCTGCGTGCGACCTGCGCACGCTGACGTCGGATCCGGCGCCGCTCACGCTCGGACAACCCACCCCAGATGCCGAACTTCTCCCCGTTCTGCAGGGCGAACTCGAGGCAGTCGTGGCGGACTTCACACCCGCGGCACACCTCCTTGGCCTCGCGTGTGGACGCGCCACGTTCGGGGAAGAACAGGTCGGGGTCGACACCGAGGCAGTTGGCCTGGTCGTGCCAGTCGGGGTCGGGTTCGACCGGTGTGGCACTGACGGTGATGCTGGTGGTGGTGATGAACTGCATGTGCAAAGGACCTCCTGCAGGCCCGGAACTCGGATCGGTGGGCAATCAGTCGACTGCGACGCACCCTGACCTCCGTCGAGTCACGCTCGGCCCGTTTCCGGTGTGAACGTCCCCCATCGGCGGTGTCGGTGTGCTCCGAACAGCCTCGTAATTACAGTGACGTCATTCTGCCATAGCACATGGCGATTTGGCAAGGGGGGACCTTCCGGATCACGCGCGCAGCGCGCGAATCATGGTGTCGAGGGCGTCGGTCACCGCTGTCGGCACACGAACCGACGGGAGATCCGATGGGTGCTCAGCCGGCGCGTCGACCGCGCCCGGCGATGGCTCGCTTGCCCTCCATGAAGTCGACGAGGACGTAGTCGCCGAGGTGCTCGGGCGTGGTGAAGAAGGCCCGCCCCCGGTTGATCTGGGTCATCTGCTCGATGAACGCCCGCAGCGATCCGTCGGCGCCCAGCCCGAAGGTGTTGATGCGAATCTGCTCCTTGGTGCAGCGCACGACCTCACGCAGCGTGGCCTCGACGGTCTCGCGCACCGGCGGATAGTTGAAGAACGGCATGCCGTTGTCCATGATGTGCGCCGTCGGCTCACCGTCGGTGATCATGATGATCTGCTTGGTGCCCGACTCACGGGCCAGCAGCTGCCGGGCCAACGTGAAGCCGTGGTGCATGTTGGTGCCGTACACGAAGTCCCACGACACCTCGGGCAACTGCTCGGCGGTGAGGACCCGCGCCGTCTCGGAGAACCCGACGATGCCCAGGTAGTCACGCGGGAACTGCGACGTGATCAGGCTGTGCAACGCCATCGCCACCTTCTTGGCCGGCAGGAAGTTGTCGCGCATCGGCATCGAGAGCGACAGGTCGAGCATCAGGACCGTCGACGAGCGGGTGAGGTGCTCGGTCCGTTCGATCTCGAAGTCGTCGGGCTGCAGCTCGACGGGGGTACCTCCGCCGGTGCGGCCCAGCGCGTTGCGGATCGTCCGGTTGAGGTCGAGTTGGAACGGGTCGCCGTACTCGTAGGCCTTCGTGTCGTAGGTGCGCTCGTGGCCCTGACCGAGATTGCTCGTCTCGTGCTGGCCGATCTTGTCCCTGGCCAGTTTCGAGAACAGATCGCGCAACGCGTTCGACCCGATCTTGCGCAGACCCTTGGGGGTGAGTTCGAGCCGGCCCTCCTTCTGCTCGATCAGCCCCGCCTCCTCGAGCATCCGCGTGAGTTCCGCCAGACGCTCGAGTGACTTGGCCGCGTCGTCACCCATCAAGTCGCGAACACGGTCCATGTCGGCCTCGGCCAGCGCTCCCGGGCTCGACGCGTTCCGGAGGAGGTTCTCGAGCTGGTCGAGGTCGCCCATGTCCTGCATGGCCTGCATGGCCTGCTGGAACCCCATCGGGTCCTGCCCCTCGAAGTCGTAACTCTCGTTCCAGTTGAGCTGGGGGAACATCTGCTGCAGGTTCCCCGCCAGTTGCTGCATCTGCCACTGGAGGTCCATGTCCTGCATCAGCTGGTCGGACAACTGCTGGAGCTGCGCTCGCTGCTCGGGCGTCATCGAGTTCATCATCGCCTGCATCGCGGCCATCCGCCGGGCCATCTGCTCGAGCAGCTCCTCCACGTTCTGCGGGTTCTCGGGGAAGAAGTCGCCGTACTCCTCCATGAACTCGTCGAACCCCGGGTCCTCGCCGCGCTGGTGCTTCTCCAGCATCTCGTTGAGCGCCGCCATCATGTCCTTCATGCGGGCCATGTCCTCGGAGGTCATGTTCTCCATCGCACCCGACATCTGGTCGACCATCTGCTGCGTCAACTGCTCGCGCAGCTTGTCCATCAGCTGCTCGAAGCGCTGGCCCGCCTCCTTGGACTCGAAGTTGTAGGAGTCGAGTTCGCGGACCTTGCCGGCGAGGTCGTCGGGCATCAGGTCGAGACGCATGTTGCGTTCGTCGGCGGCCGCCCGGGCAGTCTCGGCGCGCCGCTCGTCGCCGGAGTTCAGTGCGTCACGGCGGGCGTTGTCGATCGCGTGGCGCTCCTCGTCGACGATGTCGTCGATCTCGTCCTTGATCTCGTCGTACACGCCACCGAGATCGGAGTTCTCGAGCCGCTGCTGGCGCTCCTGACGCAACTGTTCCAGCAGATCGCGCAGGCCCTGCATCTGCTCGCCGTTCTGATCGCGCAGACCCTCCTGCATCATCCGTCGCAGTGCGGCGTTGACGTCGCCGTGGTACAGCAGCTCGTCGGTGAGGTCGTCGAAGGCCGCATCGGCGTCGAACTCGAACCCGGTCTGGGTACCGTCCCACCGGGAGTACGTGAATCGGTTCGCCATGGGCGGAACCTAGTGGAGATGAGACAGGGTTCGCAGGGCGGAGCCAATAACATGGTCCCCATGCGTGTCCCCCGCACGTTCGTCTTCGTCGACCTGTCCGGCTTCACGAACTACACCGCTGCCTTCGGCGACGACGCCGCCGGTCGTGTGCTCGGCACCTTCCGCGGCATCGTGCGCACCGTGGCCTCCGAGCGCGGGGTCCGCATCGCCAAGTGGCTCGGTGACGGCTGCATGATCGTGGCGGTCGAACAGCGCGATGCCGTCGAGTTCGTCCTCGACCTGCAGCAACGTGCAACCGACGTGTGCGCACCCCTCACGATCCGCGCCGGTCTCGCCACCGGTCATGCCCTGCTCTTCGAAGGTGACGACTACATCGGGTCGGCCGTGAATCTCGCAGCTCGCCTGTGCGACCGCGCCCGCGGCGTCGAGGTGCTGATGCCCACGATGCAGATCGAGCGCCTGCCCGAAGGCGTCCACGCCACGCCGCACGGCGAGGTCGAACTGCGCGGCTTTCCCGGCCCGGTCGACGTGGTCGAGCTGACCGGCGTGCCCGAATCGGTGGGGCTCGACTCGTCCGATCTCTGGACGCGCACCCCGTTCATCTGAGAACGTCCCCGGTACGA
>JAWLEC010000273.1:0-2624 GCA_041686315.1 Ilumatobacteraceae bacterium
GTCGACCGCGGCGACGCCGCGGTCGGACTCGAGGAAGGACACGACGTCGTCCCGGTCGAACCCGACGTCGGCGGCGCAGTCGGCCAGTGCATCGGCGTCGCCGATGTGGACGCCGTCGACGAAGTAGGCCTGCAGCAGCCGTTCCTTCACGTCGACCTGGGGCACCGGGGAGTCGGGTTGCTCGGCGAGCCACAACAGGCGGTGGGCGAGCAGGGTGTTGGCGCGTTGGGCGATGTCGAGCCGGAACTCGAGGCCGACCTCCGCCGCCGTACGGGTGACGTGGCCGACGATCTCCGCCGCCCGTTCCGGGCCGCCGAACTTCTTGGCGTAGGCGTCGACGACGGGGCCGGCCACTCCGGGGGCGGCCGTGGGATCGAGCTGGAACGGCCGGTACGACACGGCGAAGTCGACGTCGGGATGTGCGGCTCGGGCCTGCTCGAGACCTTCTTCGAAGCGACGCTTGCCGATGTAGCACCACGGGCAGATCACGTCGGACCACACCTCGATGGTCACCGTCGGTGGCTCGGAAATGTCGGCGCTGGCGTGCTGATCGGCGCTGGTCGTCACGTTCGTCAGGGTAGAGCCCTATCGTTCGGCCGCAATGGTCGAACGATCAACCCCCGGCTCGGCGCCGTCGCAGTCCGACGTGCAGGCCACGTTCTGTGCGACGCTCGTCGACGAGTGGATCGGCCGCGGTGTCCGCCACGCCGTCGTCGCTCCCGGTTCGCGGTCCACCCCGATGGCCGTCGCCATCACCGACCGGGACGAACTGGCCGTCCACGTCGTGCACGACGAGCGGTCGGCAGCTTTCGTCGCACTCGGCCTGGGCCTCGACGGTTCGCCCGCACTGTTGCTGTGCACCAGCGGAACGGCGGCGACCAACTTCTTCCCGGCGGTGGTCGAGGCGAACCTGTCGGAGGTGCCGGTGATCGTGCTCACCGCCGACCGGCCCGAGGAACTGCGCGGGGTGGGTGCGCCCCAGACCATCGACCAGATCGAGCTCTACGGCGGGCACGTGCGGTGGTTCCACGACCCCGGGGTACCGGAAGCCGCCGGAGGGCCGACCTGGCGTCGAGTCGCCGCCGACACCTGGGCGCACGCGGCGGCAGGGCCGGTGCAGCTGAATCTTCCGTTCCGTGAGCCGCTGCTCGGCACCGTGGGTGACCTGCCGGATCCGATCGCTCCGGTCGACCCCGTTCGGCCGCACCGGCAGCTCGACGCCGTGCCCGACGGGTTCGACCGCCAGCGCGGCGTCATCCTCGCCGGCGGCCGATCCGGGTTCGACGCGGGCGACGTCGCTGCCCTCCACGAGATGACCGGGTGGCCGATCCTCGCCGATCCGATGTCGGGCATGCGCCACCTCGACGGTGTGGTCACCACCGCCGATGCCCTGCTGCGTCACGCTGGCTTCGCCGCCGACCATGCACCCGAGGTGATCGTCCGGATCGGGCGGCCGGCCGCCTCGAAGGTGCTCGCCCAGTGGGCAGCCCGGTCGGGTGCGCCGGTCGTGCAGGTGGGTGGACCCGGTCGGATCGACCCCGACCGCAACGTCGCCGCAGTGTGCGACATCGGATCGCTGCTCGACGTGCAGCCCGCCGGCGCCACCGGCACCACCTGGTCGGCACGCTGGCAGCACGCAGAGCGGCGCGCGTCGGCGGCGATCGAGCAGGAGCTCGCGTCCACCGACGCACTGACCGAACCCGGCGTCGCTCGATGTGTCGCCGATCACCTGCCGGAGGGTGCGGTGCTGACGGTGGCTTCCTCGATGCCGGTGCGGGATCTCGAGTGGTTCGGTGGCGCCCGTGCGTCGGCGCACTCCAACAGGGGTGCGAACGGCATCGACGGTGTGACCTCCACGGCCCTCGGCCGCGCCCTGGCCGGGGCGACGTCGGTGGTGCTGATCGGCGATCTCGCCTTCGTCCACGACGTGAATGCCCTCGTCGCTCTCGCAGGTCGTGGTGCGGATCTCCGCATCGTGGTGGTCGACAACGACGGTGGCGGCATCTTCTCGTTCCTCCCGCAGGCGGAGGAACTGCCGGGGGAGCGTTTCGAGCAGCTCTTCGGCACGCCGCTGGGTGCCGACATCGAGTTGCTCGGGCACGCGCACCGCATCCCGACACGGACGCTCACCACGGATGACGAACTCGCCACGCAGCTCGGCCGGCCCGGTCCGTGGATCGCCCGTGTCTTGAGCGACCGAGCCGCAAACGTCGCCGTCCACCGTCGTCTCCACGCCGCCGTCGCAGAGGCCCTCCGAACCGGGTGACGCCCCGTGCGATGAGCGAAGGGCCGGACGGGTTGGCTGTTCGCTCATCGCTGGGGTTGTGGCTCGTCGTGCGATGAGTGAGGGGCCGGACGGGTTGGCTGTTCGCTCATCGCTGGGGTGGTTGGGGGTCGGGGTCGGAGATCAGGGGCGGATGACGGCGCTGAGCATCGCCTGGAACTTGGCCTGGGTCTCGGCGAGTTCGGCGTGGGGATCGCTGTCGGCGACGATGCCGCCGCCGGCGACGAGGCGGGCGGAGAGCAGGTCGTCAGACAGCTCGGCGCAGCGGATGGCGACCGCCCACGTGCCGTCGCCCTCGGCGTCGACCCAGCCCACCGCACCGCCGTAGCGGCCCCGCTCG
>JAWLEC010000274.1:0-2608 GCA_041686315.1 Ilumatobacteraceae bacterium
GGTCGGGATCCACGGTCGGGTCGTGGTCGGCCACGTCGGCGGGGATCGGATCGCCCACGGCAGCCGATGTCCGGGCGGCGACGACGCCGACAGGATCCGCCACGGCATCGACCGCCTCATCGTCGCCGAGCGGGTCGTCGTCCCGTTGCCGCTCGTCGTCCTGATCCTCTTCCTCGTCGTCCTCCGACGACGGCCAGAGGAGGAACACCGCCAGCAGCGAGAGCAGGATGGTGAGCACCCACCACTGCTGCAGGAAGCGGATCGCCACGGCGCCTTTGGGGATGTGCAGCAGCGGCTCGCCGACGATGTCGTCGTCGGTGAGCTTCCACTGGTCGGGCGTGTCGCGGTTGTCGCCCTGGGTGACGAAGAAGCCGTCGTCGTCGACCTCGAGCACCCGGTGGATCACGAGCATGCCCTCGGCCTCGCCCTCGGGTACGGCGAACACGACGATGTCGCCCACGTCGGCCTGCATCCCGTCGCGGGCCACCACGATGTCGCCGAGGCCGTAGGTGGGTTCCATCGACTCGCCCGACACGATCACCAGTCGGGTGCTGCCGCCGAACCGCGACGGCCACAGGTAGAGCGAGAGCCCCACGATCGCCAGCGTGATCAGGAGCGACCCGAGTCGTTTCCACAGCGGCGGCTTGGTGGCCGCTGCAGTGGCGCCGGCAACCGACTCGCCGGTGCGATCGTCGGTGGCCTCGCCGGGCACGCCGGTGAGATCGTCGGCGGCTTCGCCGGGGATCGAAGTCCGGGCATCGGCGGTCGAGCCCGTCACCGAGGCGGCGTCGGACGCGTCCGTACCCCGTCGCCGTCGAGCGGTTGCTCGACCCGGGAGGTGGACTGCGTCGGTCATCGGATCAGGGGAAATCGAACTGGAAGTTGTCGAACGACACCGGCGGCCCGCCGCCGTGGTAGAGCCCGGCGCCGCTACCGGACGGCAGCAAACTGTTCTGGATCGACTCGTTGATGACCACCGCGCCGTCGACCGTGACAGTGACGGCATCGGTGGTGGCCGATTCGACGGTGCGGGTGATTCCGAATCGCGTCGAGGGGCCGATCGAAGCGGGCACGGACACCGAGAACCCGAGCGTTGATCGCAGCTCGACCATGTCCGGGCCGACGATCACCGCAGCGAGGTAGTTGCCCGCCCCGTCGTGAGAGATGAGGACGCCACCCTCCCGGTTGTTCTTGTCGGCGTCGATCACGTCGACCGAGGCGCTCATGTACGGCGACGGCCCGGGAACGGTGGCGATCGACTCCCGGGTGGTGGCCTTGGCCTCGCCGTTCACGATGCGCCAGTTGCCGCCCGAGGTGGTCCACGCGCCTCCGCCGCAGCCGACGGGTTGCCCGTCGAGGCTGCCGCCGGGCAGATCGAAGGAGGCACAGGCCACCGGGCCGACGTCGATGTCGGCCGGGTAGACCCATGCGTCGAGGGAGCCGGCGTCGATCCCGCCGAGGCTGGCCGCATGCGCCGACATCAGCCCGGCCGCGCCGAGCAGCACCACGGTGGTGACTCGGAGACGGCGGATGGTGATGGGGTGCATGCGGCCTACCTCGGCCGATCAGGCGGGTCGATCAGGGGGCGGCGGGGGCACCGGAGATGGCGATGGCGACCCGGCGTGCACGCTCCGCATCCGCTGGCGTGACGCCGACGTCGAACGACTTGTCATCTGCATCCGCTCCGGCCAACACGATGCCATTGGAGGCTCCCGAGCCGAGAACGTCACCGTTGCCGGCGAAAATCGTCACTGTCGCGTCCTGGCCACCGCAGGCATCAGCGACTCCTCCGATGGTGACGTTGGTGACGTTGGTGCCGGTCAGGTCGTAGGCGACGGTCACGCCGTCGGTGTCGCAGCTGCCGATGACGCCGGCATCGGCACCGAGGTTGTTCGACTCGACGCCGCCGAGGCTGGCGGCCGATGCGCCGACGAGGCCGGCGACGGAGAGGCCGGCGAGCACGGCGATCGACTTCTTGCGAGCGTTCTTCATGAGGGGTGTGTCCTTTCTTCGCGGTGCGCCCGCCTTGAGCACACGCAAGGTCATCGGCACGACCGCCCGTGACTTGAGCGCCGCCGCGTGCCGTACGCTCGACGCATGGCCATCAAGGAGAACCTCACCGACTTCGGCATGAAGGGGATGAACCTCGTCCACCGTGGGCTGCTCACGGTGTCGGGTGGCCGGATCGGCTCGAAGCTGGGCCCGATGCCGGTGGTGCAGCTGCACACCACGGGCCGGTCGAGCGGCAAGCAGCGATCCACCATGCTCACCGCCCCGATCGTCGACGGTGACACCCATGTACTGGTGGCGTCGAAGGGCGGCGACGACCGTGACCCCGACTGGTACCGCAACCTCGTGGCGAACCCCGACATCGAGTTGACGATCGACGGCACCACCCGGCCGTACACCGCCCGGGTGGCGACCGAGGAGGAGAAGGCCGAGATGTGGCCCCGCATCGTGGAGGCCTACAAGGGTTACGCCGGCTACCAGGAACGCACCGACCGCCAGATCCCCGTGGTGATCTGCGAGCCACGCACCTGATCCGCGCACGTCGCACGACACCGGCGCGGCGAGCGGTGAATCCGAGAAGCGACAGCGGGGTCCGACC
>JAWLEC010000275.1:0-2605 GCA_041686315.1 Ilumatobacteraceae bacterium
GACGAGGGGGGCTGCGGCGTCGCCGCCGCCTCCGCATCCGGCGGCCAGGGTCGATACCAGGAGGCAGACGCCGGCGACGACGGGACGGGGCGCTCCCCGGAGACTCCACACGGGGACCGATTGTTGCAGCCACCCGAGCGCTCCCGGCCGATACTGTGGGTGATTGCGCGCTTGCCCTGGTGGCGATGGCGTTCGTCCTGTTCGACCTGTACCGCCACGACGTGAAGCACCTGCCGAAGTGGGGATGGGCCCTGATCATCGTGCTCGGCAACTTCGCTCGGCGCCATCGCCTACTTCGTGGTGGGCCGGAGAGCGGCCGACGATGCAGTCGCCGACGGTACGGACCCCGACCGAGCCGCCGTCACGAGCACACGGCCTCCCGTGATCGACGCCGGTCCCGGCCTCCCGGCCCGGTCGCGTCATCGACCGATCGACTCCACGGACGTGGTCGTGGCGACGCACGGGTTGAGCAAGATCTACGGCGACACAGCGGCCCTCGACGACGTGGAGCTCGTCGTCCCCCGCGGGGTCACCTACGGGCTGATCGGGCCCAACGGCGCCGGCAAGACCACCATGCTGTCGATCCTCGCCGGCCTGCGGCGACCGACCCGTGGCCGCGTCGAGATCGCCGTGCCACGCACGTCGATGGGTGTACTGGTCGACACGCCCCAGTTCGAACCGTGGCTGACCGGCAGGGAAGCGGTCGATCTGGCCCGCCACCTGACGGCACCGGAACTGTCGAGTACCCGCGTGGACGAGGTCCTGGTCGAGGTCGGTCTGGAACATGCCGCCGATCGGCGGGTCGGCGGATTCTCGCGGGGGATGCTCCAGCGGCTGGGGCTCGCCGGCTGCCTGGTGGGCGACCCCGACATCCTGCTGCTCGACGAGCCGTCGTCGGCGCTCGATCCGGCGGGCCGCCGGGAGGTGCTCGACCTCGTCGGGCGGCTGGCGCACACCAAGACGGTCATCCTGTCGACGCACATCCTCTCCGACGTCCAGCAGGTCGCCGACGTCGTCGGCGCAGCCCGTCGATGCGATCGTCCAGTTCGTCAGCAACACGAGCCAGATCGGCGTGCTCGCCGTGGGCGTGGTCGCCGCCGTGGCGGGTTTCACTCGTGGACAGGCCACGACCGTGTTCGGCGCTCTCGGTGTGCTTCTCGCGCTGCCGATCATCGGGCTGCTCGAGCCGATCCAGCCGTGGTTGCCGAGTGAACTCGTCGCCGGTCTCGCGGCGATGGTGGACGGTGCGTCCGTGGCCGAGTTCGCCCGCTCGCTGGTCGTCACGGCGGTCGTCACTCCGGTGCTGCTGGCCGTCGCCGCGGTCAGGTTCGAGCGTCGGGAGCTCTGACGCCGTCGTTCAGCTCTCGACGACGGTGAGCCCGGCGGTCTGGCCGCGCGACAGGTGGTCGTCGATGTCGCAGATCAATCGGTAGGGCCCGGCGTCGGCGAAGGTGATCTCCACGGTGTCGCTGTCACCGGCCAGGATGCGGTCGGTCTGCCCGAGCACTCGACCCTCGCCGGTGAGCACCTGCATCGAGTGGTCGAGGACCCCGGTGTTCGAGACGACGAACTCGATCGTGTCGCCGGCGACGATGGTGCCGGGGTCTCCGAAGAACGCGTACTCGTTGGCGTCGATCTCGATGGTTCGCGCCGGGGTGGCCGCCCCGCCGCCGTCGTCGCCGGCGTCGTCGCCGCAGGCCGTCACCGCCGACAGGAGCAACACGCCTCCGGCGAGGGCGACGAGGCGATGGGTCACGCTGGCGGTCATGCGGCAAACGTAGCGGGGCCGGGGTGGGCTCACCGTGGCGGCGACAGCACGGTGCGGTAGGCAGCGACGTACTTGTCGATCATCGTCGTCCTGTCGAAACGGTTCACTGCGGCGGACCTGATCGCGGTGCGGTCGAGGTCCGCCGCGAGGCCGACTGCGTGCACGGCGTCCTCCGAACTGTCGACGAGGAAGCCGGTGATGCCGTGGTCGATGAGTTCGGGCATCGAGCCTCGGGCGGTGGCGACGACCGGGGTGCCGCAGGCCATCGCCTCGACCACGCTGTAGCCGAACGGCTCCTCGAAGTCGATCAGGTGGAGGAGCGCATGCGCCCCACCGAGCACCGCCGTCCGCTCGGCGACGCCCACCGGTCCGAGGTACCTCACGTTGTCGCCGTCGATGTGCGGTTCGACGTGCTGACGGAAGTAGTGCTCGTCCTGGACGAGGCCGGCGATGTCGAGTCTCCGACCACTCCGGCGGGCCACCTCGATCGCGTCCGCTGTGCCCTTGTCCGGATGGATCCGCCCGAAGAACAGCAGATGATCGCCGGGTGCCGGGTGGCGGGCGAACGCTGCGGTGTCGATGCCGTGGTGGATCGTGGCGTCGTAGTGGAGGTCGGGATGCCGGTCGGCCTCGCTGATCGCGACGTAGTGGGTGGTGGCGTCGTAGTGCTCGTAGACGGCAACGATGCGCGGTGAGGAGAAGCCGTGGATCGTCGTGATCACCGGGGTCGACACGAGCCCGCTGTAGGTGAGCGGAAGGAAGTCGAAGCCGTTGTGGATGATGTCGAAGTCGTCGGCGCGCTCGAACACGGCTGCGATGTGCAGGCACTCTGCCACC
>JAWLEC010000276.1:0-2597 GCA_041686315.1 Ilumatobacteraceae bacterium
CGGGCGGCGCGAGCCGGTACGCCGACCGGACACCACGACGGTCCGTCGCCGATTGCAGGTCGGCGCCGCCGACGATCCCCTCGAGCGTGAGGCCGACCTCGTCGCCGGTGACGTCGTCGACCGGATCCGGCGGTCCACCGACGAGCTGGCGTTCCCGTCCGACGAGAGCGACACGCGCATCCGTAGATCGCCGTCCGCCGACGCAGCGGGCGGCACCGTCGGCGCCGAGGGCGGACCGGTCGACGCCGCCGTCGAGGATCGGATCCGGGCTGCCCGCGGTCGGCCGCTTCCGCCCGACGTCAACCGGTCGATGTCGGAGGCGATGGGCGCCGACTTCAGCTCGGTCAGCATCCACGACGACGCCGAGTCGAGCGACCTGAACGCGAGCCTGAGCGCCGAGGCGTTCACCGTCGGGTCGAAGGTGTTCATGGCCCGCAAGTTCGACGGCGACTCGCCGCAGGGCCAGGAGCTACTGGCTCACGAGCTGGCGCACGTGGTCCAGCAGGGTGGGGCGCAGCGCGCCATGCGTTCACCGGCCGCCGACGTCGGGCAGTCGGACACCCGTCCGGCGAGCGTGACGACGTCGGGATCCGAGCGGGTGAGTCGCCGCCTCGACAACAAGTACACGTCGGCGAACGTGAAGTCGGCAGGGCACGACACGAGCTACTTCCTGGCGAAGTCGACGTTCGCCAAGCTGCTCGATGCGCTCGACGCCTACTTCCAGGCGACGACGGAGCCCGAACAGTTCGAGGCGCTCACGGCGGTGCAGACGCGCGCCGCAGCGTTCCTCGGGTCGAAGACGAGGCAGAAGACGCGCAAGGGGTCCGCCCAGGCCAAGGAGGCGGGCAAGGTGCAACTCGTGCAGACGCTCCAGGCCGACGTGCAGACCGAACTCGACAGCCTCGATGCAGCGCCCACCAGCGGCCTCATGAACCTGCACATGGCGCAGAGCCACGACACGGTGGTGCTGTTGGTGGCGAAGAACCTCGCTTCGAAGATGAACATCGACCTGGCGACGCTGGGCGCGCTCAGCGCGGCCGAACTCAAGGAGCGGTTCATCACCGAGGTGTACCTGCCGCAGTACATGGACGAGCGGGCCGGCCGCAAGGCGGCGGGCATGTCGGTGGCCGAACAGCTCGATCAGATACGCAGCGTCGTCCGGGTCGACGTCACCCAGCTGACGCCTGGCTCCGATGCGTTGGCGCTGTTCCAGCTGTTCGACCAGGCCGACATCGGCAAGTCGGTGAACCGGCTGTCGGATCCGAAGTTCGGCACCGGGTCGGAGGACTACGTGCCCCAGGTGGCCGGGTGGGACAAGTCGAATGCGATGACGATCAAGGGCGGCGACACCTATCGGGCGAAGGTGATCGGGCTGATCGACGAGATCGCCCAGACGCCCGTGGGCGTGGAGCTGTTGAAGGGCATCGGTGGCACGTCGGGGGCGACGTCGGCTGCGTCGGGGGCCGTGCACTCGGCGAACAAGAAGGTGGTCGCCCAGGTGAAGCCGCCGAGCCTCGCCAACGTCAACTACCAGGACGCCACGTCGGGCGAGTACATGTACGCCAACTCCGCCGGCGGCCAGTCGGCGACGGTGGACGCGTTCAACGACGTCATCGGTGCCGATCCGGCGCAGGCCAACGTCGAGAAGTTCCGCTTGCGCGATGCCGTGATCGGTCTGTTCCACGAACTGGTGCACGTGTACATGTCCAAGGTGAGCGAGGAGTTCGTGTCGCTCGAGGATCCGACGGAGACGATGTCGCCCGGCCAGATGTACGAGCCGCGTGTGGCAGGCATCAAGATCGTGGAGGACCGCAACGGCAAGAAGGTGACGTTCCCGTTCGACGACGCCACGTACGCCTACGTCACCGAGAACACGTTCCGGCGTGAGTACGCCCGCCTGAAGGGCGAGTCGGACTACTACGTGCGCCCGTACTACATGAGCACCGACCCATCCGAGGTGCAGGGCCCGACCGACAAGCAGCAGGTGTAGCTCTCGCCACCCCCGTTTGCGTGACGCTTTCTTTGGGACGTCCCAACATTTCCGTCACGCAAACGAGGAGCAACGAGGCCCGACGCAGGCGTCACGAGGTGATCGTGTGACGCCGCGCCGCCTCGGCCGGCAGCGCGTCGGAGTGGGTGGCTCCTGCGTGCAGGTCAGGCGACTCGTCGGCGGGGTCGGGCGGTGGTCGGCGGCCGGTCGATGGTGGGGCCGGTGTGCCAGGTGGTGCCGTCGGGGCGGGTCCAGGTGGCGGTGCGGCCGGCATCGAGCGACAGCCCCCAGCCTCCTTCGTGGACGAGATGGTGGTGTTGTTCGCACAGTGGGAGGAGGTTGGCGATGTCGGTGTTGCCGTGGTCTCGCCACCACCACTTCACGTGGTGGATGCGACAGGCCGTGAATCCGACGGTGCAGTCGGGGTGGGCGCAGGTGCGGTGCATGGCGGCGAGTTGTCGGCGTTGGGCGCGGTTGGCGGTGCGGCGGCTGCGGCCGAGGTCGGTGACTTCGCCGTGGCCGTCGAGGACGGCGGGGATGATGTCGGCGTCGCAGCACATGCGTCGCACGGTGGACACCGGTAGTGGGCGGCCGTCGATGGTTTCGC
>JAWLEC010000277.1:0-2566 GCA_041686315.1 Ilumatobacteraceae bacterium
TGCGCTCAGTCCATCACACCGGTCAACCGTCACACGGTGCCGGGCCTGAGCCTCGATCCACCGGCCCGGCCTCGGTGATCGGCTGGTGAGGACGCCTTGGGTGGTCGAGGCGGCGTGAGCGGGGTCTGACGGTTGGTGGGGCGTGGCGAGGCAGGCCGGGAGCTGATCGGGTTGATGGCGTTGGGTCGGTTCTGCGGCACGCCTGTCCGCGGGCGCGTGTTCAGGTGGGGACGGGTTCGAGTGCTCGGAGTGTGTCGAGGATCTTGGTGAGCGTGTCAGCCCAGGGCCAACGCGACGGCAGCCGCAAGGTGGATCGTCCGGCGTGGTTGACGAGGCGGCCGGGCAGTGCGAGGAGTCGGGTGCGGATGGTGCGCGCAACGATGAGGCGGTCGGTGTCGTGGCCGCCGAGGCGAGTGGTCCAGCGGATCATGTTGTGCGCCAGGATTGCGATCTGGAACCAGGCCGAGTTCGCCGAGAACACCCCTGACGGGAGGTGCTCGAGTCCTGCGCCGGCCTTCAGATCTTTGATGGCCAACTCGACGGTGGCGTGTTCACGGTGGAACCGGTCGACGTCGACGACGTCACCGTCGAGGTCGGTGAGGAATGCGTGGTGACGCCAGTCGGGCCACAGCCGTTGCTGTGTGGCATCGGTGAAGCGGGTGCGGCGAACGATCATCCGCCGGGTCGTTCGTTTGGTGCCTTGGCCGGAGGTGTAGTCGCATTCGGCGACTTCGGCTTCGCCGTCTTTGGTGTAGGGGATCGACTGCCACGCATCGTCGGGAATCGTTCCGATTGCGGTGTGGACCGCGGCAACGCTGGTTCTGATGGCCATCGTGTATCGCACGTCGAGGCGTGTGAGGTTGGCCATGGTGGCGTTGCTCCAGAAGCCGGCATCGAACCGGACCGTCAACACGCGTGCCGGGTCATCGCGGCGGGCGCGGGCGACGAGTTCGTTGACGAAGCGGGTCGTGCCGCGCTGAGTGTTCGCTGATCCTTTCCGCAAACGACCGTGCAGGATCTCGCCGGATCCGGCGATCGTGGCGAGCAACGGGTGATAGCCCAGCACGTGGGTGTAGCCGTAGCTGGCGCCTTGCTTGGCCTTGCCGACCACCTCACAGATCGTCGAGTCGACATCGACAACGAGCGCGCCCGGTGCCGTGCCGGCCGCCCACGCACGTTGGCGTGCGAGATCGTTCACCGCCTCCAACTGGCGGACATGACCGAACGAGAACGACCGCAAGAACGTGCCGAGCGTCGAGGGTGCCATCACCCGATGCGACACCACCGACTCCGACGCCCCGGCACGCAACATGTCGGCATGATCGATGTGCGACCCGCCGGCGAGCATGGTGTTCATCAACGTCAACACCTTGCGCCCCGGTGACGCTCCACCCACCCGACCATCAAGATGCACCGTGGCATTGATCAGCGACTCCAGGTCGAGCCGCTCCACCAGCGTGGCCGGCAACAACAGTCCGGCGTTGGCGACCAGGTTGTCGTCGTCGAAGGTCGCGTGAATCCGGTCGAGGGTCTGCGATACTCGGCTCACTGAAAGTGTCTCCTGGCTGGTGAACAGTGTCGGCGTAGAGAACCAACATCGTCCCAGCTCAGGGGACCTTTCACGCGGATACGCGTTCTACCTCACCCGACCGCCATCGGTGGATCGAGGCTCAGGCAGCTGGCGAGCTACCCCACAGGGAGATCTCGAGTCCGCCGCCGCGTCTCTGAGCTGCCGATCGGCCGAGGGATGCCGTGGGTGATTGCGCACAGAGCGACACGACCGTTCTCCTGCGGTGAACCGAAAGAGCGACGGTCAAGTTTCCTTCAACTTCCTGCGTCACCCACTGCGACCGACATCCTCACTCGCAGACTGGACCAGGAGTTCTACGGAAGGGTCAATTCTTTGCGCCTCTGGATCGTCATGCCGAGCGACCCGATCACGGATGACCGGGCATACGTCGCTGGATACCTCAAACACGTCTTCGAGGACGTGATGGTGTCACGCGTCTCACGGGACGCCGCCGCGGTGGCGCCCGCGCCCCGTCCGCCGCACGTAGTCCTCAACATGATGTCGACGCGGAAGATGGCGCTCCTCGAATCGATCGAATCCCATGCGAGCGAAGCCGGTGCTGCGCTCTCCTCGCCTACGTGGGCAGCGTGGAACGCCGACGACAAGCGCACGTACGTGGAGCACTTCGCCGACGTCAGCCCGCCGACGCGCATTGCGCGCACGTTGGACGACGTGCACGCAGCCTTCGTGGAGTTCGGCGGCGACATCGTCGTGAAGGATCCCTTCGGCTTCCGCGGTCAGGGTGTCGAACGGATCAGCTCGGAAAGCGATCTGTCGATCGCGGAGCAGGTTGCGGCGAACGCGGTCGGCCCGACCCGCGAACTCGTCGTGCAGCCGTTCATGTCCGGCTTCGCCAGGGGCGACAAACGGATCATCACCCAGAAGACACCCGACGGCCGCATCGAGATCATCGCGTACATCATGCGCCGACCACCCCCGGGTAGCTGGAAGTGCAACATCCGCTCGGGTGGCGTCGTCGAGCAGACCGAACTCACC
>JAWLEC010000278.1:0-2553 GCA_041686315.1 Ilumatobacteraceae bacterium
GCTCGGAGCCGATTTCGAGGTGCACGGCGTGCCCACCGGGCCGCGGTCGGCGGTGTCGTTCGCCGTCCGGTGGCACGGTGAACGACCGGCCGTGCTGTGGGAACAGCAGGGAGAGCCGCAGGAACTCTCGGCACCGTCGGTCGACCCCGGTTGGCGCACCCGTGAGGCCACGGGTGAAGCTTTGTGGGCGGCGCCGCCACAGCCGACCCGCCTCGGCGTGTCGATCGATCCGTGACCACCGTCCGCCGGGCCCCCACGGCGTCACGCACGCCGGCGTCGAAGAAGAAGGCCCCCACCCGGGCGATCGAGAAGGAGCTGTGGGCGCGCGGGCACGATGTGGTCGTGGGCATCGACGAGGTGGGCCGTGGGGCCTGGGCCGGACCACTCACGGTGGGCGCCGTCGTGCTGCCACGTGACACCCGGGTGAACGGCGTGCGGGACTCCAAGCTCCTCACCGAGGCCGAACGGGAGCGCCTCTTCGACCGGTTGGCCGGATGGTGTACCGCCTGGGCGGTGGGATCGGCCACGCAGGACGAGTGCGACCGGCTCGGGATGTCGGCCGCCCAGAAACTGGCCGCCCGCCGCGCCGTCGAGCGACTGGGCGTGGTGCCCGACGTGGCCGTCACCGACGGCACGTGGGACTTCGTGTCGCCGGCCGTGCCGCACGTGGAGCTGGCGGTGAAGGCCGACCTGCGTTGCCTCAGCGTGGCGACGGCGAGCATTCTCGCCAAGGTGGCGCGCGACCGCGAGATGCGCGGGCACGCCCTGTCGTACCCGCACTGGTCGTTCGACACCAACAAGGGGTATCCGTGCTCCGTCCACAAGGCCGCGCTGCTCGGATACGGCCCCTCGGCGATCCACCGCCGCACCTGGGCGTTCATGGACCACTACGTGCCGTGGACCGCGATCCGCCGCACACCGCCCGCCGGACAGTCGTCGCTGTTCTGACGGTCGGAGCCGGCGCAACGGCCCCGCGGAACGGATCCGAGGCGTCGGATCAGCGCCGGCGTCGGAGCAACCGGTCGAGTTCGCGGAGCCACGTCTGCACCGCCTCGGGATCGCGCAGACGGTGTGGGGCGATCGTGTCGGCGTCGCCGATCTTGATCGGCACGTCGCCGTCACCGAGCACCGCGAACGCGTCCTCGTCGGTGACGTCGTCTCCCGCGAACACGATGGTGCACACGCCGAGGCGGTGGGCGAGCTGCCGCAGCGCCGTGCCCTTGTCGCCGTGGCGGGCGAGGAGTTCGAGGACCGACTGCCCCGCCTTCACCCGGGCACCGTCGATCCGTGCCGCCTGGGCCGACAACTCGTCTCGGGCGGCGATTCCGGCGGCCGGGTCGGCCTGGCGCACGTACAGCACGACGCTCGCCGGCTTGTACTCGACCCACGCACCCTGCCCGGCACGGGCCGCGGCGTCCACGGCCAGTGCGGTGAGCACCTCCAGCCGCTGCTGTTCCTCCGGTTCGAGCTCCAGCACGTCGGCCGACCGCCACTCCATCCCGTGACTGCCGATCACGTGCACGCCCTCGCCGAACCCGAACTGCTCGAGCCCCGCCAGCGACCGTCCCGACAGCGCAGCGACGTGGACGCCGTCGTGCCCGGCGAGCCGGTGCACGGCGTCTCCGGTGCCGTCGAGCAGCGCCGCGTCGTCGGCGTGGTCGACCAGCGGGGCGAGGACGCCGTCCACGTCGAGGCCCACGAGCACCGGTCGGGCCGACCTCGCCACGAGCGCCGCCAGGGCGGAGGCATCGTCGTACTGCGTCATCGCGCCGGTCTCGTCAGGATCCGCCGGGACCGACAGCCGCCGGTTCCCCGGTCTCCGGGTCGTCCGTCGCCTCGAGTTCGGCGAGGAAGCGGTCGGCCCATCCCTTCACGTCGCTCTTGCGGATCTGGTCGCGCAGACCCGCCATCCGCCCACGGCGCTCGTGGCGGTGCATCTCCACCGCCGTGACGATGGCCTCCTGGAGCGCCCGGTCGTCGTGCGGGTTGACGAGGACGGCGTCGGTGAGTTCGTCGGCGGCGCCGGCGAACTCCGACAGCACGAGCACGCCGTCGCCATCGATGTGCGCGGCGGCGTACTCCTTGGCCACCAGGTTCATCCCGTCGCGGAACGGCGTCACCAGCATCACGTCACCGGCACGGTAGAGAGCGATCAGCTCGTCGAACGGCAGCGTCTGGTACAGGTAGTGGATCACCGGGAGACCGATGCGGCTGTAGCGCCCGTTGATCGCCCCGACGAGCCGCTCGATCTCGTGGCGTTCGTCCTGGTAGTGCTCGACGGCTTCGCGGGTGGGTGTGGCCACCTGCACCAGCACGTGCCGCTCGGGGTCCAGCTCGCCCGACTCGAGCAGCGCAGCGAACGCCCGCAGGCGCAGGCCGATGCCCTTGGTGTAGTCCAGCCGGTCGACACCGAGCAGGATCACCTCGGGATCGCCCAGGCGGGCGCGGATCTGGCTCATCCGCTGGCGGGTGGCCCGGCCGGCGGCGGTGGCCTCCACGTCACCGACGTCGATCGAGATCGGGAACACGCCGACGTGCGTGTCGTGGTCGGAG
>JAWLEC010000106.1:0-11008 GCA_041686315.1 Ilumatobacteraceae bacterium
GAACCGGCGTCGACGACGGCTGCGACCAGGGCGCGGTGGATGCCCGGTGCAGCCGCCACCGTGGCGTGGGGGCCGGCTGCCCCTCCGCCGAGATCGGAGGTGGTGGCGCCGGCCTCGGCGGCGACGAGCACGCCGGCGGCGAGGTCCCACGAGTTGAGGTGCTCCTCGAAATACGCATCCACCCGGCCTGCCCCCACCATGCACAGGTCCAGCGCCGCCGATCCGAACCGGCGCACGTCGCGCACCTGCGTGATGAGCCGGACGATGCGAGCCGCCTGCAGCGACCGGCGCTCGGGCAGGTAGCTGAACCCGGTCGCCACGAGCGCCGTCGACAGGTCGTCGGCGCTCGAACACGAGATCGGCACGCCGTCGAGCGTCGCCCCCCGGCCTCGCGCCGCCGAGAACAACTCACCGGTGACCGGGGCGAACACGGCGCCGGCGAGCGGGCCGTCGTCGTCGACGACCGCCACCGACGTGCACCAGGCCGGCAGGTCGTACACGAAGTTGACCGTGCCGTCGATCGGGTCGACGTGCCATTGGAGGCCCGTGCTGCCCGACCGGGCCGCGCCCTCCTCGCCGACGATCGCGTCGTCGGGCCGTTCGCGCCCCAGGCCGTCGACGATCAGCTCCTCGGCGGCACGGTCGAACTCGGTGACGGGATCGGTGGCGCTCGACTTGGTGTCGTGGTGCATCGTGCGTCCCACACCGAGGCGGCGTCGCCCGTCGAGCGCCAGTTGGCCGGCGTCCACGGCCAACCGCTCGGCCAGCACCCGCAGAGCGGCGACGTCGACGTCAGCCATGACGGTCACCCATGACGCTCATGACTCCTCACCGTGGTGCGTGCCCGGCGCCGGTGCGGTCCTCGATCTCGCGCCATTCGCCGATGGCGCGCATCACCAGCACCGCCACCACGGCCATGCCGACGGCGGCGGTGACCGCACCGATCAGCAATCCCAGCCCCGTGGGAAGGGCACAGTCGCCCTCGCACTGCAACGACACGAGCGAGTAGCCGATCAGCGCTCCGGCGAGCCCGCTGAGGAGGATCGCCGCGAACGCCACGACGCGTGCGCCCACCGACGGCAGGGCCGACAGGCTGCGGCCCGCGTCGGGTGCGGTGTCGGATGGGGGAACGGTCGACATGGCCACGAGCGTACCGACGACCGTCCGCTCGGGCTCGCCCGTGAGGCGGGTCGGCGTACCCTGACCGGGTGGACCCGGGCCGCCGTTGCATCCTGCACGTCGACATGGACGCCTTCTTCGTGTCGGTGGAGCTGCGGCGCCGGCCCGAGCTCGTCGGCCGGCCCGTGGTGGTGGGCGGCACCGGCAGCCGGGGTGTCGTGGCTGCCGCGTCGTACGAGGCGCGCCGGTTCGGCGTCCACTCGGCGCTGCCGTCGTCGGTCGCCCGCCGCCGTTGTCCCCATGCAGTGTTCCTCCCCGGCGACCACGACCTCTACGGCGAGGTGAGCGCAGCCGTCAACGACGTGTTCCACCGGTACACGCCACTCGTGGAACCCCTGTCGCTCGACGAGGCGTTCCTCGACGTCACCGGCTCACGGGGTCTGTTCGGCCCGGGCGTCGAGATCGCCCGGGCGATCCGGGCCGACATCGAGCGCGAACAGCAGCTCACCTGCTCGGTCGGTGTGGCCCCCAACAAGTTCCTGGCGAAGCTCGCCTCGGTGGAGGCGAAGCCGATCGCCCGGCCCGACCGGATCGAGCCCGGCGCCGGGGTGGTCGAGGTGGTGCACGCAGACGAGCGGGCGTTCCTCGATCCGTTGCCGGTGGAACGACTGTGGGGCGTCGGCCCCGTGACGCTCGAGAAGTTGCACTCGATCGGCGTCCGCCGGGTGGCCGACCTCGCCGGCGTCGACCGTCGCATCCTCGCCACGGCGCTCGGCCGCGCCCAGGCCGACCACCTGGCCGAACTGGCCCTCGGCCACGACGACCGGCCCGTCGAGCCCGACCGGGAGGCGAAGTCGATCGGCCACGAGGAGACCTATCCGACGGACCTCCACGAGCCGTCCGAGGTGCACACCGAACTGGTCCGCCTCGCCGACGCCGTCGCCTCGAGGCTGCGGGCCCACGGTGTCGGCGCCCGGACGCTCACCTTGAAGGTGCGCTTCGCCGGGTTCCACACGATCACCCGGTCGACGACCAGCACCGAGCGCGTCGACGACGCGGCCGTGATCGTCGGGATGCTCGGCCCCCTGCTCACGGCGATCGACCCGACGCCGGGGGTCCGCCTGATCGGCGTGTCGGGGTCGAATCTCGGAGCCGTGCACCACCAGCTCAGCTTCGACGACGACGTCGCGTCGTCCGCCTCGGCGACGAGCGCGACGATCGACGAGATCCGGCGCAGGTTCGGGGCATCGGCGATCGGGCCGGCGAGTGCCGTGCGGGGATCGCGTGTCCGTGTCGTGCGGCAGGGGGCGCAGCAGTGGGGGCCCGATCAGAAACCCGATCAGGAACCCGGCCCGCCGCGTTGAGGAACGGCCGCGAACGTGCGATGATGAGGGTGTGCCCCTCTCCGAGGACGAACAGCGCATTCTGCGTCAGATCGAGCAGGAGCTCGAACAGGATCCGACGTTCTCCCAACGCGGCTACCGGGTGTCCCGTCGGCGGGCGCTGCTGCTCACCGTCGGCCTCGTGATCGGCCTCGTCGTCACCATCGGCGGCCTGGCCGTCAACTTCCTCGTCTCGTTCGCCGGATTCGTCCTGGTGCTCGTGATGGCGATCCTGCTCGAGTCCGAGCTGCGCCTCATCGGGCGTGAGCGGCTCGGCCAGTTGCCGATCTCGGCGTGGCTCAGCGGTCGTCGACCCGATGTCGACGACGACGCCACCCGCTGATCACGCTCCGACGAGTGGCGATCAGCCGCTGCTGAAGTAGCGCCGCACCCGTGTGCCGAACGGCACCGAGTCGTTGACGGCCCGCTCGATCTGGCGGCACCAGTTGCGGCAGTCCCGCATCGTGCTCGCACCGTACGAACCGGCCACGTCGAAGCCGGCCGTCCCGCGCCGGCTGTAGGTGGCCTCGGTGACCACGGTGGCCAGCGAGCTGATCGGACGTGCGGCGATGGGGAACCGCTCCGCCGTCAACGCCGCGGCCTCGAGCGGGGTGCGTTCGGACGAACGCGGCACACCCACGACCTCCAGCGCCTGCAGGGCCTGGTTCCAGCAGCGGGCGAGTTGGCGGTCGACCGAGGTACGAGCACGGCGGTCACGCAAGCGCCTCACCAGCCACGGCGCCACGACCGCCACGAGCGCCAGCACCCCACCACCCACGAGCACCCAGGTGCGGTCGGGATCGTCGGGCGCCACGACGGCGGCGTCGTCGTCCCCGGCACCGGGGGCGGCGAGGTCCTCCTCGGGCAGGTTCAACGGGTTGTCGTCGGCGGTGGCGCCGTCGGGCAGCGTGGTGGACGGCGCGGTCGACTCCTCGTCGAGTTCCTCCTCCACCGCATCGTCCGGGCGCGCCCCCGAATCCTGCTGTGGCGGGACACCCGTGTACACCTCCGCGCCCGGAGCGCCGCGACCCGGCGTCGGTTCGAACGGCACCCAACCGACGCCGTCGAACCACACCTCGGGCCATGCGTGGGCGTGGCGCCCGAGCACCGAGTACGTGTCGGGGTTCACCTGGTTGCCGCTGGTGAACCCGACCGCGACGCGAGCAGGGATCCCCAGGGTGCGCATCATCGCGGCGTAGGTGCCGGAGAACTGTTCGCAGTAGCCGACCCGCTCGCGCAGGAAACCCTCGATCGCACTGTTGCCGTGCCCCGGCTGCACCTCGAGGCTGTAGGTGAACTCGTCGCGGAACCAGTTCTGCAGTGCCAGCGCCGTGGCGTAGGCGTCGGGCGCCCCGGCGGTGACCTCACGAGCGGTGTCGGCGACCACGTCCGGCAGGTCGTCGGGGAGTTCGAGATGGATCGGGTCGCCGGCATCGGTCGCCGGGACGCCGGCGAGCCGTTGGGGATCGACGCGCGGCGAGGCGGACACGATCTGGAACGTGTCACCGCGTGCGAGTTCGTCGTCGGTGGTGAGAAGAGCCGACGTCTCGGGTACCCAGCGCAGCTCGTCGACGCCCGACGCCTGGAACGGATCGGGCGCTGCGGGGACGAGCGAGCCACCGAGGTTGACCACGCGTACCTGCTGGAACAGGTCCTCGGCGCCGGGTCGGCGACCGACCAGTGCCGGATCGACCGGCGCCAGGTCGCGGTCGGGGAGGCCCCACGTGGTGCCGTCGAACCGGGGCAGCGACGACGACCTCCAGTACGACTCGAGGTTGGCGTCCACCACGAACAGTTCGGTGTTCGAGCGGTTGGTGAGGCGTGAGCGGATGTCGACCAGGGGCGACACGACGGTGGAGTTGCCGCCACCGCCCCCGCGGGTCTCGTAGACCGGCGCCGCATCCGCGCCGGGGAGACGTGGCCCCACCAGGCCGGCGGTCAGGGCGACCACGATGGTGACGGTCACCGCCGCAGGTGCGGCGAAGCCGAGAGTGGAGCGCTGACCCGCCGCCGTGGTGGGCGCGTGGTACCAGCGCAACGCGATGGTGGCGATCACACCGGCGACCACGAGCAGCACCGAGGTCGCCACCCGGAGCCGGTCGGTGCCCAACGCCCCCACGAACACGAACAGCACGCCACCGGGCACCAGCGCCTCGGCCCGCGCGAACGCCCGGAATGCGAAAGCGTCGGACAACACGACGGCGATGGCCAGCCCGATGGCGGCCAGCACGTCCCAACCCGATCCGTAGATCACGGGCGCCACTGCAACACTGAACTGCTCGCGCACGATCTGCAGCTCGGACTCGACCAGTGCCCACGTGTCGGCGGTCGGCAGCCACCACGAGTAGGTCGAGCGGTACTGGAGCATGCCGATCGTCCATGCCGTCACCGCGGCGGTCGCCGGCACGGCGATCCAGCCGCTGACACGCAGCCGGCGCAGCACGAGGCTCGAACCGTGGCCCGCCGCCGCCAGCACGACCATCTCGTCGAGGAAGTCCCACCCGCTGAAGACCCGGGCGTAGCCCACGGCCACGGCGACGCTGAACACGGCCAGTGCGAGCGAGGCGACGACGTCGTCGATGAGCGACGCCGCGGACGATCTCGTCCCGGGTCCGACGTGAGAGGAGACGGTCACGTCAGGCGCCCCACCAGGTCCAGCCGACCGCGGCCGGTGAGCTGACGCCACGAGTCGAGGAACTCGCCCTCGCTGCGTGCCGACACGTCGAGACCGGACCCGGCTCGCTCGTCGGTGGTGACGCCCACCACGGTGATCGTGGGATCGACGATGCCGTGCGCCCGTCGCCACGCACCGGTGCCGTGCGTGGCCGTGATCGAGATCAGCAGACCGAGACCCTCGCCCGGCTCGCGGTCGAGCCGGGCCGGCGACGACGCCGACGGTCGGAGACGGGCGAGGATCCGCAGCGTGTTGACCACCACGTCGGGGCCGCGCAGGTCGACGCCGCCCGCGGTGACGAAGCGCGTGGTGAGGCCCCCGCGCTCGGCGCTGTGGACGAGACTCGCCGCCGCCACGATCGCCCGCTCGAACCCGTCCGCGTCACGGTAGGCGTCGGGATCGGCGTCGAGCACCACGGTGCAGCGGCGCAGGCCCTCGACCGTGTGCTCCTTCACCAGCAACTGCTCCGATCGGGCAGAGGCCTTCCAGTGGATCGACCGCGGCTCGTCGCCGTCGACGTACTCACGCAATCCGTGGAAGTCCCCCGGGCCCAGACGGCGGGCCCTCTCCAGCAGGTGGGTGCCGAGCAACCCCTGGCCGAGCCGGGGGATCTCGAGGAGATGGGCGCGTGGTGCCACGGTGACCTCCTCGACGCCCACGATCTCCTGCGACAGCCGGGCGATGCCGAGCGGGTCGCGGACCTCCGCACGCAGGGGGCCGAGTTCGACGATGCCGCGCACACTGGTCGGCAACTGATAGCCGGTGGACGAGCTGGCGCCGACAGCCAGCGGCGAGATCGGCAGGCGGGCCACGTGCGCTCCCGACCCCGCTCGCTGCACGGTCTCCACGAGTTCGAACGGTGTGGACCGCACGCGGCCGAGATGGCGCAGATGGAGATCCACGCGGCCCGTGTCGCCCGCCACCAGCACCGTCGGGTGCGCCCACCGCACCGCGGCCACGCGCGGCCGGCGCACCCGGACCAGTACCACGGCGACGACCGCCGCGGCGACGAACGCCGTGCCGATCACGAACAACTCGACCACGGCGAAGAACCGCCCGACCACGATCGCTGCGACACCGGCCGCGATCGCTGCGAACCCCTGGCGAGTCAGCACCCCGACCGGCCGGTCATCGCGGAACAGGAACCGGGACGGCGTCGAACACCTCGGCGATCGCGTCGGCGGGGGAGAGCTGGCCGCCGCTGTCGGAGCGGATCATGATCCGGTGACCGAGCGTGGCGACGGCAATCGACTTCACGTCGTCGGGGGTCGCATAGTTGCGTCCCCGTGCCGCGGCGTGCGCCCGCGAGCCTGCCGCCAGTTGCAGCGTGGCCCGAGGGGACAGCCCCAGTTCGATGGCCGGATGCCGACGGCTGGCCTCGGCGATGTCGACGAGGTACGACTTCAGGGCGCCGGCCACGTGCACGCTGCGTACGGCGGTGATCATGCCGCGGATCTCCGCGGACGACACCACGGGGTCGAGCCGGTGGAGCGCCGCGGCGGATCCCTGCGCGTCGAGCATCTGGATCTCCGCCTCACGACTGGGGTACCCGATGGCGATGCGCAGGAGGAACCGGTCGAGTTGGCTCTCGGGCAACCGGTAGGTGCCCTCCTGGTCGATCGGGTTCTGGGTGGCGATCACCATGAACGGCGGCTCGAGCGGCCGGCTCACCCCGTCGGCGGTGATCTGGCGTTCCTCCATCGCCTCGAGCAGCGCCGACTGGGTCTTGGGTGACGCCCGATTGATCTCGTCGGCGAGCACGATGTTGGCGAACAGCGGGCCCGGCTCGAACCGGAACGACTCGGTCGAGCGCTGGTAGACGCTCACCCCGACGAGATCGGTCGGCAGCAGGTCGGGGGTGAACTGCACGCGCTTCCACGAACAGTCGATCGACGCCGCCAATGCCTTGGCCAGGCTGGTCTTGCCCACCCCGGGCACGTCCTCCACCAGCAGGTGGCCCTCGGCGAGGAGGCACATCAGCGCCAGCTCGATCGTCTCGGTCTTGCCGTGGAGCACCTGCGACACGTTGGCCGTGATCGCGTCGAACAGACCGGCGAACCCACGTGCAGGCGGCCCGTTGTCGGCCGTGCCGGAGGAAGTCGGGCCGTCGGCGGCGAATTCGGTCGTCACCGTCGGAAGGGTAGACCCGCAGCAGCGCCGACGACAGTCGGCGCTACGTTCGTTCGCGGTGAGTTTCTCGAACCCCGTCCGTCCCGGTGCTGATGTGGATGCGTCCGGTCACGGCGAGCCGGTGCTGGCGGTCGTGGTCGACAGCAGCCGGCTCGCAGCGGGAATCGTCGACGCCCACGGCGACGTGCTGGTGCGCGACCGGGTGAGCACGCCCGCTCGCGACGTGTGGCGGTCCCTGGAAGCGCTGGTGGGGCGGGTGCTCGCTGCCCGTCCGCCCGAGGTGGCGCCGCCGGTGGCGCTGGGTGCGAGCTGCGTCGGGCCGATCGACACGGCTGCCGGTTCGGCCTCGCCCGTCGGGGTCGGCGCCTGGGCGGCGTTCCCGCTGCGCCAGCGCCTCGAGGCACTGACCGGGCTCCGGGTCGTGCTCGACACGGCCGGTGCCGCAGCCTGCGACGGTGAGCGCTGGCTCGGTGACGCCGTCGACGTGCCGAGCCATCTGCGCCTCCTCCTCGACCAGACCGTGGAGTCGGCGTGCGTGATCGGTGGTCGGCGGCTGCGCGGTGCACACGGCAACGCCGGGTCACTGGCCCACGTGACGGTGGAGCCCCATGGGCTGCGGTGCCCGTGCGGCGCCGACGGATGCCTGCAGGCCTACGCGTCGTCGACGGCGATCGAGGCCGAGATCAACCGTCCGCTGCGCCGGGCGACCCCGTCGATCGTCGGACGCACCGGCATCATGGTCGGCCGGGCCGTTGCCTCCGCAGCCGCGGCGTTCGACGTCACCACCGTGTTCGTCTCCGGCGTGGTGGTCGACACCTTCGGTGACGATCTGCTCGACGCGGCACGCCACGAGCTGAGCGTGCGCAGCCATCTGGGCCACCTCGCCGGGCTCGAGATCCGGGAGGCCTCGGGGTTCGTGCAACCGCTGGCCGGCGCAGCCGCCCTGGCGTTGGCTACCGTCCGGTAACCCCACTGCAGTAGGCTGTGCGGTATGCAGCCGACGTACACCGCCGACGCCGAGGCCTACCGCGAGAAGGTCCAGGCGTTCCTCGCCGAGAAGCTCCCGTCCAACTGGAAGGGCATGGGTGCGCTCGAGGGTGACGAACTCGACCGGTTCGTCACCGAGTGGCGCAAGGTGCTCTACGAAGCCGACTATCTCGCTCCCGGCTGGCCGACGGAGTACGGCGGCGCCGGGCTCTCGGCCACCGAGCAGGTCATCCTGGCCGAGGAGTTCGCCCGCGCCGGCGTTCCGACGGGCGGACCCAACGACGTGTTCGGCATCCAGATGCTCGGCAACACCCTGCTGATGTGGGGCACCGACGAGCAGAAGGCGCACTACCTGCCCCGCATCCTGTCGGGTGAGGACACCTGGTGCCAGGGCTACTCCGAACCCGATGCCGGCTCCGACCTCGGCAACGTCGGGCTCCGAGCCGAACTCGACGGCGACGAGTGGGTGCTCAACGGACAGAAGATCTGGACGTCGGCCGGGCATCTCGCCGACCACATCTTCACGCTCGCCCGCACCGATCCCGATGCGCCCAAGCACAAGGGGATCTCGTTCCTCCTCGTGCCGATGGACCAACCGGGCATCGAGGTGCGCCCGATCAAGATGATCTCCGGCGACAGCGAGTTCAACGAGGTGTTCTACACCGATGCCCGCTGCCCCAAGGAGAACGTGGTCGGTGGCGTCAACAACGGCTGGGGCGTGGCGATGTCGCTCCTCGGGTTCGAACGCGGCGAGGCTGCCGCCACCGGCCCGATCCGTTACCAGGCCGAACTCGACCGCCTGATCGAGCTGGCCCGGGCGAAGGGCGTCGCCGACGACCCGGTGATCCGCCAGAAGCTCGCGTGGTGCCACTCCAAGGTGCAGATCATGAAGTTCCTGGGCCAGCGCACGCTCACCCAGTTCCTGGCCGGCCACCACCCCGGGCCCGACGGCGCCATCTCCAAGCTGTACTGGAGCGAGTACCACCGGGTGGTCACCGAACTCGGCGTCGACATCCTCGGTGCCGACGCCCTCTACCACGAGGGCCGGCCGCCGTCGTCGGCGTTCCAGACCGACGACCCCGGCGCCGCCAACTCCTCGGCATCGTGGGTCGGCACGTTCCTCAACGCCCGGGCGGGCACGATCTACGCCGGATCGTCGCAGATCCAGCGCAACATCATCGGTGAGATGATCCTCGGCCTGCCCAAGGAGCCCCGGGTCTGACCCACATGATCCGCTCGGCGCTGGCGATCGGGGCGCACCCGTCGCTGTGGCCGACCGCGCTGCGACAGCTCGGCCGCCTGGTGCCCTCACGGTGGTGGCGGCGGGCCCCGTTCCTGCCGTGGCCGTCGAAGGACTATCTCGAGTTCCGGCTGCTCACGCAGTACGGCGACATCCGGCACCCCATCGACCCCGCGGATGTGCTGAACTACCTGCGATGGTGCCGAGACTGGGAGCGGTACGACGCCTGACGGCGGGGCCGGCATGAACGGTGCACTCGTGCTCAATGCCAGCTTCGAGCCGCTGAGCATCGTGTCGCCGCAGCGTGCCACGTGTCTGGTGCTCGCCGACAAGGCCGACCTGCTCGCCGACGACGGCAGGGTCATCCGTTCCGAGCGGGTCACCCTGCCGAGCCCGTCCGTGATCCGGCTGCGCTACATGGTGAAGGTTCCCTACGTGCGCCGGGCCGCGCTGTCGCGCCGCGCGATCTTCGCCCGCGACGATCATCGTTGCCAGTACTGCGGTGACCGCGCCGACTCGATCGACCACGTGATACCCCGGTCGAAGGGCGGGCCGCACTCCTGGGAGAACGTGGCCGCGGCCTGTCGGCCGTGCAACCTCGGCAAGCGCGACCGCACACCCGACGAGGCGGGGATGCGTCTGGCCCGGCCGTGCCGCGCCCCGCGCTCGACGGCGTGGGTCGTCGTGTCGGTCACCGGGGTGCCCGACGCGTGGCGGCCCTACCTGCCGATGGCGTCCTGACGGGTCGCTGCGTTGCCGTCCGCACTGCGCCGTTCGCGAGCGACCGCCGCCGAATTCCACGCCGCCGACCTGCTCGCCGGCGTGACGCCGGGCGGTGCCGCGGCGGTGTGGGAGCACGAGGTGACCGCACCGGCACTGGTGCTCGGCTCGACGCAGGCCGACGACGTCGCCGACCGTGCGGCGTGCCGGACGCAGGGAATCGAGGTGGTGCGCCGGCGCAGCGGCGGGGGAGCAGTGCTGCTCGTGCCGGGTGGTGTGACCTGGGTCGACGTGATCCTGCCGGCCGGCGGCGCCGGATGGTCCGACGACGTCCACCGGCCGATGGTGTGGCTCGGAGAGCATCTCGCCGAGGTGCTGCGGACGGTGACCGGTGACGACGACGTGGCGGTGCACAGCGGGGCGATGGTGACCACCGGGTGGTCGCGCGCGGTGTGCTTCGACGGTCTGGGTGCGGGTGAGGTGGTGCTCGGCGGGGCCAAGCTCGTGGGGATCAGCCAGCGCCGCACCCGTGCCGGTGCGCGCCTGCAGTGCTGCTGGTACTCGAGCCACGACCCGGCGATGCTGCCGGGTCTGCTGGCGGCGGCTCACCGCCCGCCGGTGGAGGCGCTCGGCCCGGTGGCAACGCTGCCGGCCGACGTCTCCGCCGAGGTGCCGGCCCGCCTCGCCGCCCGTCTCGCCGGCCACTGACCCGCGCTTCGATCCCTGCGGTCGCCCGTCCGGTGGGCCTCGTGAGCC
>JAWLEC010000007.1:0-43324 GCA_041686315.1 Ilumatobacteraceae bacterium
CACGTCGTCAGACGGTGGTGGCGCAGAAGGTGTCGCCGGCGGCGAGGCTCGACTCGGTGGTGATGCCGAGCTCGGCGGCCCGCCCGGCGTCGTACAGCTCGCCGAGCATGCCGCGCACCATGCCGCGGTCGACGGCACAGATCACCGGGTGCTCGGCGGCCACGTCGCCGAACGGGCAGTGGTTGTTGATGATGCGGAGCCGGTCGTTGCGGCCCTCGGCGTGGGCGGCGAACCCGTGGGCCGTGAGCGCGTCGGCCACCGCCTGCATCGCCGAGCGCAGCGACCGTTGACCGGCCTGGAGCGCGTCGCCGGTGAGCCCTGCGGCCATCGCCCGCCCGTACTCGGCGCCGACCTCCTCGGCCATCTTCTCGGCCTCGTCGTGCGGCAGCCGGTCGAGGGCGCGTCCGAGCAACGACAGCAGCAGGTCGTCGCTGCGGACCGGGAAGTCGACGTCGCTGAGACGCACGTCGGCCACGGCCAGGTACCGCTTCGACGGTCGGCCGGCGCGGCCGCCGGGCACCTTTCCGCTGGCCACCTCCAGGTAGCCGCCGGCGGCCAGCTTGTCGAGATGGTGACGAGCGACGTTGGCGTGCACACCGACCTCGTCGGCCACCATCGCGGCCGTGACGCCCGTGCCCTGGTCCCCCGAGTGCTCGCGGGCGAACAGGTACACCCGCCGCCGCGTGGGATCGCCGAACGCACCGGTGATCGCCGACACGGTGGCGGTGAACGACGGGCTCGTGCTCATGTGATCGATGCTACCCCTCCGATTCTCCCTACGCGGGTAGTGCAAATTCGCGTCGCCGTCGCCACAATGGATTCATGGCCGCAACCCCCGTCGTGACCGAAGACCAGATCATCGAAGCCCTCCGGCCCGTGGAGGACCCCGAACTCCACCGTTCGATCGTCGACCTCGGCATGCTGCGCGGCGTGTCGGTGCGTGACAACGGTGTCGTCGGCGTGCTGATCGCCCTCACCGTGCCGGGCTGCCCGCTCAAGAGCGAGATCCAGCGCCGCGTGTCGGACGCCGCCACCGAGCTCGACGGCGTCGAGTCGATCGACCTCGAGTTCACCGTGATGTCCGACGAAGACCGCGAGAACCTGCGTCGCACGCTCCACGGCGACGCCGGCGCCACGGCCGGGACCGCGCAGGCGCACGGCCACGCCGAGGGACGGGCCATCCCGTTCGCCGACTCCTCGTCGAAGACCCGGCCACTGCTGATCTCCTCGGGCAAGGGCGGTGTCGGCAAGTCCAGCGTCACCACCAACCTCGCCGTGGCGCTCGCCTCGCAGGGCTACTCCGTCGGCGTGGTCGACGCCGACATCTACGGCTACTCGATCCCGCGCATGTTGGGCACCGACCGTGACCCGGTGGTGATCGACGAGATGCTCGTGCCGCCCGAACAGTGGGGCGTCCGCTGCATCTCGATCGGCTACTTCGTGCCGCAGGGACAGGCCGTGATCTGGCGTGGCCCGATGCTGCACAAGGCTCTCGAGCAGTTCCTCACCGACGTGTTCTGGGACGAACCCGACTTCCTGCTCGTCGACATGCCCCCCGGCACCGGTGACATCGCCCTGTCGCTCGCCCAGTACCTGCCCCGTGGCGAGGTGTTCGTGGTCACGACGCCGCAGCCCGCGGCGCAGAAGGTGGCGTCGTTGTCGGCGGCGATGGCGGCGAAGGTCAACCTGCCGGTACGCGGCGTGATCGAGAACATGTCGTGGTTCACGGGCGACGACGGCAAGCGGTACGAGATCTTCGGTTCGGGCGGCGGCCAGGTCCTGGCCGAGGAACTGGAGGTGCCGTTGCTGGGCAGGCTGCCACTGGTGCCCGAGCTGCGCGAGGGCGGCGACGACGGCAAGCCGATCACCGCCGTGGCGCCCGACTCGGAGGCTGCCGGGATCTTCCAGGACATCGCCCGCACGATCGCGGTCGACATGAAGCCGAAGAAGGTCTTCTCCTCCAAGCTCAAGGTGCTGTAATCGGTCATCGCTTGCCGGCAGGGAGAAGCGACAGCGGGGTCTGACCCCGCTGTCGGTCGGGACCGAACGAGAGCCGTTGAGGGAGGGCCGTCGATGGACGTGGTGGCGCGGTACAAGTTCGAGGCGATGGTGGCCGACGCGCTCGATGCCCTGCCCGACGACCTCCAGCACGTGCTCGACAACGTGGTCGTCCAGGTGATCGACGCCCATCCCGACGAGCCCGGCCTGCTCGGCCTCTACGAAGGGGTGCCGCACACCGAACGCACCGGACACGAGGGCCCCGACGTGGTGTCGATCTACCGGCTGCCGCTGTGCGAGATGTGCCACGACCTCGACGACCTCGCCGACGAGGTCTACGTCACGGTGATCCACGAGGTGGCCCACGCCGCCGGCATCGACGACGACCGCCTCCACGAACTCGGCTGGGCCTGACCCTGCCCCGCCGATGACCACAACGACACCGACGACAGGCGATCCATCAGGTGTCGTGGCCGTGGCGGTCGATCGGGCGGGCGGTGCGGCGGTGGTCCGAGCCGACGGGTCCGACGTGCTGATCGGGCCCGAGCATCTCGCCCGGGAACTGGGTGAGATCGAACGAACCGAACACCCGCGCTGGGCGTGGTGGTCGATCGACACGGCCCGCTCGATCGTGGATCTGGGTGTGCGCCCGGCGCGTTGCTGGGATCTCGGCGCCGTGCACCGCCTGGTGCACGGCGGGTGGCGCGCCGATCCGGCCCGGGTGTGGGCGGTGAGCCGGGGGCTCGACCCGGCCACGGTGCCCGAGCGTGCCCGGGTCGATCTGTTCACCGCCGAGGAACCCGCCGGCGACGACCCGGCCGTGCGACCGGACGGGCACCTGGCGATCGAGTGGCTCGACGGCGGCTGGGCCGCTGATCTCGACGCGCTCCGCCGCCACGCCCGGCTCGCTCTCGACGTGTACCGGCGCCAGAGCGAGGCGCTCGACCGGTTGCCCGACCGGCCGGGCGCACCGTCCACCGCCACGTCGGAGTCGGCTGCGGAACTGCTGTGCGCCGAACTCGAACACGACGGCCTGCCCGTCGACGTCGACGAAGCCGAACGCATCGTCGGTTCGTTCATCGGACCCCGCCCCGACACCGCCGAGGACGAACGGCGGCGCATCCACGACCGTGACCAGCAGGTGCTCCAGCACCTTCCCACCCACGCCCGGGACGACCTCGACCTCCGCAACCCGGCCGACGTGAAGTCGCTGTTGCGCCGCGTGGGCATCGAGGTGCCCGACACACGGGCGTGGCGGCTCGAACAGCTCCGTCACGAGCACCCGATCGTCGCCGAGCTGCTCCGCTGGCGCCGGGCCGAACGCATCGCCACCACGTTCGGCCACCGCTGGCTCGACGAGCACGTCGACCGCGGGCGTCTACGCGGCGTGTGGTCGGGCGCCGACGGTGCGGCCGGCCGGATGACGGCCACGGCGGGCCTCCACAACCTGCCGGGCGAACTCCGACCTGCGGTGGCCGCCGAGCCGGGCCATGTGCTGGTCCGGTCGGATCTCGGCCAGATCGAACCGCGCGTCCTCGCCGCCGTGTCGGGTGACGCCGCACTCGCCTCGGCAACGCGCGACGACGACATGTACGCGCCGGTCGCCGGTCGCCTCGGCGTGTCACGGGAGATCGCCAAGGTCGCCGTCCTCGGCGCGATGTACGGGCAGACGACGGGGCGTGGCGCCGAGGCGCTGCGGGGCCTCGAACGCGCCTACCCCACGGCGATGGGGTTCCTCGCCGCGGCCGACGTCGCCGCGCAGGGTGGCCGTGACCTCCGCACCGTCGGGGGCCGGCTCGTGCACCTCGACGCATCCCGACACGACGGCGCCGACGACCGGACCGAGAGGTCGCGCGCTGCCGCCCGCGGCCGGTTCGGCCGCAATGCGATGGTCCAGGGAGCGGCGGCCGAGCTGTTCAAGGCGTGGGCGGTGACCGTGCGCGCCCAACTCCGCGAACTCGGTGCCGGCGAGATCGTGCTCTGCCTCCACGACGAGCTGCTCGTCCACGCACCCGCGACTCGGGCCGACCACACTGCGGCACTCGTCGACGAGGCCCTGCAGGCCGCCGCAGCCCGCTGGCAACGCAGGATCGCCGCGGACGTCGGCGTCCGATTCGTCACCGACACCGCCGTCGTGGGGCGATGGTCCGATGCCAAGGATCCACTACCGTTGCGCCGGTGAGTGACGAACCGCCGGAGTCCGGCGAGCGCCCGGGATCCGATCCCGACCGGACACCACCCCCACCGCCATCCTCGCCACCACCGCCACCTCCGCCACCCGCGTCGGGTGCGCCGCCACCACCGCCGGGATCTCCGCCTCCACCGCCGCCGGCGAACCTCACGCCACCGCCGGGCTACGCCGCCTACGAGTCGGCGCCCACGCCCGTCGGGTCGGTCCGGCGCATCCGGGGCCTCGCCACGGTGGTCATGGTGCTCACGGCCGTGGTCGGCGTGGGAACGCTCGTCACCACCGTGCTCTCGGCCGGCGTATCGCAGGATGCGAGCGACTACCTGCAGGGCGTGATCGACGAGGACGAGTTCCGCGACGCCATCGGCCCGCTCAACGGAGTCCAGCTGCTCGTGGGCCTGGCCACCGTCGCCACCGGCATCCTCACCATCGTGTGGATGTACCGGATCGCCACGAACGTGCGGGCCTACGGCCGCAACACCACGTTCAGCCCGCTGTTTTCGATCATCGGCTGGTTCCTCCCCCCGGGCGTGCTGTACATCCTGCCGTTCCTGGTGCTGCGCGAGCTGTGGAAGGCGTCGGACCCGTCCACGGTCGACGATCCCGGCGACAGCTGGAAGCGCACGCCCGACAACCCGGTGCTGTGGGTGTGGTTCGTCCTCTTCGGCCTCCTCCCCACCGTGCTGCTCGCCGTGCAGATCGGCTCGCTGGCCACCGGCGGCCTCCCCAACGGCGACCTCGAATCGGTCGCCGAGAGCCTCGAGGACTTCGGCACCGTCGGCCTGCTCGCCGGCGTGCTCAACGTGGCCGCCGCCATCGCGTGGATCATGTTCGTGCGCCAGCTCACCGAGCGCCACACCCGCCTCACCAACGAATCATGACCCGCCCGTGAGTTCTTCCGAGATCGTCTACCTGGTCCGCCACGCCAAGGCCGGCGAGCGGCGGGTGTGGGACGGCGACGACATGGCCCGTCCGCTCAGCAACACCGGCTGGAAGCAGGCCGAGGCGCTCGGCAAACGGCTCGCCGACAAGCGCGCCGGCAAGCGTGCCAGCCAGCTCTACTCGAGCCCGTACGTCCGCTGCGTCCAGACCCTGGAACCGCTGGCTGAACGCCTGGGCACCACGGTCCACGAGGACGACCGCCTCCTCGAGGGCAAGCCGTTCGAGGACGTGCTGGAGCTGCTCGCCGAGATCGAGGACGGCGCCGTGCTGTGCAGCCACGGCGACATCATCCCCGACACCATCCAGGCCCTCGCCCGCCGCGGCATGGAGGTGCAGTCACCGCCCGACTGGCGCAAGTCGACCGTCTGGGTGCTCAAGCGCAAGGGCGAGCGGATCACCAAGGGCAAGGTCTGGCCGCCGCCGCTCTAGCAGTTCAGCGGTGGCGGGCGATGTAGTCGTCCGGGTCCCTGTTGCGCGAGGTGACGCCGTCGGCATGGCGGGCTTCGTAGGCGGCGAACGCCACGCCGAGCTCCTGGCGGGTCGCCAGGTCGGCGTGTCGGCGGAAGTCCGCCAGCGCCTGGCGCTCCTCCTCGCCCATGTGGTCGCTGTTGGCGGCACGGGTCCTGGCGACGCCCTTCCACCATCCGTCGGAGCCGACGTCGTGTCGCTCCGCCTCGGCGATCCCGTCACGGATGCTGTTGTGGTCGGTGATCGCGTCCTCGGTCTCCTCCTCGGCGTCGTCGGCATCGGTCGCACCGGCACCGATGTCGAGCAGCTTCGGGTAGAAGATCTTCTCCTCCGCGACGGCGTGGACCTCGAGCAGGATGCAGAGCCGACGCCAGACTGCGCCGAGCGTCTGGGTGTCGCCACGATCGACGTCGTCGAGAATCGCGAACATACGTCGCTGCTCGTGATGGTCCTCGAGGATGAGCGAGGTGATGTCCATGGAGCTTCGCTACCCGCCGCCACCCGCCGCCAAACGGTGGCGGCCGGGCGTCACGACGCCGCGGCGCGGATCTCGTCGGCGAACCCGGCGACGAGCGTGGCCACGTCACCCGGAGGGTTGCTCGCCTCGCACCGTTCGATGTAGGGCAGGGCGGCGTCGGCGTCGCCACGGAACTGGTACTCCACGATCGCCAGGAAGCACTGCGGATCGGCGTAGTCGTCGTCGAGCTCGGTGGCCTGGACGAGGGCGAGACGTGCCGCATCGAGTCGCCGCTCGGCCTCGGCCTCGTCGGGCGACCCGCGGGTGAGCAGGGCCAGCGTCCACCCGAAGTAGGCCAGCGCCTCGGCGTTGTCACGTCCACGAGCCCGCTCCATCTCGATGACCTCGGCGAAGAGCTGATTGGCGAGCTGGAAGTCGCCGGTGCTCATCGCGTCACGGGCGCTGGTGAGCAGGATCCGTGACTCGTCGCCCGGTGTGGAGCCGGTGATCTCCTGCCCCGACGACCGCTCACCCCAGGCGCTGGCGAGCGCGAACCCGATGCCGACGGAGCCGGCCACGACGGCTGCCGTGACGACGAGGGTCCGGCCCCGCTGGCGGGGTCGCTTGGCGGGCAGTGCGGCCTGGTGGTCGCCGATCTGGCGCAGCACGGCGGCGGCCCGAACCGTGTAGCCGTCCTTCAGGGTCCGGTAGTCGTGGTCGTCGACGTCGCCCACCTCGTGCTCACGCTCGAGGTCCTGCAACGACCGGAGCAGGAACCGTCGTTCCTCCTCCAGCGCCGCCAGCCGATCGAGCTGTGCGCCGTGTGCGGTCACGGCTGCTCCGTCGGTTCGTCACCGTTCGTCGGCTCGGCAAGCGGCGGCCCGGTGACCGGCGGCTGCACGACCGGGGGCCCGGCAGCCGGCGACTCGGCGTCGAAGTCGTCGCGGGCGAGTGCCGCGGCCACCAGCTCACGGTCGGCGTCGGTGGGATCGGACATCTCCCCGGCTTCACGGCTCCACCGCCGGAACACCACCACCAGCCCGGCCACGCCGCACACCAGGGCCACCGCCGGCAGCACCCAGATGAGTGCGTCGAAGCCGCTGGCCCGGGGCACGAGCAGTACCTGCGCGCCGTAGCGCGTCTCGATGAACGCGATGATCTGCGTGTCGGACAGTTCGTTGTCGGCGACGAGTTCGCCGATCTGGTTGCGGATCGCCCGCGAGGCGTTGTTCTGCGATTCGAACACGCTCTCGCCGTCGCAGACCGGACAGGCGACGCGCTCGGAGATCGCGTCGATGCGGTCCTCCTGGCTCTGCGGCCCCGACGAACGCGTGGCGCCGACGGCGAGGAGGCCGGCGACCACGAAGAACAGTGCCACCCAACCCGGCCACCGCTTGATGCGGCGGCGCAACGGCGGGCGGGGGCGGGCAGTCGCGCTCGGGTCCATGTTCGGGTCGGTGTTCGGGTCGGTGTTCGGGTCGGTGTCGGTCATCAGCGGTACTGCTCCCGGTACTGCTGCAGGATCGTGTTGAGCTGCTCGGCGGTGACCTTGGAGATCAGCCGCAGCTGCACCACACCGCTCGGGTCGATGATCCAGGTCTCGGGCACCGCGGCCACGCCGAACGCCACCGGGAACTCGTCGAACTCGGAGTAGATCTGCGGCCAGTCGCCACCCCGTTCGGCGAAGAACTCGTCGACCTCGTCGCGCGTCCCCCGGGTGATCACCGAGTAGAGCTCGGCACCGTCGGCACCGAGCGTCGCCTGGTCCTCGGAGAACTGGGCGAGGTCGGGGTGCTCCTGGATGCACGGGATGCAGTCGGGGTCGAAGAAGTTGAGCACCACCCAGCTGCCCTTGCGCTGGGAGAGGTCGAACGTCCGGCCGTCGTCGAGCGTGCCGATCGCTTCGGGAGCCGGGCGCCCGATCAGCGGTGAATCGGCGGTGGCGCTGCTGTCGCTGTCGGCGCCGGCGAGTACCACGAGCAGCCCGACCATGGCGACGGCGATCACCAGCACGATCCAGGGTGCGAGGCGTCGACCGGTGGGTGCGTCGCCCTCGGGAGATTCGACGGGCTCGGGGGCGTCGGGAGTGGTGAGCATCTCGGTCATGCGGGCGCTCCCGTGCGCACGTCGTCGCTGTCGTCGGCCCCCGCGTCGCCGGCCGCTGCCCGACCGCCGCCCGGGCCACCGTCACTCGTGTGACCACCGACGCCGGCCGCCACGGGCGCCTCGTCGGACTGCTCGGACGGCCCGGCGCCGGTGGGCACGGGGGCCGACACTGCGTCGATCGGGCTCCGACGCCGCCCACCGGGGAACGCGGCGAGCACCGTCCCGAGGGCCATGATGCCGCCACCGATCCAGAGCCAGAGGATCATCGGCTTGATGAACACCCGGATCGTGGCCGTGGTGTCGCCGGGAGCGGCACCGGCGTCGAGGGTGAGATAGATGTCCTCGTTCCAGCCCGTGCGGACCGACGGCGTACCGATCTCGGCGCCGATGTTGAGATAGGTGGTGATCGCCGGGCGGTAGGCCTGGCCCCCGTCGAGGGCGACGTTGGCGGCCACACGCCGCTCGCTCTCACGGTCGTTGAACGTCTCGTCGACGGACAGCAGCTCGAAGGTGTGCCCGCCCCATTCCGTCGCCTGCCCCTGCTCGAGCGTGAGCGTGGCGGAGTGGGTGAAGCTGTTCGACGACGCCAGCGCGACGGCGATGATGATCACGCCGATGTGCACGACCATGCCGCCGTTGGCCCGGCCGACGAGGCCGCGCCACCCCTGGCGCCGAGTGGCCAGCACCAGTTGGCGCGACGCCGAGCCGGTGGCGAATCCGGCGAGGCCGAACGCCACGAGCGGCGCCCAGCCGGTGGCACCGATCGCCACGGCGATGCCCAGTGCGAGCGCACCGCACCAGGCCGGCCAGAAGAGCCGGTCGCGGAGCAGTTCGGTGGACGCCTTGCGCCACGGCAACACGGGCGCCACGCCCATCAGGAACAGCAGCATCAACCCGATCGGCTGCGAGAGCCGGTCGAAGTACGGGGCCCCGACGATGGTCTGGCGGTCCTGCACCGCCTCCACCAGCAGCGGGAACAAGGTGCCCAGCAGGATCACGAACGCCCACACGGTGAACAGCACGTTGTTGGCGAGGAACGACCCCTCCCGTGACAGCGGCGAGTCGATGGCACCGGGCGAGCGGAGCCGGTCGCCTCGCCAGGCGATCAGGCCGAGCGACACCACCACGATGAGCGTGAAGAACGCCAACAGCCACGACCCGACCGGGCCGTCACCGAACGCGTGCACCGAGTTGAGCACGCCCGACCGGGTGAGGAACGTGCCGAGGATGGTGAGCGCGAAGGTGGCCACCAGCAGGCTGAGGTTCCAGACGCGCAGCATGCCGCGCCGCTCCTGGACGAGCACCGAGTGGATGTACGCGGTGCCGGTGAGCCACGGCAGCAGGGACGCGTTCTCCACGGGGTCCCACGCCCACACACCGGACCAGCCGAGCACTTCGTAGCTCCACCAGCCGCCGAGCAGGATGCCGAGCGTGAGGAACGCCCACGAGAACAGCGCCCAGCGCCGCGTCTCCATCAACCAGCCCTCCCCGAGCCGGCCCGTCACGAGCGCCGCGATCGCGAACGCGAACGGCACGGTGAAGCCGACGTAGCCGAGGTAGAGGATCGGCGGGTGGAACAGCACCAGGATGTGGTTCTGCAGCAGCGGGTTGGGACCCGGACCGGAGGTGATGCCGGGGGCTCCCGGAGCGAACGGGTCGGCCGGCCCGAAGCTCATCAGGGCGAAGAATCCGGTGACGACGAACATCACGATGAGCGCCCAGCCCACCAGGACGTCGTCGGTGCGGTTGCGGAAGCGCCACGCCACGGCGGCGGTGAACACGCCGAGGGTGAGCACCCACAGCAGGATCGATCCCTCGAGCGCCGACCACATGGCGGCGATGTTGTAGAGCGTCGGGGTGTCGGCCGAGCCCACTTGCTGCACGTAGGCGAGCGAGAAGTCGCGGGTGATCAGCGCGCGCTGCATCATCACCACCGACAGCACGATGCCGGCGAGCGCCAGCCAGGCGTAGATGGGTGCCTGCTTGAGCAGCTTGCGGTCGTCGCGGCGGATGCCGTAGAGCACCGCCAGCGCCCCGAACACGCAGGCGGCGAGCATCAGCAGCAACCCGGCTCGCCCGAGCGCGGAGTTGATGCTGGCGGCGATCATCATGCGGTGGAGGCCTCGGGGCAGCCTGCCACCTCGGCCTCGGTGACCCGCTCGTCGTTCACCGACACGTACTCGTCGGAGTGCTTCACCTCGACACGGTCACCCTTCAGGGTGCCGTTCTCGATCACGCCGTGCACGACCACCGGGATGCACTCCTTGAAGATGCCGCCCGGTTCACCGTCGTAGCTGACCGGCATCGTCGCACCGTTGAACGAGATCGTGAAGACGGTGGCGTTGGCGACCAGTGCGACCGTGCCCTCGTCGACGGTGCCCTGGAGCCGGATGCGTCGGTCCTCGTCGCAGCCGTCGCGCACGCCGACCTCGTCGACGTTGCAGTAGTAGTCGACGGCGGAGGTGAGGAACTGGGTGACGATCACGCCGCCGGCCACCACGACCAGGGCGAGCACGATCATCGGCAGCCAGTTGCGTCGCCGGCCAGCCGGTGATGCGGGTCCGGCCGCCTCGCGCGGGGTGAGGTTGAGGCCGTCGACCTCGTCGTGGGAGTCGTCGGGGACGTTGCCGTCGCCGGCCCTGCTGCTGGTGGGGTCGGTGGTCACAGCCAGTACTTCTCCTCGTCGGGGATCTGGTCGGCGAGCTTGCGGCCCGAGCGCAGCACCCGCCACGCCATCAGGCCGACGGTGGCGAAGGTGAGCACGTAGCTCCCGATGATGAATCCGGCATCTTCCATCAGCCTGCTCCGTCCTTGTCGATGGTGTCTCCGGCCGGGCGGGGGTCGGGGGTGCCGGTGCGTCCCTCCGACCGGCGTCCCTCCGACTGACGTCCCTCCGACCGACGGGCTTCCAGCGCCAGGTCGAGTCCACGGTCGTCCATCAGGTCCTCCATGCCCATCACCCGGGTGCGGTGGAGCACCAGCCAGACGTAGAGCAGGCTGAACGCGACCACGCCGACGAACAGGCTGAACAGCATCAGCCCGTCCATGTCGATGTCGCCGTCGGTGTCGAGCACGGTGGCTTCCTGGTGCAGGCTGCGCCACAGGCGCACGCTCCAGTGCACGAGCGGGATCTCGAGCACGGCGATCAGCCCGATCACCGCGCTGCGACGGGCCCGCTGCTCGTGGCTGCCGCCGAGGCGGCGGACGGCGAGGTAGCCGACGTAGGTGACGAACAGCAGCGCCGTGGTGGTGAGCCGGGCGTCCCACTGCCAGAACACGCCCCAGGTGAGGCGGCCCCAGAGGGCGCCCACGACCAGCGTGACGGCGACGAACACGGTGCCGACCTCGGCGCTGGCACCGGCGAGGCGGTCCCAGCCGAGCGACTTCTTCTTCGTGAAGAGGTGGAGGCCGGAGGCGATCGCCGTGACGGTGAACGCGAGGTAGGCGATCCAGATGGTGGGCACGTGCACGTACAGGATCCGCACGGACTCCTGCTGGTCACGGTCGGCGGGCGAGAACCCGAGGCCGAAGGCCACGAGCCACCCCATCGCCACGATCGTGGCGATCCCGAAGATGCGGGTACCTCTCGTGCCGGTGCCGGCACGAGAGCCGTCGGCCGGCTCGTGAACGCTTTCACGAGTACTGCGGGCCGGATCGATCGTGGTCATGTCGGTGGGAGTCCGTCTCTCTCTTCGTATCGCTTCGTCGGGGCGAACCCCGGGCTCACTCGTCGATGAGCGGACCGAAGGCCAGCGAACCACCGACACCGAAGGCCACGGCGAAGACGACCAGCAGGCCCACCCAGGGCCAGCCGTCCGACACCACCGCACCTGCCGTGCCGAGCGCTGCTTCGACCGCTCGTGTTGCTCCGATCAGGACGGGCGCCACCGCCGGGAGCGTGAGCAGCGGGAGCAACGTCTCGCGGCCCCTGAACCCAGCGGCAAGGCCTCCGTACAGGGTACCCACTGCGGCGAGCCCGCACGTCGCGGAGATCAAGGTCGTGACGAGAAGCACGACACCCTCCAGCGGCACCGTCTGGCTGTAGAGCACCACGGCGGCGAACAGCAACACCACCTCCAGCACCAGCAGCTGCGCGCCGAGGCCGAGCAGCTTGCCGAGGTAGATCGCCCGCGCATCCACGCCGGCGACGCGCATCGCATCGAGCGCACCGTCCTCGGCCTCCACGGCGAAGGCCCGTTGCACCAGCACCAACAGGCTGAACATCGTGGCGAGCCACACCAGGCCCGGCGCCACGCGCTGCAGCACCGAGTCGGCGTCGAGGGCGAACGCGAAGATCACCATCGTGACGCCGGCGAACGGGAGCACCTGGTTGATGAGCACTCGGCTGTGCACCTCGATGCGCAGGTCCTTCGACGCCACCAGCAGAGCGATCCGCCAGGCACCCGGCGGGCTGCCCGCCGGACGGGCGGACGCATGGGTGGCCGCCGGGTCACGGCTCGGCTCGGTGCTCATGCGTGCACCTGCCCGGCCACCACGTCGACCGTTCTGGTGGCCAGCGAACCCGCACGTTCCAGCTCGTGGCTCGCCACCACGATCGTGGCCCCCTGCCGGGCGGCGGAGCGCAGGGTCACGTCGAGGTCGTCACGCGCCGATGCGTCGAGACCGGCGTGGGGCTCGTCGAGCAGCCACAGCCGGGCTCGCCGCGCCAGGAGGCAGGCGAGCGCCGTGCGGCGCTGTTGGCCTGCGGACAGCCGTCGCACCGTCACGTCGGCGAGCCGGTCGGCGACCCCCGATCTGCTCATGGCGCCACGGATCTCGTCGTCGGTGGCGCCCACCGTGGCTCCCCAGAACCGCACGTTCTCCTCCACCGTGAGGTCGAGATACAGCCCGTTCTGGTGTCCGAGCAGGCCGACCGTGCTGCGGATGGCTTCGCGCTGGGTGGCGAGATCGAGCCCCAGCACACTGCCCTCACCCCGAGCGATCGGCACGAGCCCGGCACACAGACGCAGCAGTGTGGTCTTGCCGGCACCGTTGGGCCCCTGGAGCAGCACGATCTCCCCCCGGTGGACCGTGAGCGACGCCCCGGCCAGTGCGGGGAACTGCCCCAGCACGGCGACCGCGTCGACGAGCCGGACCACCGGAGCGGTGGCCGCGTCGCCGGCGTCGTGGTCGGCGGTGGGCGGTCGGGAGCTGGGGACGTTCATGGATCGGCCGCCACGCTACGGCGGAAACTTCTCGCGAACCGCGTTCGACCGGTCCGGCCGAGCCAGTAGCGTCGACGCCGTGCTGGACATGGAGCCGTCCGCGGCGGACGAGACGGCGGCAGCTGCCGCTCGCTCCGATCCCGACGCGCCCCCGCTCACGCGCCGCGGCCGTGTCCGCAAGTTCCACCGCCCTCCGCCGCCGAAGGACTGGCGCTGGTGGGTGAGCGGGCTCGGCAAGGTGCTCATCGCCGCCGGCCTGCTGATGTTCGGCTTCGTGGCCTACCAGCTCTGGGGCACCGGCATCGAGAGCGCCCGCGCCCAGGCGTCGCTGCAGAGCGAGTTCGAGGAGCTGCTGGCCGAGACGCCGCCCACGGAGGCACCGGCGGATCCCGGCCGGACGGCCGAGACCGACACCGACGCGCCGATCGACCCCTCCACCGACCCCTCCCGCGACCCCGGGGTGGACGGTGACAACGCGTCCAGCGACGTCACCGACGCCTCCACACCGCCCGACGGAGAGACGTCCGGCAGCGAGACCGCCACGGACACCGGTGGCGATGTCGACGCCGCCGTGGTGCCGGCCGAACAGACCATTCGGGAGGTGCTGGAGGGCGACCCCATCGCCCGGCTCGAGATCCCGAGGATCGGCGCCGACGACATCGTCGTCGCAGGGGTGTCGAAGGGCGACCTCAAGAAGGGCCCTGGCCACTTCCCCGACACGCCACTGCCGGGCCAGCTCGGCAACGCCGCGATCGCCGGACACCGCACCACCTACGGCCAGCCGTTCTTCGACGTCGACAAGCTGACGCCGGGCGACGAGATCGTCGCCACCACACTCAACGGCCGGTTCGTGTACCGGGTGACCGGCACGCAGATCGTGTCGCCGAACGACTACTGGGTGGTCGCCACCACCGACCCGACGAGCGCCACCCTGACGCTCACGTCGTGCCATCCGAAGTGGACGGCACGCGAGCGCATCATCGTGTTCGCCGAACTCGATGCGGCCGCCTCCACACCCGTCGGCGCAGCCGTGTTGAACTACGGCCGCCCCGCCGACACCGACGGCAGCGGCGCCGACACCGACGGCAGCGGCGCCGACACCGACATCGCAGGGACCCCGGACGAGTCGACGTCCGACCCGGCCGGCTCGGTGCCCGACGCCGGCGCCCCGGCCGGTTCCGTTCCGGCAGGTTCCGGTGATGCCGGGTCGGAGACACCGTCCGGCGGGACCACGCCGTCCTCCGATGTGTCCGGGCTCGGGTCGGAGGAGATCAACGCCGGAATCGCCGACGCCTTCGGCGAGGGCTGGTTCAGCGACCCGGAGGCGAACGGACAGGTGCTGCTGTGGGGCCTGCTGCTCGCCGCGATCGGCGCCATCTCGTATCTCATCAGTCGCACGTTCAAGCGTGACTGGGTGGGCGCGATGGTCGGCGTGGTGCCGTTCCTGGTGACGCTCTACTTCTTCTTCCAGAACGTCAACCGGCTGCTCCCCCCGAACCTCTGAGCAGGGGATCGCACCGGCACGGGGCGCGGCCACGGCGACCGCCTCTGAGCGCATTGCGCGCACACCAGGTCTGAGTCCCTCCTCGATGTCGACGACGACCCGCCCCTTGTCCGACAGACATGAAGGAGCGGACTGGCACCGGCGAGGAACCATGACAACCATCACGGAGACGGATACCCGCCGCGAAGAGCTCGAGGAGCGTTTGCGCACTCTGCTCACGGAGCTCGGGGTTGACCCTTGACGAACTCGATGCCCGACACCGTTCAGGCTCGATGATCCCGGACGAGTGGGACGCCTGGGAAGAGGTCGACGGCATCGCGAACCTTCTCGGGTGATGTGACCGAGAACTCAGCGTTCGGCATCAATGTCGAGCGCTTCGCCCGCGAGCCGGGGGTCTTCTCAACAGCACTGTTCGGTGGGCAGGCACAGGCCAAGTGAACATCACGACGATTCGAACGAGTTCGCGTGTACCCAAGCGCATCGAGATCCGCACCGACGACGACAACCGCAAGGTTCCAGTGACGGTGGACGGCGAGCCTGATGCCGAACTGACCATTCGGGTCATCTGCCGGCCGGATTCGAGCGGAAAATGTCATCGCCGCGAGCCGCGCGGATTGGCGTCGGCGCCAGATCAAGGCCGCCGTGCGGGACACTCCGTCAGCGGCGGTTGAGGCGCTCACCGATCTCGGATATTCGGTGCAGGTCCCTGACGGCGATCTGCCCGAAGAGCGGCGAGACCGCCTCGATCGGTGGTGACGACACCGCACCCAGAACGTCAACCGGCTGCTGCCACCCAACCTCTGAGCACCGTCCGCCTCAGTGGCCGGTGAAGTGGGGGCGACGCTTGTCGAGAAACGCCGTTCGACCCTCCTCGGCGTCGGCGCTCGCCCAGGCGGCCGACCGAGCCGCTTCGAAGGCGGCGTCCACCACCGGCTCGGCCGCAGCGTGCTCGAGGCCGATCTTGTGACCGGCGATCGTGAGCGGCGCCAGCCGTGACAGCTCGTGCGCCCACTCGACGGCGTCGTCGAACTCTCCCAGCCGGTGGATGCCGCCCGTGACGTGGAGCTGCTCACCGGTGTAGGTCTGCGCCGCCATCAGCATGGCCCGGGCGATCGGCGGCGAGAACTCCGAGGCCAGGCGCCGGATCGTCCAGTGGTCGACCACCAGTCCGAGCTTCGCCGCCGGGATGCCGACGACGCTGCCGGGCGTGGCCACCCGCAGGTCGGTGGAGATCGCCAGCTGCGCTCCGGCGCCCAACGCAGGGCCGGCGATGGCGGCGATCACCGGCACCGGCAGCGTTCCGAATCCCCGCAGGACGGCGCCGAGGTCGGTGGCGAACTGACCCTCCTCCACGCCGTTGAGGTCCGCGCCGGCGCTGAAGGCAGGCGCCGCCCCGGTGAGCACCACGGCCCGGGTGCCGTCCGGCGCGGTCCGGCGGATCTCGGCCTGGATCTCGAGCAGTTCCAGCAACGTGGGGTGGTCGACGGCATTGCGGCGTTCGGGGCGGTCGAGCGTGACGATCGCCACCGAGCCGTCGGTACGCAGGTCGACGGGCATCAGGCGGACACTTCCACTCGTAGCATGGAGCGACTGTATGTCGAACCCGCCCACCGACCCCACCGACCCCACCGACCACCCGCCCACCGGCTCCACCGAGCACCCGCCCACCGATCCCCGATCGGACACCTCGGTCGACCCCGTACGCGTCCGCCGGGCCCAGGTGGCGAGGTGGACGTTGCTCGCCAACCGGGTCGGCTACCTGTTCGTGGCGCTGGCGATGGCGGTGTTCGTGATCGCGTTCGTGGTGGGGTTCTCGTCGTTGATGGCCTCGATCGTGATCACCACGTTCGTCATCGGTTGCGTGCTGCTCGCTCCGTCGATCGTGCTCGGCTACGCCGTGAAGGCGGCCGAGCGCGAAGATCGCGAGATGGGCTACTGAGATGAGCGCTCCCGACACTCCCGACGGGCCCCCCAGCCCGGTTACCATGTGGTAACTCATGTCGTCTCGTCTTCCCGCCAACGCCCGACGCGAACAGATCCTCGACGTCGCGCTCGAAGTGTTCGCCAGCTCCGGGTTCCACGGCACGTCGATGAACGACGTCGCCGATGCCGTGGGCGTCACCAAGCCGGTGCTGTACCAGCACTTCGACTCCAAGCGTGATCTGTACCAGGCGCTCATCGACGAGGTGGGCGATCGCCTGCTGGCCAACATCACCAAGGCTGCCGCCGAAGCCGTCGACGGCAAGAGCCAGACCGAACTCGGCTTCCGGGCCTACTTCCGCTGGGTCGCCGAGGATCACGACGCCTTCACGTTCCTGTTCGGTTCGGGTACGCGCCGTGACGACGAGTTCAACCTCGCCGTGCAGCGGATCACCGCCGAGGCGGCCGACGCCGTGGCGCCGCTGATCGCCGTCGACATCGACGAGCGCCACCGCACCACGCTCGCCCATGCGCTCGTGGGCCTGGCCGAGGGCGCCAGCCGGCTGCTGGTGGACCGCGGTGACGAGTTCGATCCCGACGAGATCGCCCACGAGGTCGCCGCTCTGGCCTGGGCCGGCCTCCGTGCCGTCCAACCCAAGGACGCCTGACCCGCGGCGAACGCGTGAACTCTGTGCGGCGAGCGACCGCAGACTGTTCACGCGTCGAGCTGAGGCTGGGCCGCCGAGGAGCCGTCGACAGTCAGAACGGTTGACAGGTGTTCACCCATCGTGCAGGGTGGAGCCATGACCGACCTCGACGACCGCCCCGCCACTGCTCGCACGAGCGAGAACCCGTACCTGGCCGGCAACATGGCGCCGGTGCCGACGGAGGTGACCGTCTTCGACCTCGAGGTCACGGGCGAGATCCCCGCCGAGCTGGAGGGTCGCTGGCTGCGCAACGGTCCGAATCCGCTCGACGAGGTCGACGTGGCACACCACCACTGGTTCATGGGCGCCGGCATGGTCCACGGCGTACGCCTGCGCGGCGGGCGGGCCGAGTGGTACCGCAACCGCTTCGCGTCGACGCCCGACGGGTTCAGCCCCAACACCAACGTCGGCGGTTTCGCCGGCACCACCTGGGCCATGGTGGAGGCGGGCAACCCGCCGGTGGAGCTCGACTACGAGCTGAACTCGCTCGGCGCCAATCGCTTCGGCGGCTCACTCACCGGCCCGTTCACCGCCCATCCGAAGTACGACCCCGCCACCGGCGAGTTGCATGCGATGGCCTACCACTGGCCCGACCTCGTCGACCGGATCCACTACGTCGTCGTCGGCGGCGACGGACAGGTCACGAGCACCCTCGAGATCCCTGTCGCCGACATGCCGATGATCCACGACATGTCGCTCACCCCCACCTACGCCGTGGTCTACGACCTGCCGGTCACCGTGAGCTTCGACGTGATCGGCCAGGGGTTCGCGTTCCCGTTCGCCTGGAACCCCGACCGGCCCGCACGCGTGGGCCTGCTCCCGCGGGGCGGCACCGCCGGCGACATCGTGTGGTGCGACGTCGACCCGTGCTACGTGTTCCATCCGCTCAACGCCTACGACGCCCCCGACGGCAGCGTGGTGGTCGACGTGTGCCGCTACGACCAGATGATGGTGAGCGACTTCCGCGGCCCGTTCGGCGATCACCTCCCCACACTCGACCGATGGGTGATCGATCCGGCCACCCGCACGGTGCACGAGACCCGTCTCGACGACCGTCCGCAGGAGTTCCCCCGCCACAACCCGAAGGTGGGGCTGCAGCAGCACCGCTACGGCTACACGTCGGAGGTACTCCCCTTCGATCCGGTGCAGATCCACGGCGCCACCATCAAGCACGACCTGGAGCGGGGAACGTCGCAGGCCCACGAGTACGGACCCGGCCGGGGCGGCGCCGAACCCGTCGTGGTGCCCAAGGCCGACGGCGGCGACGAGGACGACGCCTGGATCATGTCGGTGGTGTACGACGCCACCACCGACCGCAGCGAGCTGTGCATCCTCGACGCGCAGGACATCACCGGCCCCGAGGTGGCTCGCATCCACCTCCCCCAGCGCGTGCCGTTCGGCTTCCACGGCAACTGGGTGACCGACGCCAGCGTCACCCCGCCCACCTGACACGCCCCGAGACGCACCACACCCCGTTTGCGTGACGGTTTCGTCGGGACGGCCCGACGAAAGTGCAACGCAAACGGGGTGTGCGGCGGGTGTTGCGGCGAGATGCCGGTCGAGGATCAGTCGTCGGCGGGGACGATCACGAGATGCGTCGGGCCCGTCGAGTCGGTCGAGGGATCCTGCACATCGATCTTGGCGCCGTCGAGAGCGTCGGCCACCTCGGGGGCGACGCAGATGGGGAGACCGTGGACCGTGTCGGTCTGGTCGCCCTCCATCGGCTCGTCGACGAAACCGAGCGAGATGCCCTGCTCGCCGCCCTCGGCGGGCGCAACCCTCAGCATCGCTCCGTCGGGAATTCCCTGCTGGGAACGGACATCGGTCAGTGCGGTGGCTGCGGGCTTGGATAAGGTGAGCATTGGGTCATCCTCCTGGATGGTCGTGTGCGTACCCCAGCCCTACCCGCCGCCCCGGCCACCGAAAACGTCTCAGCTGCGAATGTGACGGATCAGCCGCGGAACGTGAGACCCCGGTAACCGTCGACGAAACCAGCGCTGCGGAGCAGGTCGAGCAGCCCCTCGGGCACATCTGCGGTGAGCGACTCGCCGTTCACCTTGCGGACCTCCACCGCACGGGCCCGGCCGTCGCGCACCATCGCCACCAGCGCACCCGCCCACGACGGATCCTCGAGGGCGGAGGGGAACGTCACCACGTGATGACCGCGACGATCGAACCACACCAGCGGTACACCGGCACGCAGCACCACCACCGACGATGCGTTGCGCGCCGGACGTCCCGGCGTCGGCGGCCAGGCGAGTGCGCCACCGTAGGGCTGAGCCGGATCGGTGGCCGCCAGCACGACCGGGTCCGGCACCTCGTCGGGGTGGATGAGCGGATCGGGTGCCTCGCGCGCCGCCCGCAGGCGATCGACGGCACCCGGGACGGCGAACTGGGCGGCACCGAGCCCGTCGACGAAGTAGCCACGACGCACCTGGCCCCGCTCCTCCAACACCTTCAGCACGCCGTACACGTTGGTGAATCCGCCGACGAGCCCCTCGGCCAGCACCGCTTCGCGGGTGACCACTCCGTAGCGCTCCACGAGCTGGAGCGCCTGGGCGTGGGCGGCCTCGGTCGGCGACGGCACCGGACGCAACAGCGGGGCGACCAGGCTCCACCGGCCCTGACCGGCGGGCGGGCCGATCCGGTTCAGCCGGCCGGGCCGTGGACGGCCTCGGCCGTGCAAGCGCGACGGCGCTGCCTTCACGCGGGCGCCGGCGACCACCGCGCGCAACGGCGCCAGCGAGTCGTTGGTCACCTCGCCCGCCCACACCAGATCCCACAGCGCCACCAGCAGTTCCTGATCGGAGACGCCCGGGGCCGCCCCTCGCAGCTGCCCCCAGAAGCTCGCACCCTGCTCGTCGAGCAACGTGCGGATGGCGTCGTGCAGCGCCCCATCGGGCGCATCGCGTTCCTCCCAGCCGGACGCCAGCAACGAGAGCTGATCGGCGAAGCAGAGCCGCACCCGGCCGTCCTTGGCGCCGAGCGCACCCGACCCGACCCACACCACCTCACCCGCAGTGCAGAGCTCGTCGAGCATCGACGGCCGGTAGGCGAGCACGCGGGCCGGCAGGACGTCGGCCTCCACCGTCGACGCGACCAGCGCCGCACCCGACAGCATCCCGAGGGCCTCCACCAGCGCCTCCACACCGCGACGGTCGGCAGGGATGCCGTGCCAGGCGGGCAGGAACCGGGCGAGCGCCTCCTGTTCCACCGGTTCCACCTCGCGCCGCAGCGCCGCCAGCGACCGGCGCCGCAGCTGCCGGAGCACGTCGACGTCGCAGAACTCGCGCGACACGCCGTCCGGCCGGAACTCGCCGACGACGAGCCGCTCCTCGCCTTCCAACGCGGCGATCGCACCGGAGATGCGCTCGGCCGACGCGCCGAAGCGGCGGGCGACGTCGGCGGTCAGGAACGGGCCGTGCGTGCGTGCATAGCGGCCGACCAGCTCCTCCAACGGTCGAGCGCCCGGCTCGGTGAACGCCATCGGCAAACCCAGCGGCAGGGAACAGCCGAGGGCATCGCGGTACCGGGCAGCGTCCTCGGCGGCGGCGTAGCGCGTCCCGCCGCCCACCGAGATCTCGATGACGCGCTTGTCGTCGAGCAGCTCCGCGAGCCATCCTGCCCCGATGCCGACCGCGGCGCCGATCGGTGGATCCTCCGCGCGGGGGTCGGTACGGGCGCCTCGCAGTTCTGCGCCGGACGGGTCGGTGCCGCTGCCGCAGCGGAGGTCGACCTCCTCGGCGGTGAGATCGCCCACCTTGCGGAACACGTCGTGCAGCTCGTCGGCAGACCGGGCCCGACGGCCGTCGGCGAGGCACTGCAGCTCGAGCTCCACGTCGGCCAACACGTCGGGGTCGAGCAGGTCGCGCAGCTCCTCGGCGCCCAGCAGGTCGCGCAGGAGATCACGATCGAGTGCCAACGCCGCAGCGCGCCGCTCGGCCAGCGGGGCGTCGCCTTCGTACATGTAGGCGGCGATCCAGTTGAACAGCAGGCTCGACGCCATCGGGCTGGCCTTGCCCGTGTCGACCGTGACCACCCGCAGCGCACGCGATCGCAGCTGGCCCAGCACCTCGCGCAGCGCCGGCACGTCGAACACGTCCTGCAGGCACTCGCGTGACGCTTCCAGCAGGATCGGGAAGGTCGGATACTTCGACGCCACGGCGAGCAGGTCGGCCGCTCGCTGGCGTTGCTGCCACAACGGGGTCCGCCGGTCGGGGCGACGCCGCGGCAGCAGCAGGGCACGGCCGGCACACTCGCGGAAGCGGGCCGAGAACAGCGCCGTCTGCGGCAGCGTCTCCACCACCAGCTCGTCGATGTCCTCCGGGTCGATCAGCAGCGCCTCGACCGGCAGCTCGCTGGCCGACTCGGGCAACCGGATCACGATGCCGTCGTCGCCCCACATCGACTCGACCGGGATGTCGTAGCGATCCATCAGACGGCGCTCGATCGCCATCGCCCACGGTGCGTGGACCGGTGTGCCGAACGGGCTGAGGATGCAGACGCGCCAGTCACCGATCTCGTCCTGGAACCGCTCGATCACCACGGTGCGGTCGTCGGGCACGGCGCCGGTGGCGTCCGCCTGCTCGGCGAGGTACTGCTGCAGGTTGCCGGCGGCGAAGGCGTCGAGGGCGTAGTGCGTCATCAGCCGCTCGGTGGCGGCCGCGTCGTCGAGCTCGCGGATCTCGCGCACGAAACCGCCGAGGGCCCGGCCCAACTCGAGCGGCCGGCCGGGACGGTCGCCGTGCCAGAACGGCATCTTCCCCGGCTGGCCCGGCGCCGGCGACACCGTGACCCGCTCGAACGTGATGTCCTCGATCCGCCAGGTGGAGGCGCCCAGCACGAACGTCTCCCCCGGCCGGCTCTCGTAGACCATCTCCTCGTCGAGCTCACCCACCCGCGTGCCGTCGGGCAGGAACACGCCGAACAGCCCGCGGTCGGGGATCGTGCCACCCGACGTGACGGCGAGCCGCTTCGAGCCATCGCGAGCCCGCAGCCGGTCGTTGATGCGATCCCACACGAGGCGGGGACGCAGCTCGGAGAACTCCTCGCTCGGGTAGCGGCCCGACAGCAGGTCGAGCACGTTGTGCAGCAGGTCGTCGGAGATGTCGGCGAAGTTGGCGCACCGCCGCACGATCGCCGTCACCTCCTCGACGCTGCACTCCTCCACCGCCGCCACGTGGGCCACGATCTGCTGGGCCAGCACGTCGAGCGGGTTGCGCAGGTAGCGAGTGCTCTCGATCTGGCCGTCGACCATCCGCCGGGTGACCACCGTCGCCTCCAGCAGGTCGCCGCGATGCTTCGGGAAGATCGACCCGCGCGACGGCTCCCCCACCTGGTGGCCGGCCCGACCGATCCGCTGCAGGCCCCGGCTGACGGCGCCGGGCGACTCGACCTGGATCACGAGGTCGACGGCCCCCATGTCGATACCGAGCTCGAGCGACGACGTGGCCACGATCGCCCGCAACTCCCCGCGCTTGAGACGGTCCTCGATCACCACCCGCTGCTCGCGTGCCAACGATCCGTGGTGGGCGCGCACCAGCTCGTCGAGCATCTCGCCCGTCGCCGGATCGACCGACCCGGGCACGCCCTCCTCGACGGCGAGCTCGTTGAGCTTGGCGGCGAGGCGTTCGGCCGCCCGGCGGGCGTTGCAGAAGATGATCGTGGTCCGGTTGGCGAGGATGCGCTGCAGGATCTCGGGGTAGATGCTCGGCCAGATCGACGTGCGCCGCTCGGTGAGTGCAGCGGTGGCCGGGCCGGGCGTGAGCTCCACGTTGACCTGCCCGAGCGTGGACATGTCCTCGATCGGGATCACCACCTCCACCTCGAGGGGCTTGCGGATGCCGGCATCGACGATGCGAACCGGACGCTTCACGCCCGGTTCGGAGTAGCCGCCGAGGAACTCGGCCACCTCCTCCAGCGGCCGCTGCGTGGCCGACAGCCCGATCCGCTGCGGTGATGCGCCGCCGCTCGCACCGACCACGTCGTCGAGCCGTTCGAGGGTGAGCATGAGGTGTGCTCCCCGCTTGGTGGCGGCCATGGCGTGGATCTCGTCGATGATCACCGTCTCCACGCCGCGCAGCGTGTCGCGCGCCGACGACGTGAGCATGAGGTAGAGCGACTCGGGGGTGGTGATCAGCAGATCGGGCGGACGGCGGATCAGCTTCTGGCGGTCGTTCGACGGCGTGTCGCCGGTGCGCATGCCCACCTCGGGGGCGACGAACGGCTCACCGATCCGCTCGGCGGCCAGCTCGATGCCCTTCAGCGGGGAACGCAGGTTCTTCTCGATGTCGAACGCCAGCGCCCGCAGCGGCGAGATGTAGAGCACCCGGGTGCGGTGCGTGCGCTCCTCCGGCCGGGGCGTGGTGGTGAGCCGATCGATCGAGGCGAGGAACGCCGTGAGGGTCTTGCCCGAGCCGGTCGGGGCGCAGATCAGGGTGTGTTCGCCGGCCGCGATGTGCGGCCACCCCTGCACCTGGGCCGGGGTGGGTTCGGGGAACGAGGCCGCGAACCACTCGCGCACGGCCGGCGAGAACGCCTGCAGTACCGGGTGGTCAGCGATGGGGTGAATGTACCCAGTGGCTGTCGCAGCCGGTCACGGCGGTGTGTTCGCCCGGCTCCGGCCGACATCCGACGTCGCTGGCGGTCAGCCGTCGGATTCGCCGTCCATCTCGCCCTCCATGTCGTCCATCTCGCCGTCCATCTCGCCGTTGTCCATGTCGCTCGTGCCGTCGAGCGTGCGGACCTCGGCGGGCACCGTCACCTCGGTGCCGTCGTCGAAGACGAACGTGACGTCGATGGTGCCGGTGATCTCGGCCGGTTCGATCTGCATCATCATCACGTGCGGCCCGCCCGGTTCGAGCACGAAGGTCTCACCGTCGGCGACGAGGAACCCGTCCTGCTTCTCCTGCATCGACATGGCGCCGTCGTCGCCCATGATCGTCTCGTGGATCTCGACCATGCCCTGGACGGGCACCGAGGCGCCGACGAGTGTGACGTCCTCGCCGCTGGTGTTCTCGATGGTGCCGTAGGCCGCGGACACCATCTGGCCCTCGGCGGGCTGGCGGACCCAGGCATCGGTGACGGTGACGCCGTCGGAGGTGTCGTCGTCGCTGCCGCAGGCGGCGAGGGAGAACGTGAGCGCCAGGGCGGCGAAGGGGGCAATGAGGAACTTCGATGAGTGTCGTTTCACGGTTGCACAGGTCGCCGCCCACGCCCGTTTCGTTCCCGCCCCGTGATCCCCCGATCGCCGGACGCCGGAAAATGCCTCGTTCGTAGCGCCACGCGCTACGAACCGGGCATTTTTCGGGAAGATCCGGCGGGATTGGCTCGGTGACTCGTGGCGAGTTGTGGGCGGGTGGGGGTTGCGACACACTCGGTGGGCCGATGCCGACCGTCACCCTCCGCCCCTGGCAGCGCGCTGCGTTCGACCTGTTCCGCGCGTCTGCGAGCCCCGACTACCTCGCCGTGGCCACGCCGGGAGCGGGCAAGACCACGTTCGCGCTCACCTGCGCGCGGGCGAGCCTGGCCGAGGAGCCACGCACGCTCGTGGTCGTGGCCCCCACCAGCCACCTCAAGGTGCAGTGGTCGCTGGCGGCGCACCGCCTGGGACTCCAGCTCGACCCCGACTGGTCGCCCGGTGACGGCCTCGCCCGCGACGTCCACGGCCTGGTCACCACGTACCAGCAGATCGCCACCGGCAACACGGCCCAGAAACTCGCCGGTCTCACCGCCGACGGGTTCGTGATCCTCGACGAGATCCACCACGCCGGCCACGAACGGGCCTGGGGCGACGGGATCAGGACGGCGTTCGGCCACGCCGCGCACCGGCTGTCGCTGTCGGGCACCCCGTTCCGCAGCGACGCCGTGCCGATCCCGTTCGTGCGCTACGACGCCACCGGGGAGGGTGACCTCGCCCACGCCGACTTCACCTACGGCTACGCCGACGCCCTGCGCGACGGCGGCGTCGTCCGTCCCGTCTACTTCCCCCGCGTCGACGGCGAGATGGAGTGGACCACCGCCTCCGGCGACGTGCTCAACGCGAGCTTCCAGGACGAGCTCACCAAGGACCAGGTGTCGGCGCGCCTGCGCACGGCGCTCAGCCTGGAGGGCGAATGGATGCCCGCCGTGCTGGCGAAGGCCCACGCCCAACTCCGGTCGATCCGCGAGAGCCAGCGCGACGCCGGCGGCCTGGTGATCGCCATCGACCAGGACCACGCCCAGGGCATCGCCCGGCTGCTGCGCGACCGGTTCGGCACGCCCGCCGACGTCGTGGTGAGCGACGATCCCACCGCCTCGCGCAGGATCGCCGAGTTCAGCGCCAACGACCGCCCCTGGTTGGTGGCCGTCCGGATGGTGTCGGAGGGCGTCGACATCCCCCGGCTGCGCATCGGGGTGTTCGCCACCACCACCTCCACCGAGCTCTTCTTCCGCCAGGCGGTCGGCCGGTTCGTGCGCTGGCAACAGGGCCGACCGGACCAGAAGGCCTACGTCTACATCCCCGACGATCCTCGACTGCGTTCCCACGCGTTCGAGATCGCCGAGGCGCGCCGCCACGTGCTGCGGCCCCCTGCAGCCGGCGACGACGACACCGCCGACGGCATCGAACTCGACGGCGGCCTCGACGACCAGACCCATCCGGACGACATGGAGCAGCTGGCGTTGTTCTCGGTGGTCTCGTCGACGGCCACCGGCGTCACGGTCCACACCGTCACAGGCGACGGCATCACGTTCGAACCGACCTGGTCGACGCCGGACCTCGAACCCCGCTACGACGACGAGCTCGAGATCCCCGAGCCGCCGTTCGCCGCCCGCCCCGACCTCCACCCCGACCTCATGCTCGATCTCGCCGACGTGCCCACCGCCGCCGGAATGGTGCCCACCGGTTCACTCAGCGTGGCCGAGCGCAAGGACGACCTGCGCACCCGCAACGCCCACGTGGCGAAACGTCTGGTGGACGTCACCGGATGGACCCACGCCAAGGTGCAAGGTGAGATGAACCGTCTCGCAGGCGTCACCCGGGTCGCCACGGCGACGACCGAGCAGCTCGAACGGCGGCTGCGCTACGCCGAGAGCTGGCTGCGTCGCCTCCAACGCTGACGCGTCCTCACCGGACTCGCGCCGGCAACGCAGGGCCGTGCGACCGAGTCACGGCTCGCTCGCTCGTCGGGGCGGCCCCTGCCACTGCGAGGTAGCATCGAGGCATGCCTGCGAGTGGTGAACACCACCCCGCATTCGAGGAATACTGCGAATGCATCTTCGAGCTCGAAGAAGACGACGTCGACGTCATCCAGGCGCGCATCGCCGAGCGACTCCAGGTGTCGCGGCCGGCAGTGAGCGAGATGATGAAGCGCCTCGAGTCCGAAGGCCTGATCACCTCCGACGACGGGATCCAACTCACCGACGCCGGCCTGCGGCTGGGTGAACGCGTGGTGCGACGCCACCGGCTCGCCGAGGTGTTCCTCACCGACGTGCTCAAGTTGTCGTGGGCCGAGGCGCACCACGAGGCCGGCAGATGGGAGCACGTGATGAGCGACTCCGTCGAGCGGGCGATGAACGACCTGCTGGGCGAGCCCACCACCTGCCCGCACGGGAATCCGATCCCCGGCTCCAAGTACGAGGCGCCCGACACCGAGCCGCTCGCTGCGGTCACCGTCGGCACCCCGTTCACGGTGCGCCGCATCACCGAGGAGCTCGAGTTCGCGCCCGGGCTGCTCGAGTTCCTCGAGGAGTCGGCGATCCAGCCCGGCAACATCGGCACGGTCACCGCATCGTCGCCCGACGGCACACTCACGGTCGAGATCGACGGCCGCCACATCGGTGTGGGCGCGTTCGCCAGCGAACGCATCCTCGTCACTTCATGACACTGCACTCGCGTGTACTCGTCGGCGTGCTCGCCGTCGCCACGCTCACCGCCTGCGCCGAGACGGTGGTCGAGCTCGAGGAGGGAGCCACGGCAGTCGATACCGGCGAGGACGTCGTCACGATACCTCCCACGACCCTGCCGGTGGCCGGTTCGGCCGCCGAGCTGCTCCCCGAGATGGCCACCGAGATGAGCCGGCTCAGCGGCCAGATCGCCGACGACGGCGACGAGCAGGCCACGCTGGCCCGCATCACCTCGATCTGGGCCGTGGCGCGTCCGGACGTCGAGGCCGCTCGACCGGAACTCGTGGGGGGCATCGACACCACGGTGGAGATGGCCACCACGGCCGTCACCCGCATCCGGCCGGCCGACGCCGACAAGGCGTTCAGCATCCTCAGCGACCTGGTCGACCGTTACACCGGCGACGGCTGAGCCGCCACCTCCGGATCCTTCCCATCCCGGGTCTTCCGGCCCGGCACCCACGCCCGAGACGGTCAGGCGTCGCGCAGCGGCTCGGGGAGTTCGTCGGCGTGGACGACGGTCAGTCGCTGAGTGGGACGGGTGAGCGCCACGTACAGCGAACGCATGCCGTACTCGGTCTCGGCCACGATCCGAGCGGGCTCGACGACGATCACGGCGTCGAGTTCGAGGCCCTTCACCACGCTCACCGGTACCAGCGTGACGCCCTCGTCGAGGCCGGTCCGGGTGGCGGTGCCGTGGTTGATGCCGGCGGCGGTGAGGTGCTCGGACAGCTCGTCGATCAGGCCGTCCGGTGCGATCACGCCCAGGCTGGCGTCGGGCGATTCGACCGTGACCCTGCGGACCTCGTGGGCGGTGGTGGCCGCCAGGCCGTTCGTGCCGTCTCGCCCGTCGGGCGCACCGGTGCGGACGATCCGGGGTGCAGCGTCGCCCACCCGCACCGACTGCGGAGCCCGCAGCGTGGGGGTGGCGACCTCCATCACCTTGTTGGCGAGCTCCATGATCTGGCCCGGAATGCGGTAGCCCACCGACAGACCGATCACCCGCGCCGGCTTGCGCTCCGGCAGGTGGGCGAGGACGTCGTCCCAGTCGGTCGGAGCGAGCGGGCCGGTGGCCTGGGCGAGATCGCCGACGATCGTCATCGCACCGTTCAGCGACCTGCGGGTGGCCATCTTGAGCTGCATCGGGGTGAGGTCCTGCACCTCGTCGATCACGATGTGACCGTAGGTGCGGATCTCGTCGCTCTCGTCGATCTTGCCGTTGCGCCCGGGCTTGGGACCGAGCACATCGCGGGCGTCGTCGAGCAACGCCACGTCGGCGGGCGTCCACCGCACGTCGTCGACGCTGTCGGAGCGGGGACGGAACAACGCCAGTGCCTCGGACTCGTCGAGCACGCCACGGGCAGCCAGCTTCAACAGGGCCTTCGAGCCGAACAGATCGTGCAGCAGCTGCGCCGGCGTGAGCAACGGCCACATCCGGTCGAGCGTCTCGCGCAGTTCGGGCGTCCCACGGAGCGCGTCCTTCACGTCGCGAGGACCGATCTCGGCGTCGGGATAGCTGGCCGCGAGCGCCGACCACACCTCCGTCTCCACGAACCTGCGACCCGCGTTGTGACGACGGAAACGGCGACGGGCGTTCTTCACGATGCGCGCCGACTCCTCCGCCCGCAGCCGCACGTAGCCGGCACGGAACGGCACCACCAGATCTTCCCGGAGCGGTCGCTCACGGTCGGCGATCGCCCGGTCGATCACGTCGGACATGCGGTCGTCGCCCTTGAGCCGCGCCGCGCTGGGCGAGTCGGCTCCCGGAGCGACGCCGGGGCGCAGGAACTGCACACCGGGTACCAGGTCGGCGAGTGTGACCTGCTCGACACCGGCCTCACCCAGCGACGGGAGGACGCGTTCGATGTAGCGCAGGAACACGCGGTTGGGGCCGACGACGAGCACACCCTGGTCCTCGAGCGGGAAACGGTGCGTGTACAGCAGATAGGCGGCGCGGTGGAGGGCGACCACGGTCTTGCCGGTGCCGGGCCCGCCCTGCACGACGAGCACGCCGTGCTGAGGCGACCGGATGATCTCGTCCTGTTCGGCCTGGATGGTGGCGACGATGTCGCCGAGCGTGCCGGTGCGGCCGCGTTCGAGGGCGGCCAGCAGTGTGGAGTAGCCGCGCAGGCCGTCGCCGTCGGCGGCGGCCGACACACCGTCGAGGCCCTCGTCGTGACCGACGCCGAGGTGCCCGTCGCCGAACAGCTCGTCCTCGATCCCGAGCAGCTTGCGTCCCTCGACGGCGAAATGGCGCCGGCGGGCCAGTCCCATCGCGTTGCGGCCCGTGGCGCGGTAGAACGGCTCGGCCACCGGTGCACGCCAGTCGACCACCACCGGTTCGCGGTCCTCGTCGGCCACGGCCAGACGGCCGATGTGGAAGCTCTCGAACGCCCCGGGCGATTCCGCAGCACGATCGATCCGACCGAACACGAGAGAGGCGTCGCCGAGGTCGAGGTCGGCGAGCCGCTTGAGCAGGGCCTCGTCGAACGCGTTGCGCTCGAAACGGGCCTGGAACGTGCCTCCGAGGTCCGCTTCGTTGAGGTCTCGGAGGCGCCAGGCCGCTTCACGGCTGTTGTCGAGACACTCGTACGCGTAGTCGATGTACGCCTGCTCGTCGGCGAGATCAGGGTGGTGCTGGGTCATATCGGGGTCATGAAATGCTATCGGCCCGGACACGATCCGCTGCGGCGGCGCTCGTCGGGGCACCGGCAGCAGCGTGGCGGTAGCGTCCGACGTCGATGGACGACGCAGATCGCACGCCGACCCACGGTTCCGGACAGGATCGGCTCCGGACCGGTCGCTCGCCGTTCGTCGACGCCGCTCACGGTCGCCCCGGCGCACACACGCCGGTGTGGTTCATGCGCCAGGCCGGTCGTTCGCTCCCCGAGTACCGCCGGGTGCGCGGCGACGGCTCGATCCTCGACGCCATCAAGCAACCCGACCTCGCCGCCGAGATCACGCTCCAACCGGTGCACCGCTACGGCGTCGACGCCGCCGTGCTGTACAGCGACATCGTGGTGCCGCCGCACGCCGTCGGATTCGGCATCGACGTCGCCCCGGGCACCGGCCCGGTGGCGGACAGACCGCTGCGCACCAGCGGCGACGCCGACCGTCTCCGCCCTCTCGAGCTCGACGACATCCACTACGTGATCGAGACGGTCGAACGGCTCGTGACCGAACTCGACGTTCCGCTGCTGGCCTTCGCCGGCGCACCGTTCACCGTGGCGAGCTACCTCATCGAGGGGCGTCCCTCCAAGGACTACCGCCACACCAAGGCCCTGATCCACAACGACGAGGTGCTCTGGCACGACGTGATGGAACGGCTCGCCGAGTCGGCCATCACCTTCATCGACGCCCAGCTCGCCCACGGCGCCACGGCGTACCAGCTCTTCGACTCGTGGGCGGGCGCGCTCAGCCGCCGCGACTACGACCGGTACGTGCTGCCGCACTCGCGCCACGTGTTCCGCGAACTCCGGCGCCGGCACCCCGACGCACCGGCGATCCACTTCGGGATCGGCTGCGACCACCTGCTCGAGTCGATGGTGCACGCCGGACCCACCGTGCTCGGCCTCGACTGGCGCACGCCCATCGGCGAGGCCCGGCGACGGCTCGGCGACGACCTCGTCGTGCAGGGAAACCTCGACCCGGCGCTCGTGCTGGCCGGGGTGGAACCGGCGCTCACCGGCGCCCGCCAGGTGCTGCACGACAACGAGCTGCCCGACGGCACACGCCACCCCGGCCACATCTTCAACCTCGGCCACGGCGTGCAACCCGACACCGATCCGGGCGTGCTGCAGGCCGTGGTCGACCTCGTGCACGACGTCACCCGTCGCGGCACGGACGACGAACCGTCCGGCACACCCGACGCCACGACGCCGGATCCCAACGACCCCGACAGGACTGCCGATGCCCACTGATACGACCTCGAACCAGGATCCGCAGCGCGACTCGAACCGCAACCGTGTCGCCGTACTGCTGATGGCCTACGGCACCCCTCGCACCCCCGCCGAGATCGAGCCGTACTACACCGACATCCGGCGCGGTCGGCCACCCACACCCGAAGCGCTCGCCGACCTCACCGAGCGGTACGCCGCGATCGGTGGCGTGTCCCCGCTGGCGCAGCTCACCGAGGCCCAGCGCGACGCCCTGCAGGTGGCGCTCGACGAACGCGCGCCCGGGAGGTTCCACGTCGCCCTCGGCCTCAAGCACGCCGACCCGAAGGTGGAAGACGCCGCCGAGGAGCTGGCGGCGGCCGGCTATCCCACGGTGGTCGGTCTCGTCCTGGCGCCCCACTACTCCTCCTACTCGATCGGGCAGTATCTCGACCGCACGGCGCAGGGCGTGGCCCGCCATGGGCGGGAGAGCGGCAGCAGCACCACCGTGGTGGGCATCGACAGCTGGGCCGTCGAGCCGGCCTTCGTCGAGTTCCTCGCCGAGGACCTGCGCACACGGCTCGACGCGATGCGCGCGTCCACGGGCGGGCGCGTCCGGGTGCTGTTCACGGCGCATTCCCTCCCCCAGCGGATCATCGACGACGGCGACCCGTATCCCGACGAGCTGCGTTCGACCGCCGAAGCCGTCGCCGATCGGCTCGGCCTCGCGGAAGGTGACGACTGGCAGATCGCCTGGCAGTCCGCCGGCCGCACCCCCGAGCCGTGGATCGGGCCCGACATCCTCGAGGTCATCGACGGGCTCGGCCGTGCCGCCGGCGAGGATGCCGACGACGCAGTCGCGGGGGTGATCGTCAGCGCCTGCGGATTCGTCGCCGACCACCTCGAGGTGCTGTTCGACCTCGACATCGAGGCGGCGCAGCGGGCCGAACAGCACGGTCTCGCCTTCGACCGGACGGCCTGCGTCAACGACCACCCGGCGATCATGGCGGCGCTGGCCGACCGTGTCCTCGCCGCCGTCGACGCCGCGACGTGACCGTGCACAGCGTCGCCGTCGTCGGAGGCGGGATCAGCGGGCTCGCCACGGCGCTGGCGATCCTCGACGGTCCCGACGACGTCGCCGTCACCGTGTACGAGGCCGATCAGCGCGTCGGCGGCAGGATCGACGCCTCACCCTTCGCCGGGCTCCCCCACGTGGACGCCGGCGCCGACGCCTTCCTGGCCCGCGTCCCCGAGGCGGTCGACCTCGCCACCCGCGTCGGGCTCGGCGAGCAGCTCGTGTCACCCGAGCCGGTCGGTGCCGCCGTGTGGCACGACGGGCTCCACCGGATCCCCGACGGGCTGCTGCTCGGCCTTCCCGGGCGGCTCCGGCCCATGGCCACCACCGGTCTGCTGTCGTGGAAGGGCAAGCTGCGCGCGGCGGTCGAGCCGCTGCTGCCGCGCACGCCGACCGCCCACGACTCGATCGGCGAACTCGTGCGGGCACGCTTCGGCGACGAGGTGCACGACCGGCTCGTCGACGCCCTGGTGGGCAGCATCTACGCCGCCGACACCGACCGGTTCAGCCTCGGCGAGGTGCCCCAGTTGGCGGCGCTGGCCGACGGCAACCGCAGCCTGTTGCTGGCCGCCCGACGGCAGCGTCGGCAGGCCGGCACCGCCACGGCGGCCGCCAGCCCGGTGTTCGCCACCCCTCGCGGCGGCATCGCGTCGCTGGTGGGCGCCGTCGCCGCCGCCGTCACCGCCGCCGGTGGAGACATCCGTCGCGGAACGCCGGTGGCGGGCCTCGAACGCTCGGACGAAGGCGGGTGGACGGTGGCCGACTCCGGCGGGAGCCCAGCCGCACGGCACGATGCGGTGGTACTCGCCTCGCCCGCCCGCGCCAGTGCGCTGCTGCTCGCCGGCGCCGCCCCGCAGGCAGCCGAGTTGCTCTCGGCGGCCGAGACCGCCGACGTCATCATGGTCACACTGCACGTCCCCGCCGACGAGTGGCCCGACCGGCTGCGCGGCCTCAGCGGCTACCTGGTCCCCAAGCCCGATCAACGGCTCGTCACCGCCGCCTCGTTCGGATCCCAGAAGTGGGCTCACTGGCGACCGCCGGCGGGTGGCGAGCTGCTGCGCGTGTCGCTCGGGCGTGACGGCATGGCCGTGCTGCACCTGTCCGACGACGAGGTGGTCGAGGCCGTGCTGACCGACCTCCACCGCCACCTCGGCGTGGCGTTCTCCCCGATCGAGGTACGGATCACCCGGTGGCCGGCGGCATTCGCCCAGTACCGGCCCCACCACGGGCGCTGGGTCGACGCCGTCGACCGCGCCCTCCCCGGGGGCGTGTTCGTCACCGGTGCCGGATACCGGGGCATCGGTATCCCCGCCTGCGTCCGCGACGCCCATCGCATCGCTGCCCGCGCGAGCGGGCAGCTTCGACATCTGGCACACTGAACACCATGTCCGGGCTCGCCAGCGAACCCCAGCAGCGCCGTCTCCGGCTGGGCGCCGTGGCGGGCCTCGTCGCGCTGGTCGTGGCGCTCGTGGGTGCCTTCTTGATGGTCGACCGCAGCTCGGAGACCCTGGCGTCGATCGATTCCGCCTCGGTCACCACGCCACCTCCCACCACGCCACCTCCCACCACGACGCCTCCCACCACGGGTCCCACGACGACGACGACCACCACCACGACGACCACCACGACGACCACCACGACCACCACCACGACGACCACCACGACGCTGGCGGTCCAGCAGTCGCAGCCGATCGCCCCGCCGCAGGACACCCGCTCCGCAGAACCGCGGATCGATTTGGGACGGATCGTCATCCCCGAGATCGGCCTCGATGCACCGCTGCTCGAGGGCATCCGCCTCTCGACCCTCGATCAGGCTCCCGGGCACTGGCCGGGTTCGGCGATGCCGGGTGAGATCGGCAACGTGGTCGTCGCCGCGCACCGCACCAGCCACAACGCCGAGTTCCGGTACGTGAACGAACTCGAGCCCGGCGACGAAGTGCTGTTCGCCACGCCGACGGGCGACTGGACCTATCGCGTGACGCGCACCCACATCGTCTACCCCGACGCGCTGTGGATCACCGATCCCACGCCGACGGCGACGGCCACCCTGTTCGCCTGCCATCCCCTCGGATCGACGGCCCAGCGGATCGTCGTCGACCTCGAACTCGCGTCTTGAACGAACACACTCCGGTCCGGGTCGCCTGGCGCGACCGCCTGGCCAGGCCTGCGCTGGCACTCGGCTCGGGCGCGCTGGTGGCGCTGTCGATGCCACCGTGGGGATTCTGGCCGCTCGCCGTCGTGGGAGTGGTGCTGTTCGAGTTCTCGCTCGGCGAGACGCCGACCCGACGGCAACGGATGCTGCGGGGATTCCTGTTCGGCGCCGGATGGATGTACCTCGGGATGGGCTGGATGGTGCAGCTCACAGCGCCCGGCTACGTGGTGGCGGGCGCCGTGTTCGCCTCGTTCCACATGGTCGCGGCGCTCGTCGCACCGGTCGGCCCGTGGCGGGTCATCGGCCGTCCGGCCGCGCATGCCCTCGTGGAGGCGCTGCGTTTCTCGTTCCCGTTCGGCGGCATCCCGCTCGCCACGCTGGGCGTGTCGCAGGTCGACAGCCCGCTCGTGGGCCTGGCGCGGGTGGGCGGTCCGATTCTCATCACCTGGGTGGTGTTGCAGCTGGGGTTCGCGCTCGCCGGCCCGGCCGCCGGCGAGCCGTCGTTCGCCCGCCGCTTCCGCCCGGGAAATTCCGGCGCCCCCCACGGTGGGGTCGCTGTCGCGTCGATCGTGATCCTGCTGGTGCTCGCGGTGACCGTGGCCCCCCGCGGGTCCGTCACCGGCGAGACGCTGCGGATCGCGGCCGTGCAGGGCGGGGGCGAGCAGGGGACGTCGGCGTTGGAGGTGCCCCCGATCGAGGTCACCGAACGACATCTCGAGGCGACGCGTGCCATCGACCCCGACAGTCCGGAGGGGTCCGACCTCGACCTCGTGCTGTGGCCGGAGAACACGATCGACGTGAACGTGTTCGAGGGGTCGGTGGTGTACGACGCGATCGTCGCCGAGGCGTCCCGGCTCGACGCACCGATCGCCGTGGGTGTCACCGAGGAGCCGCGGATCAATTCGCAGATCGTGGTCGCCCCCGACGGTGAGATCGTGTCGTCGTACGTGAAGGTGCGGCGGGTGCCGTACGGCGAGTACGTCCCGCTGCGCGGCCTGCTGGAAGCCGTCGGTGCGCCGATCGAGCAGGTCGGGCGCGATGCCGTGAAGGGCACGGAGCCCGCCGTCCTCGACCTTCCCGACGGCACCCGGCTCGGGGTCGTGATCTCCTGGGAGGTCTTCTTCCCCGGCCGCGCCCGCGAGGGCGTGAAGGAGGGTGCCGAGGCGATCCTCAACCCCACCAACGGCGCCAGCTACACGGGCACCATCGTGCAGACGCAGCAGGTGGCCTCGACCCGGCTGCGGGCCATCGAGACCGGCCGCTGGGTCGCCCAGGCGGCGCCCACCGGGTTCACCGCGATCGTCGACAGCGACGCCACGTTGCGCCAGCGCACCGGGGTGAGCGAACAGCGTGTGCTGTACGACGAGCTCGAGCTGCGCGAGGGCCGCACCTGGTACGTGCAGCTCGGCGAGGCCCCGTTCGTGGTCGCACTGCTGGTCCTGTTCGGTGCGTCCGTGTGGTTCGGCCGCTCGATCCGGACCGGGGCCCGCTCCGCCGGCGACCGTGACGCCGACCGTGACGCCGACGGGGACGCCGACCGTGACGCCGACCGCTCGGGCACCGCCGGGTCAGCCGACCTCGATCATCAGCGTGACGGGGCCGTCGTTCACGAGGTCGACGCGCATGTCGGTGCGGAAGCGGCCGGTGGCCACGTCGGCCCCCAGCGCTCGTAGCGACGCCACCAGCCGGTCCACGAGCGGTTCGGCCTGCTCGGGACGCGCCGCAGCGGTCCAGCTCGGGCGCCGCCCCTTGGCCACGTCGCCGTAGAGGGTGAACTGGCTCACCACCAGCACCGCCCCGCCGACATCGGCCACCGACCGGTTCATGACCCCGTCGTCGTCGGCGAAGATCCGCAGCCCCCACAGCTTGTCGGCGAGTCTGTCGGCCTCGGCGTCGCCATCGGTGTGCGTGACACCGGCGAAGACGCAGAGACCGGGCCCGATCGATCCGGCCACGTCCCAGGCGGCGTCGGGCGTCGGACGGCTCGTGACCTCGGCCCGCTCCACTCGTTGCACCAGCGCTCGCATGCAGGCAGTATCGCGGCCATGCCGTCGATCGACCCACCCTGGCTCACGCTCTCGGCGGCGGGCACGGTCGTGGAGATGGCACCCGGTGCCGGTGGACGTGTCGCCCAGATCCGTGTGGAGGGTGAGCCACTGCTCGTCGACGTGCCCGAGGATCTCGGCCGGGCGATGCAGTGGGGGTCGTTCCCGATGGCGCCGTGGGCGGGCCGCATCCGCGAGGGCAGGTTCGCCTTCGGCGGGGTACACCACCAGCTGGTGACGAACCATCACGACGGCGATCACGATCACGCCGACGTCGGCGACCACGATCCGCGCCGCACGCACAGCATCCACGGCACCGTCTTCACGCGCCCCTGGTCGGTCGAGGAGCTGACGGCGACGACGGTGGTGATGTCGTGCCCGCTGGAGGGTGCGCTCGACTGGCCCTTCGTCGGTGTCGCCACGCAGCGGATCGAGGTGTCGCCGCACGAGATGCGGTGCGAGCTGACGGTGGCGTCGAGCGGCGCCCCGTTCCCGGCCGTGACGGGATGGCATCCCTGGTTCCGCACACCCGACCGGCTGGTGTTCCGCCCCACGGCGATGTACGTCCGCGACGAGTTCGGCATCCCCACGGGCGAGATCGTCGAGCCGCGCCCCGGGCCGTGGGACGACTGCTTCGTGAACACCGAGCCGGTGGTGCTCCTCCACGACCGGGCCGTCGCTGCGGAGGTGACGGTGTCGTCGGACTGCGATCACTGGGTGGTGTTCGACCACATGGACCACGCCATCTGCGTCGAGCCGCAGTCGGGTCCGCCCGACGCGTTCGGCCTCGGTGATCGCGCCGTGGGCGGCCTCGTCACGGTCGATCCCTCCACCCCACTGCGCCGCACCATGACCATCTCCTGGTGAGGCCGGCAACCCTCCCGCGATGAGCGAAGCGCCAGAGCGTGTGGCCCATCGCTCATCGGAGCTGATATATTGATATTCGTCAATACGAAAGGACCCCCACCATGCGCCTCCAACTCGCTCTCAACGTCGACGATCTCGATCAGGCGATCGACTTCTACTCCCGGATGTTCGCCACCGAGCCCTCCAAGGTGCGGCCCGGCTACGCCAACTTCGCGATCGATCAACCGCCACTGAAGCTGGTGCTGTTCGAAGGTGCCGGGACCGCCGGATCGATCAACCACCTGGGCGTGGAGACCGACACGGCGTCCGACGTCACCGCCGCCGAGGCGCGACTCACCGAGTCGGGCATCGAGACCACCGGGGTCGACGACACGGTGTGCTGCTACGCCGAGAAGACCGAGACGTGGATCGAAGCTCCCGACGGCAACCGGTGGGAGTGGTACGTGAAGACCGCCGACGCCGAGCAGCTCGACCACGAATCGCGCACCTGCTGCGGCTGATCCGGCACGGCATACCCTGCGTTACCCGTCGGTAACCGCAGCCCGATAGCCTGCCCCGGATGTCCACGGCCGGTCTCGATCCTGACGCACCTCTCAAGATCGCCTACCTCACCTACCGCGGCAAGCCCCACGTGGGCGGCCAGGGGGTGTACACCCGGCATCTCACCAAAGCGCTCGCCGACCTCGGCCACACCGTCGAGGTGCTCGGCGGTCAGCCCTACCCGGTGCTCGACGAGCGGGTCACGCTCACCAAGCTGCCCAGCCTCGACACGTTCAACGACTACTTCCCCGGCCGGTTCCCCGGCTTCTGGGAGCTCGAGACGCGCGAGGACCTGCTGGAGATGGCCCAGTTCGTCACCGGCACGTTCCCCGAACCGCTCGCGTTCAGCGCACGGGCCGCCCGCGAGCTGATCCCCCGCGCAGGCGAGTTCGACCTCGTCCACGACAACCAGTGCCTCGGCTACGGCGTCCGCCGGATCGAGGCGAAGATCCCCACGGTCGTCACGCTCCACCACCCCATCACCAAGGACCGTGAGCTCGAGATGAGCCACGCCAGGAACTGGTACAAGCGTCTGTCCGTCGGCCGCTGGTACTCGTTCGTGAAGATGCAGGGCCGCGTCGCGTCGAAGATGCCCCGCATCGTGGTGGTCAGCCAGAACTCGATCGACGACATCCACACCGACATGGGCGTCAGCATCGACCGGATGCGCCTGGTGCCCGTCGGCGTCGACCCCGACCTCTTCAAGCCCCTCGACCACGTCGAACGCCGACCCGGACGGCTGATCACCACCGCATCGGCCGACGTCGCGCTGAAGGGCCTGTCGTACCTGCTCGAGGCGATGGCGAAGCTGCGCACCGAGCGTGACGTCTCTCTCACGATCATCGGCAAGCCGCGCCCCGGCCACTCGATGGACCTCATCGACAGCTACGGCCTCGCCCCGCACATCGAGTTCGTGTCGGGAGTGACCGACGAACGCATCGTCGAGCTGTACTCCGAAGCCGAACTGGCAGTGGTTCCCAGCCTCTACGAGGGGTTCAGCCTGCCCGCCATCGAAGCGATGTGCTCGGGGACGCCACTGGTGGCCACCGACGGTGGCGCCCTACCCGAGGTGACCGGAACCGACGGCGACACCGTCCTGCAGTGCCGCGCCGGCGACGCCGACGCACTGGCCGCCACCATCGCTCGCGGCCTCGACGATCGCGAACTGCGCGCACGCGTCGGCGACGCCGGACGCCGACGCGTCCTGGAGCGCTGGACCTGGACGAAGTGCGCCGAGATGACCGTCGACCAGTACCGAGAAGTGCTCGCGATGCCGGCGAACGTCGACAAACTCCGCCGCAACGGACGACTCTGACATGCTCACGATCCGCTTCGACCAGCTGGGCCTCGCGCCCGGCGATCGGGTGCTCGACGCGGGCGCCGGCTTCGGCCGTCACGTGTTCGAGTGCGCGCGGCGCGGTGCCGACGTGGTCGCACTCGACTACGCCGAGGACGAGGTGGTGCAGACCCGGGCCACGCTCGGTGGGATGGTCGACGCCGGCGAGATCGACATCGAGCGCTTCAAGGGCGTGCTGCGCGGCGACGCCACGCGGCTGCCGTTCGCCGACGGCTCGTTCGACGTGGTGATCACGTCCGAGGTGCTCGAACACATCCAGGACGACGTGGGGGCGATCGCCGAGATGGTGCGGGTGCTCAAGCCGGGCGGTCACTTCGCCGCGACCGTGCCGGCGTGGTTCCCCGAGAAGGTCAACTGGATGCTGTCCGACGAGTACCACGCACCCAAGAGCCCCGGCGGGCACGTGCGGATCTACAGCGCCACCGAACTGGCGGCGAAGCTGCGCTCGGCCGGCCTCGACGTGCAGGGCCGCCACCGCGCCCACGCTCTGCACTCGCCGTACTGGTGGCTGAAGTGTGCCGTGGGGCCACGCAACGACGACCATCCCGCCGTCACCCGCTACCGCGAGTTCCTCGAGTGGGACATCATGGAGCAACCCGCCGCCACGAAGGTGGCCGACCGGGTGCTGTCGCCCATGATCGGCAAGAGCATCGTGTTCTACGCCGTGAAGCCGGGCCACGATCGAGCGCCGGCGCCGGCGCCGACCACGGCAGGTGCCACATCGTGAGTCCCCGGCCCGAGCTGGTCGGGGTCCTCAACGCCGACGAGTTGCAGGCAACGGGCGAACACCTGGCGTCCCTGCAGCTCGACAGCGGCATGATCCCCTGGTTCCCGGGCGGGCACTGCGACCCGTGGAATCACGTGGAGACGGCAATGGCGCTCGACGTGGCCGGATTCCACGACGAGGCCGAGCGAGCCTACGAGTGGCTCGCCGCCACCCAGCGTGCCGACGGGTCGTGGCATGCCTACTACCGCAGCGACGGCACGGTGGAGGAGACCAAGCTCGACACCAACGTGTGCGCCTACATCGCCACCGGCGTGTGCCATCACCTCGAGAGCACGTGGGATCGCGGTTTCGCCGACAACCTCTGGCCGACGGTGGAACGGGCCCTCGACTTCGTGCTGTCGCTGCGCCGCCCCGACGGCCTGCCGTTGTGGGCGGTCGAGCCCGACGAGCGGCCGTGGGGCTACGCGCTCCTCACGGGCACGGCCAGCATCCAGCACGCGCTGCGCTGCGGTGCCGCCCTCGGCCGATTGCTCGGGTCGGAGCGGCACGACTGGATCGAGGCGGCCGACGTGATGGCCGAGGTGATCCGCAACGATCCCTCGGTGTTCGAGCCGAAGACCCGGTGGGCGATGGACTGGTACTACCCCGTCCTCACCGGCGCCCTCACGGGTGAAGCGGCGAAGGTGCGCCTCGCCGACGGCTGGGACACCTTCGCCATGGAGGGCCTGGGCATCCGCTGCGTCAGTGACGAGCCGTGGGTGACCGCATCGGAGACGGCCGAGTGTGCGCTCGCCTACGCCGCCATCGGTGACCTGTCGACGGCCACCGACCTGCTCGAGTGGACGCGGACGCATCGGCGCGAGGACGGCTCCTACTGGACCGGCATCGTGTATCCCGAGCCGGTGCTGTTCCCGTTCGACGAGCACACGTCGTACACGGCGGCTGCGGTGGTCCTCGCCGTCGACGCCATCACCCGCACCACCCCCGCCAGCGGCATCTTCCACCACGACCTCCCCTGAGCCGGCCGCTCTTCGTTTGCGTGACGAAAATGTCGGGACGCCCCAAAGAAAACGTCACGCAAACGCAGCACCCCGCGCATCCCGAGGCGTTTGCGTGACGAAAATGTCGGGACGCCCCAAAGAAAACGTCACGCAAACGAAGAGTGCCCGACGAGTGCTCGACCGGGGTCGGTCCGGGGCGACCGGGGGGCGGCCGAGCCGTCATGCGCCGAGGGGTGGCGCTACCCTCTCGGCGTGCAATCGACCATCGCCAGGACCGTCTTTTCGATCTGGAGCTGGTTCGTGCTCGGCGTCGTCGTCATCGTGTGGACACCGATGGTGGCGATCGTGCGCATCGTCACGCTCCCGTTCGACCGTGGTGCCTACGCCGCCGGCTACCTGTTCCGCAAGCTCACCGTCGTGCACGAGAAGCTCACCCCGCTGTGGAAGTTCCGCACGTCGGGCACCCTTCCCGACGACATGCGCCGGCCCTACGTCGTGGTGTCCAATCACGAGAGCTTCGTCGACATCCTCCTCATCTCCCACCTGCCCACCGAGATGAAGTGGATGTCGAAGATCGAGATCCTCAAGATCCCGCTCGTCGGATGGATGATGCGGCTCGCCCGCGACATCCCGCTCACCCGTGGCGACACCGATTCCGCCGCAGCTGCCCTCGAGGCATCACGCGAGCGGCTCGACTCGAAGGTGTCGGTGATGATCTTCCCCGAGGGCACCCGTTCGAAGACCGGCGATCTGCGACCGTTCAAGTCCGGGGCGTTCCGGCTGGCCATCGAGACCCAGCTGCCGATCCTCCCGCTCGCGGTGTACGGCACACGCGATGCGTTGCGCAAGCACGACTGGCGTCTCGGCTACGCCGAGGCCGAGGTCCGCGTCCTCGACCCGATCCCCACCGAGGGTCTCACGATGGACGACATGCCGGCACTGCGCGACGGGGTACGTGACGTGATCGCCGCAGCGCGCGACGAGCTGCGCGCCGAGTTCGCCGCCGCCCACTAGGCGACCGGCACAGTCGACGCATGGCGTTCCAGGCACCGGTACGCCTCCTGGCCGCGGCGCGGCCCACCGTCCCCGCCGCGCTGCTCGTGGCCATCGCGTCGAGCACCGCCGTGTTCACGGCCACCCCGTTCCTCCTCCCCGCCGTCTCCGACGAGTACGGCGTCAGCGTGAGCGCCGCCGGGTGGATGTCGACCACCCAGCTGGCCGGCTTCGTGATCGCGTCCTGGATCGGTGGGCGGTTCCTGCGTCCCGTGCGACGGGTCTTCGTGACCGGGATGCTCATCGGCGTGATCGCCAACCTCGCGTCGGCGGTCTCCCCCGAGTTCGCGATCCTCGCCGTGACACGCTTCGGCAGCGGGGTGTCGCTCGGACTCGCCGCCTGGATCGCCTGGCAGGCGGCGTTCGGCGACACCGCGAAGACCGGCGACGTCGCCGTCGTCGGCCCGATCGTCGGCACGCTGGTGGCGCCCGGGATCGCCACCGTCATCGAGACGGCCGGTCTCCGCTGGCTCTTCGTCGTTTTGGCCGTCATCACCGCGCTCCCCCTGCTCTGGGCGCGGCAGGTGCCCTCCGTCGACCGGCTCCGGCCCCACCGCACCCGCCATGCCCCGACCCGGGCCGCTCGCGCCATCCTGCTCGCTCTCGCCGTCATCACGATGGGTGGCTCGTCGGTGTTCGTCTACGGCGCTGCGATCGGGCGCGACCTCGACGGCCTGTCACCTCTGACCGTGTCGCTGTTGTTCAGCGGCAACGCCCTCGCCGCCATCCCCTCCGCCCGTTGGACCGGGCGGCGAGGGCCGGCCGGCCTCTGGTTCCTGATCACGGCGGCGTGCGCACTCGCCATTGCGGTCTCACGTAGCGGCGTCGTGTTCGGCATCGCCATCGTGCTGTGGGGTTTCGTGTTCTTCATGGGCATCCCGGCGGCGTTCGGCCTGCTCGCCGCCCGGTCGAACTTCCCCGAGGAACGTGCGGGCGACGCCCAGGCGGTGATGGCGCTCGGACGCGTCTTCGGCCCTCTGCTGGGCGGTGCCCTGCTGGCCGCCGGGTCCACGGGGACGCTGGGGATCGTGTCGAGCGGCATCATGTCGGTCGGTGCCGGGCTGCTGCTCTACGTCGACAGGGGTCGGTTCGTGGTGCAGCGTCCGCTGGCCTACGTGCGCCGTGCCGGCAGGTCAGCGGTCGCGACGCAGGACACGGAGTGAGCCGGTCGCCGACACCAACGTGAACCGGCCCGACTCCACGGCGGGCAGGAAGATCCGCTCGTAGGGCGGGCGGCCTCCGTCGGCGGGGTCGGGGAAGACGTCGTGGATCGCCAGCGTGCCGCCCACGACCAC
>JAWLEC010000279.1:0-2544 GCA_041686315.1 Ilumatobacteraceae bacterium
GCCCTGGGCGCGCACCACCGACAGCCCGGCCCAGGTCGTGACACCGTCGACGTCGACGGTCGCCGTGTCTCCCTCGACGTCGAGCACCCGTGCAGGATCGGCGAAGCACATGTCAGGCCTCCTCTCGCCACCATTGCACCTGGTTGCGAAGGGTGGCACCAGTGGCGAAGGGCCCTGTGCGCGCTCTCGATCAGTAGATCTCGATGAGGCCGGCGGCCCCCTGGCCGCCACCGATGCACATCGTGACGACGCCCCACTTCGCTCCACGGCGCCTGCCCTCGAGCAGCACGTGGCCGGCGCAGCGCGTGCCGGTCATCCCGAACGGATGGCCGATGGCGATCGAGCCGCCGTTCACGTTGTACTTGTCGGGATCGATGCCGAGCGTGTCACGCGAGTAGAGGCACTGGCTGGCGAACGCCTCGTTGAGCTCCCAGATGTCGATGTCGTCGACCGTGAGGCCGTGGCGCTGCAGCAGCTTCGGCACGGCGTAGATCGGGCCGATGCCCATCTCGTCGGGTTCGCACCCGGCAACGGCCCACCCCCGGAACGCACCGAGCGGCTCGATGTCGCGCCGTGACGCCTCCTCGTCGGACATCATCACCACGGCCGCGGCGCCGTCGGACAGCTGGCTGGCGTTGCCGGCGGTGACGTAGTTGCCTTCGCCGCGCACCGGCTGGAGCTTGGCCAGGCCCTCGAGCGTGGTCGACGGACGGTTGCACTCGTCACCGGTGACCGTGTAGTCGACGATCGTCTCCTCCTTGGTCTCCCTGTCGACGAGCTTCATCTGGGTGTCCATCGGCACGATCTCGTTCTCGAACAGGCCGTTCTCCTGCGCCCGAGCCATGCGCATCTGCGACTCGAGCGAGTACTCGTCCTGGTACTCGCGTGACACGCCGTAGCGGTCGGCCACGATGTCGGCGGTCTCGATCATCGCCATGTAGATCGCCGGGTACATGTCGGTGAGCTGCGGGTCCATGTTGACCGAGCCACCCATGCCCGGGCTGGGGATCGAGATCGACTCGACCCCGCCGGCGACCACGCAGTCGGCGCCGTCGACGCGGATGTGGTTGGCGGCCACGGCGATGGAGTTGAGCCCCGACGAGCAGTGACGCTGGATCGTGTTGCCGCCGGTGGTGACCGGCAGTCCGGCCAGCAGCCCGGCGAGCCGGCCGAGGTTGCCGGCGCCGTGTGCGCCGTTGCCGAGTGCGACGTCCTCGACGGCCTCGCGCTCGACACCGGCCCGGTCGACCGCACTGCTGATCGCATGGGCGGCCATCGACATGGCGGGCGTGATGTTGAACCCGCCGCGGCCGGCCTTGGCCAGGCCGGTACGGGCGTAGGAGACGAAGACGGCGTCGCGCATGAGGTGATTCCTTTGCAGTGATGGCCGGTCAGGTGGTGACCGACGGCCCGACGGTAGCCGCCCCGTAGAATCGGCAGAGAGCCGACATGGTCACGCCGAAGAAGCCCTTCCCCATCCCCACGTCCACCCGCAAGGCCGCGCAGGGAGCGCTGATGATCGCGCTCAGCGCGCTGCAGGACGAGCGGGTCCGCGAGCAGCTCCGCAAGTCGTCGGGCGCCGCGAGGGAGTGGGCCGTGCAACGCCAGGCGGCCCGCCGCGACGGCGTGATCGACGTCGCGTCCTACGACGCGGACGCAGACGCAGCGCCGGACAGTTCCGGCGCCGACGCCCGCGACCGCCGTTCCCCGACGACCGAACCCCTGCTCTCCCGGCTCGACCCCACCCGGCGCTTCGGACACAAGGGCGTCGAGCGACGGGTCGCCGCACTGCGCCGCAACGTGGATCTCGTGTTTCCCGCCACGGGCCAGGGGACGGCCGAGGCAGGCGCAGCGATCCGCCGGGCGATCGACGAACTGTCGCGTGCGGTGGCGATCTCGGCGACGATGCCGGTCAACGAACGGCGCCGGGCGAGGGGGCGGATCGACGCCGAACTCACCCGGCTCGAGAACGCCCTGGTCGACGCCGTGCTCCCACCCTCCGACTGAGAAGCGACAGCGGGGTCAGCGCGGGCCCTGCCCGTCGTCGACGCGGATCACGGTGCCGGTCACCATCTCCGACGCCGGTGCCACCAGGTACAGCAGGGTGCTGTCGAGATGGTGCGGCTCACCGATCCGCTTGCGGGGGAACGACGGCACCACGTTGCCGATGCGCTGCAGCATGCCGTCGGTCATCTCCGAGGAGAACATGCCGGGGGCGATCGCGTTCACGTTGATCCCGAACTTCGACCACTCGACGGCCAGGGTCTCGGTGAGCCGGTTCACGCCCGTCTTGCTGATCGAGTAGAGCGCGGCGCCGCCGCCCGCGTAGTGGAAACCGGCCACCGACGAGATGTTCACGATCCGTCCCGGCAGCTGGGCCGCCATGAGGCGGCGGGCGACCTCGCACGACAGCAGGAACGGTGCACGCAGGTTGGTGTCGAGCACCTGGTCGACGAGCTCCACCGACATCTTGGTGGCGTACTGGGCGTCGGGGACACCGGCGTTGTTCACGAGGATGTCGACCGGTCCGAACGCCTCCTCGGC
>JAWLEC010000008.1:0-43246 GCA_041686315.1 Ilumatobacteraceae bacterium
CCCCGCCGACGACCCGGAACCTTTCGGAACCCGAGCTGCGATGAGCGAACGGCCGGACAGTCTGGCCCGGGACTCATCGCTGAGGTGGTGGCCCGAGCTGCGATGAGCGAACGGCCAGGGTGTGTGGCCCGTGGCTCATCGCTCGGAGTGGTGACGTCGGGGATGGACCTGACGCCTATGCGGTCGTGAGTTCCAGGCCGGGCATCGAGCCGTCGGCACGCCACTGTTCGAGCAGCTGGATGAAGGCGACGGCGCCCGCGCCGTAGCTGCCGTTCTTCAGGCTGCGCTCACCGGGCTTGCCCTCGTTGTTGTAGTAGCCGGGAGTGCACGACTCGAGGAACTGCTGGTTCATCTGCGACAGGTCGACGATCGTCTGCACCCATGCGTCCTCGGCCTCGCGTTCGGCCTCGATGACCGTGACGCCACGAGCACGGGCCTCGGCGAGGATGTAGGCGAGGTGCTTGCTCTGCTCGTTGAGCATGTGCGGGAAGTTCACCGTGAAACCCGACTGGATGTTGCTGAAGACGAAGCAGTTGGGGAAGTTCCGGCTGTGCATGCCGTGCAGTGTGGATGCACCGTCGGCCCAGTACTCGGTGAGTGTGATGCCGTCACGTCCGTACAGCTCGTAGCCGGCCCGACGCGTGTAGTCGGTGCCCACCTCGAATCCGGTCGCGTAGATCAGGCAGTCGACGTCGAACTGCTCCTCGTGCAGCTCGCCGTCGGCGCCGGTGCGCTCCACCACGACACCGGTCGGTGTGATCCGCTTCACGCCGCGGCCCTCGGTGTCGACCAGCTGCACGTTCGGACGGTTGAACGTGTCGAGGTACTCGTCGTGGAAGCAGGGCCGCTTGCAGAACTGGCGGTACCAGGGCTTGAGTGCCTCGGCGGTGTTCGGGTCGTGGACGATCGTCTCCACCCGTGACCTGATCTGCTCCATCTTCTCGAAGTCGGCGAGTTCGACCGTGGAGGCCATGCCTTCGGGTGACACGTCGGCACGTCCCTTGCGCACCATGATCAACAGGTTGCCGATGATGTCGGTCCACCCGTCGTTCACCAGGTCTTCCGGCTCGGGGATCCCCGACACCAGGTTGTTGAAGTTCTCCATCCGCCGCTGCTGCCAACCGGGCTCGAGCGAAGCCGCCCAGTCGGGATCGGTCGGTCGGTTGTCGCGCACGTCGATCGACGACGGCGTGCGCTGGAACACGTAGAGCTGCTTCGCTCCGGCGCCGAGGTGCGGCACGCACTGCACGGCGGTGGCGCCCGTGCCGATGATGCCGACCGTCCTGTCGGCGAGCTCGTCGAGGCCACCCTCCGAGCCGCCACCGGTGTAGTCGTAGTCCCACCGGCTCGTGTGGAACATGTGCCCCTCGAAGCTCTCGATCCCCTCGATGCCGGGCAGCTTCGGGCGGTGCAGCGGACCGCTCGCCATCACGATGAAGCGGGCACGCATCGCGTCACCGCGATTGGTCGACACGACCCAGCGGTGGTCGTCGGCGTCCCAGCGCATCTCGGTGACCTCGGTCTGGAAGCACGCGTTGCGGTAGAGGTCGAAGTGCCGGCCGATCGCCTGGCTGTGCGCCAGGATCTCTGCCGCCTGGGAGTACTTCTGCGTCGGCATGTAGCCGATCTCCTCCAGCAGCGGCAGGTACACGTAGCTCTCCACGTCGCACGCCGCGCCGGGATAGCGGTTCCAGTACCAGGTACCGCCGAAGTCGCCACCCTTCTCCACCACGCGGATGTCGTCGACGCCGGCCTCGCGCAGTCGGGCGCCGGCGAGCAGGCCGCCGAACCCGCCGCCGATGATCAGCACCTCCACCTCGTCGGTGAGCGGCTCGCGCTCGATCGGTGGCACGTAGGGGTCGTGGAGGTAGTCCTCGTACCCGCCGATGTCGACGTACTGCTCGTTGCCGTCGGCACGCAGACGCTTGTCGCGCTCGGCCCGGTACTTCTCGCGCAGTGCGCCCGGATCGAAGGCGACCGCATCCGCAGGCTCGGCGTCGGATCGGTTGCCGGTCGGGGTGGCGTCCACCGCACTGTTGTAGCCGTGCAACCTCCGTGCCGCCGATCCGGAGCCGTCGATGAGCGAGGGGCCGGGGTGTCTGGCCTGTGGCTCATCGCAGGGGTGATGACCTGAGGTGCGATGAGCGAGGGGCCGGGGTGTCTGGCCGGTGGCTCATCGCAGGTCGGTCAGCACCCAGCTTGGGTCGATGTCGACCGGGGGATGGCAGACTGCGGGCGTGGGGGAGGCTGGCGACACCGCCGTCGACGTGGAGGTGATGGAACGGGTGCAGCAGCGGGTGCTGTGGATCGCCACACGGATGATCGACCATGCCAATCGAGAACGACCTGCACCGTCGGGCGACATGGCGATCAAGGTCGGTGGCCACCAGGCCTCGTCGGCGTCGATGGTGTCGATCATGACGGCGCTGTGGTTCGGGCATCTGTCGGGCGACGACAAGGTGGCGGTGAAACCCCACGCCAGCCCGGTGTACCACTCGATCAAGTACCTCACCGGTGAGCTCGACCGCTCGTACCTCACCCGGTTGCGCGACGTGGGCGGCCTGCAGGCGTATCCCAGTCGCACGAAGGACCCCGACGTGGCCGACTTCTCCACCGGCTCGGTCGGCCTCGGTGCCGTGGCGCCGTTGTTCGCGGCGATGGCCCGTCGCTACGTCGAGGCTCACTTCGACACCGGCGACGTCACCGCCACCGAACGGCGGCCGCCTGCGCGTTTCATCGCCCTCGTCGGTGACGCCGAACTCGACGAAGGCAACATCTGGGAGGCCATCTCCGACCCGGCCCTGCAGGGCCTCGGCAACGTGATGTGGGTAATCGACGCCAACCGTCAGAGCCTCGACCGGGTGATCCCCGACCAGAAGATCAAGAAGCTGATGGAGTTCTTCGACGGCGCCGGGTGGCACGTCGAGGAGGTCAAGTACGGCACCTTGCTGAACGAGGCCTTCGCGCAGCCGGGCGGCGAGACACTGCGGGCGCACATCGACGCGATGGAGAACGAGCGCTACCAGTCGCTGTTCGCGCGACGCGGGTCGGCCCTTCGTGAGCGTTTCGTCGAGGGTGGATCGGACGAACTCCGCGCCGTGGTCGCCGACATCACCGACGACGAGCTGTATCCACTGGTCACCAATCTCGGTGGCCACGACCTTCCGGCCCTGCTCGATGCCTACCGTCGCTGCGACGCCGAAACCACGCGTCCGAGCGTGGTGTTCGCGTACACGGTGAAGGGATGGGGCCTGCCGATGGCCGGCGACCCGCTGAACCATGCGGCGTTGCTGTCCGACCCGCAGATCGACGCACTGAGAACCGAGCTGGGTCTCACGGTCGACGACGAGTGGGACCGGTTCGAACCCGGCACGCCGGAGGCCGCCATGTGCGGCGTCACCGGCGAGGAACTGAACAACGAGCCCGTGGCACCACGGCCGACCTTGCCGATCCCCGACGCCACCGGCATCCTCGCCTCCAAGCCGGTCAGCACGCAGGAGACGTTCGGTCGGGTGCTGACCGCGCTCGGCAACATCGAGGCCGTGGCCGCCCGGATGGTGACCACGTCGCCGGATGTCAGCGTGTCGACCAACCTCGGCGGATGGATCAACAAGATGGGCGTCTTCGCCCCCGAGGAGATGCCCGACTACCTCGGCAGTGACCGGCTGCTGAAGTGGCAGCAGAACGCCGCCGGCCGGCACGTGGAGCTGGGCATCAGCGAGATGAACCTGTTCCTGGCACTGCATGCGTTCGGCCTCGGCCACGAGCTGCACGGCCAGCACCTGCTGCCGATCGGCACGGTCTACGACCCGTTCGTCTGCCGGGGTCTCGATGCCCTGATCTACGCGCTCTACAACGACGCCCGTTTCGTGGTGGTGGGCACGCCGGCGGGGGTGACGTTGGCGCCCGAGGGAGGGGCTCACCAGTCCTCCATCACCCCGTCGATCGGTCTCGAACTGCCGGGCCTCACCTATGCCGAACCGGCCTACGCCCGGTCGCTCGACTGGTTGCTCTGCGACGGCCTCCAACGTCTCGGCGACGACCATCTCGGCGACGACGACGGCGGATCGCTCTACCTCCGCCTCTCCACCCGCGCTCTCGACCAGTCGCCCTTCGACGCAGCGACCGAACGGATCGGCAGCGAGCGACTCCGCCACGACGTCCTCGCCGGCGGCTACCGGCTCGTGGAGCCCGACGGGCCGGCCGACCTGGTGCTCGCTGCGTGCGGCCCGGTGGTGAACGAGGCCGTCGGCGCCGCAGCGCTGCTGGCGGACGAGGGCGTGTCGGCACTCGTGGTCGACGTCACCAGCTCCGACCGGCTCTACCGGCAGTGGCGCAACGGGCTCCGAGATGCGACGCGCGACGCCCGCCTCGCCCACGAACCGCACCATCTCCAGCGCCTGCTGCTGCCCGACGAACGGCGTGTCCCGATCGTGACGGTGCACGACGCGGCGTCGCATCACCTCGCTTGGCTCGGCGGTGTGTTCGGTGCACCGGTCGTGCCCGTCGGCGTCGACCGTTTCGGCCAGTCGGGAACGATTCCCGACCTGTACCAGCTGTTCGACCTGTTGCCCGCTCAGGTCGTGAACGCGGCCCTCCTCGCCACCAGCTGAGCGGTCGCGGCTTCCGCAGCCTGAGCCGGGTCGTCCGCGTCCCGGCTCAGGTCTCGACGCGGGCGAAGCGCGAGATGTCACCGCGGTGCCCGGCGACGACGATGAGGTCGTGTTCGCCGAGCCAGGTGGCCCGCTCGGCGTAGGTGAACGGCTGTCCCTCGGGCTTGATGCACACCACGGTCACCTTGAACTCGGCCCGGATGTCGGTGTCACCGAGCTGCTTGCCCGCCAGATGGCGCGGCACGCGCATCTCCACCAGCACGAAGTCCTCGTCGAGGGCGATGTACTCGATCAGGGCGCCGGTCACGAGGCGAGCCACCCGGCTGCCCATCTCGGCTTCGGGGAACACCACGTGATGCGCACCCACGCGCTCGAGGATGCGGCCGTGCTGCTCGGTGAGGGCCTTCGCCCAGATGTTGGGCACGCCGAGGTCGACGAGGGCCCCGGTGGTGAGCACGCTCGCCTCGACGTCCGCCCCGATCGCGACCACGGCCGTCACTGCGTCGCCCACACCGAGCTGGCGCAGGGTGGTCTCGTCGGTCGTGTCGGCCTCGACCACGTGGGTCAGCAGGCCGGCGTGTTGCTGGACGCGAACCGGGTCGGCGTCGATCCCGAGCACCTCGTGGCCCATGCCGATGAGCGTCGATGCCATCGACGAGCCGAATCGGCCCAGACCGATCACCACGATCTCGCCGTGGTGTTCGACCTGCGGCAGCAGGCCGGCCAGCATGTGGTGAATCGTCTTGTCAGCCAATGATCGGTCGCTCCTCGGGATAACGGTACGCGCGTCCGCGCTCGCGAAGTGCGAGCGCCGTGACGAAGGTGAGGGGGCCGACGCGGCCGGCGAGCATGATCAGCACCAGGATGAGGTGCCCGGTCGGGCCGATCACGCCGGTGATGCCCGTCGACAGACCCACCGTGCCGAACGCCGACGACGCCTCGAACAGCGCCGGTGTGAGCGGCAGATCCTCGATGCTCATCAGCAGCAGTGACGTCCCGACGACCAGCCCGACCGAGAGCAGGGCCACCGTGAGCGCCTGACGGATCAGGCTGGTGGGCAGCCGCCGGCGGAACACGTTGGCGTCGGTGTTGCCGCGCACCTCGGACCACAGTACGAAGCCGAGGATCGCGAACGTGGTCACCTTGATGCCGCCGCTGGTGGAGGCCGGCCCGGCGCCGACGAACATGAGCGTGGTGATCACCAGCAGCGTCGGTTCGTTCATCGCTCCGATGTCGACCGTGTTGAAGCCCGCCGTGCGTGGCGTGACGCCCTGGAACCAGCCGGCGAGCAGCTTGTCGAACGTGTCGAGCGGTCCGAGCGTGTCCGGGTTGGTCCATTCGAAGGTGGCGACTGCGAGCGGTCCGAACACGAGCAGCCCCGCCGTGGCGACGAGGGTGATCTTGGTGTGCAGCGACCAGGCGATGTGACGGCTCGCCGCCGGATCGGCCCGGCGGATCCGAGCCCGCCGCCAGAACTCGACCAGGATGGGAAAGCCGAGCCCGCCGACGATGAAGGCGCCGGACACGCTCAGGACCACCACGGCGTCGCCGACGAAACGCGCGAGATTGTCGGAGTAGAGCGAGATGCCCGCGTTGTTGAACGACGTGATGGCGTGGAAGACGCCCGAGTAGACGGCGGACGGGCCGTCTTCGTAGCCGCCCTGCCACAGCCGCAGCGAGAGGATGACGGCGAGCGTTCCTTCGAAGGCGACCGTGATCACGGCGATGGCCTTGATCAGCTGGCGGAGGTCGCCCATGTCGACGGCGCCGATCTCGGCCTGGGCGAGCATCCGCTGGCGGAGCCCGACGCGGTGCGACGCGACCAGCGCGAGGACCGATCCGATGGTCATGATCCCGAAGCCGCCCACCTGGACGAGGGCGAGGATCACGAGTTCTCCGAACAGCGAGTACCGGCTGATGTCGGTGGAGAGGAGCCCCGTCACCGTGGACGCCGACGTCGACGTGAACAGTGCGTCCTCGAGTCCGACGCGTCCCGGTCCGTCGGCCGCCAGCGGCAGCCACAGCAGTCCCGTGCCCAGCAGGATCAGCGAGACGAAGGCGACGACGACGAGCTGCGCCGGTTCGCTGATCGCTCGGATCCACCGGCGTTTCGGCACCCGGCGAGTGTACGCCCCTCGGGTTCGGCTCCGAGGACGGTGCGCCGGTTGCCTGGATCAGCGGGTGGCGGCGAGCGGCTCGTGGATCGTGGCCGAGTACTCCTTTTCGAGTTCGGGCCGTGGATCGTTGAGCAGCTCCAGAGCGTGGGCCTTCTCCTCGGGAGTGAACGGTCGGGTGGTGTGGCAGAACTCGACCATGTTGCCCGACGGGTCACGGATGTAGATGCTGACGCAGAACTCGTGGTCGACCTCGAGCACGGTCTCGCCGTGCTCCTGCCAGCGCCGCCGGTGGGCGTCGAGCGCCTCACGGGTGGGGGCGTCGAAGGCGATGTGGTTCACCCACCACGGCAGACCGGCCGAACGGTTGAGGTCGACGCCGAAGTCGGTGCCGATCTCGTCGTCGTGGATGTCCCAGAACGCGATCATGCCCTGATCGCCGGATCGATGGCCGGAACCGTCGACGGCGTCGCCGGTGGTGTAGAAGAAGTGCTTGCTGTAGCCCTCACCGTCGTTGGGAGTGGAGGAGGCAACGACCTTCACCAGCTCGAATCCCATCACCTCGGTGTAGAAGCGGTGCGTTGCGGCGGCGTCGTTGGTGGCGAGTGCGACGTGGTGGAAGCCCATGGGGACCAGTCTCGCGCCTCACGACGATCGCCGCCCGTGTCGGAGTCGGCGCGCAGCCACGGCATCCTGTGGGGATGTTCCTCGGCGAGGACCTCCTGGCGTGGCTCACCCTGGCCTTCGGTGGCGCCCTGTTCGTGGGCAACCTGCTTGCGGTGGTCAAGCCGCCGGCGAAGCAACTCGACGACGGCAACCTCCGCCAGGCACCGGTGGCACGCAGCCTCGTCTACTCGGGGATCGGGCTCGTTGCCGCGATCTGGGCGCTGGCCACGCTGGTCAGCGGCTGAGCCATCCGTCGACCCGGACGATCGGCGATCAGCCGCTCGTCGGCACCAGGTTGACGACCGTCTGCGTGGCGCCGGCGGCACCCGACGCCGTGACCGACACGGTCCATGCCGGCGACTCGAAGGTCCTCGAGACGGCGCCGTCGGACTCGAACGTGGACGTCTGCTCGAAGCCGGCGCCTTCGAGATCGGCGCCGTAGCCGTCGACGAAGTCGAGCGGCCCGTCGGAGGACTGACCGGTGAGCGTGATGCTCAGTCCGTTGGACTCCTCGAACACCGCGGCTCCCATCGCTTCGAACGCGCCGGGTAGCGGGACGTCTCCCGGCCACTGCTCGGGGATCTCGGTGCCGGTGGTCATGTTGAACGACCCCTCGTCGCTCTCCACGGCGACATCGCCCTCGTCGGCCGAGGCCGAGAACGACCCGTCCTCTCCCTCGACGACCACGTTGCCCTGGTCGTCGGCGCTGCCGACGATGGTGTTGCCCGATTCGTCCGTGATGACGAAGTTGCCGTCCTCGTCGAAGGTCATCCCGCCGTCCTCGGTCTGGATCGAGAAGCCGTCGCCGTCACCGCTCAGGTCGAGGTCGACGTCGCCGCCGCCCTGGCTCTCGACGAGCTGCTCGATGCCCGTCTCGGCGGCGTTGCCGCAGCCGGCACTCGCTGCAGCGAGTGCGGCGATCAGCACGACGGTGCCGAATCGTGTGCGTGTGGAGATCATGGTCGCGAGCGTAGGTCGGCCGGGGGTCGTTTGTCGCCGCGAATCGAGATCGGTCGTCCCACCGAGCGTGATGTGCGGGCTCGCATCTGGAAGATTGGATGCATGAGCGGGCCGCTGCGTCTCACCTTTCTCCAGTCGGCGAGCCGCGCCGAGCAGCTTCCCGAGTCGCCCGTCGAGGTGGCGTTCGTCGGTCGGTCCAACGTGGGCAAGTCGTCGTTGGTGAACGCCCTCGCCAACCGCAAGCAGCTGGCGCGGGTGTCGAACACCCCGGGGCGCACGCAGCTCATCAACCTGTTCGAAGTGGCCGGCAGCCGTGTCCCTCCCGGCACGCTGGTCGACCTGCCGGGCTACGGCTTCGCCAAGGCGTCGAAGTCGATCACCCGCGACTGGCCCGAGATGATCGAGGGGTACCTGCTCGGACGTGACAGCCTCGCAATGGTGTACGTGCTGGTCGACGGGGCGATCGGCCCGACCGAGCTCGACGAGCAGATGCTGGAGTGGCTGCGGTACCACGGCGTGCCGCACACGGTGGTGGCCACGAAGTTCGACAAGGTGAAACCGTCGAAGCGGGCGACGCGTCGCAAGGAGTTGGCGGCGGGATGCCGGTTGGACCCGGGCGACATCGTGTGGGCGAGTGCCACGAAGGGTGACGGCATCGACGCGCTGCGTTCGCTCGTGCGCACCTGGGTCGGCTGACGCGTCGGCGACTTCGCTACGGTCGGAGCGTGCCATCTGCAGCAGGTCCGTTTCCCGACGTCGCGATCACGGGCACCGGCCTGTTCACACCGCCGGAGTCGATCGACAACGCCGAACTGGTGGCATCGCTCGCCGAATCGGTCCTGAAGTGGAACGCCGAGCACGCCGAGGAGATCGCGCGCGGCGAGGCCGTGGAGCGCCCGCTGCCCGACGAGGAGTTCATCGTGAAGGCGTCGGGCATCACCTCGCGCTACGTGATGGAGAAGTCGGGCGTGCTCGATCCGGCCCGCATGCGGCCGCGTCTCGAGCAGCGCAACGAGGACGAGTTGGGCATCCAGGCCGAGATGTCGTTGCCGGCGATCCGTGAGGCGCTCGCCCAGGCGGGTCGCACCGACGCCGACGTCGACGCCGTCATCGTCGGCTGTTCGAACCTGCAGCGCGCCTACCCGGCGGTGGCCATCGAGATCCAGGATGCACTCGGCGCCGACGGTTGGGGTTACGACATGAACGTCGCCTGTTCGTCGGCCACGTTCTCGATCCAGGCCGCGGTCGATGCGCTCCGCAACGGGTCGGCCGACTGTGTGGTGGTGGTGAATCCGGAGATCACGTCGGGTCACAACAACTTCGAGCTCCGGGACTTCCACTTCATCTTCGGCGACGCCTGCACGGCGCTGGTCCTCGAGCGATCGGAGGATGCAGTGGCACCGTCGGCGTGGACCGTGCTCGGCACGAAGCTCGCCACGAAGTTCTCCAACAACATCCGCAACGACTTCGGCTTCCTCAACGACTCCGAGGTCGGAGAGCGAGATCCCCATGAGCTGGTGTTCCGTCAGAACGGCCAGCAGGTGTTCCGCGAGGTGTGCCCGATGGTGGCGACACACATCACCGATCACCTGGCGGCCCTCGACCTCGACAGCGACGCCGTCCGCAGGTTCTGGCTGCACCAGGCCAACTTGAAGATGAACCAGTTGATCGCCAAGGGCGTGCTGGGCCGGGTCCCGACCGACGACGAGGCCCCCGTGATCCTCGACGAGTTCGCCAACACCAGTTCGGCCGGCTCGGTGATCGCCTTCCACCGGCACCGCGACGACCTGGCGACCGGCGACGTGGGCGTGATCTGCTCGTTCGGTGCGGGCTACTCGGTCGGCAGCGTGGTGGTGCAGCGCACCTGACGGCGGCATGGTGCAGCGCACCTGACGGCGCAGTGGTGCAGCGCACTGAAGCAACGCCATGGTGCAGCGCGCGTGAAGGGGCGCGACACTGGGGCCATGGCTGTTCCCTTCCGTGTCGGTGTCCAACTCCATCCCCAGCAGACGTCCTACGCCGATCTGCGCGCCGCGTGGCGCCGCGCCGAGTCGATCGGCGTCGACTCGATCTGGCTCTGGGATCACTTCTTCCCGCTCTACGGCGATCCTGATGCCCCGCACTTCGAGGGGTGGACCCTGCTCGCGGCGATGGCTGCCGACACCGAGCGGGCGAAGCTCGGGATGCTCGTGACGTGCAACAGCTATCGCAATCCCGAGCTGCTCGCCGACATGGCCCGCACGACCGATCACGTCTCGGGCGGCCGGATGTATCTCGGCATCGGCGCCGGCTGGTTCGAGCGTGACTACACCGAGTACGGCTACGAGTTCGGGACGGCGATCGATCGTCTCCGCAAGCTCGGTGACGACCTGCCCCGCGTGAAGGCCCGGCTCGCGGCGCTCACTCCGCCGCCGCTCGGTGATCTGCCGATCCTGATCGGTGGATCGGGTGAGAAGGTGACGCTGAAGCTCACTGCCCAGCATGCGGATGCGTGGAACTCGTTCGGGCCGCCCGAGACGTTCGGGCACAAGAACCGGGTGCTCGACGACTGGTGTGCGGAGATCGGTCGGGACCCGTCGGAGATCGAGCGGACCGTTGCCATCTCACCCGACGCCGTGGGTGACCTCGACGCCTTCCTCGATGCGGGCGCCACCCACCTGATCGTGATGACGGGCTCGCCCTACGATCTGGGCCCCGTCGAGGAGCTGCTCGCCCGCCGCGATTCCTGACGATCAGCGCGCAGCGTTGGCGGCGACGAACTCGTCGAGCACGCGACCGGCGATGACGTCGTCGAGACCCCACGGCGACATGAATCGCAGGAACACGAAGCTGCCCGCGATCGAGGCCAGAGCGAGCTTGGCGTCGATGCCCGACCGGAGCTCGCCGCGTTCGGCGGCGCCGTCGAGCAGTGAGCGGAACGTCGGCTCGAACTCGCAGATCAGTTCGTCGCGCACGGCGGCGAACGAGGTGTCGTGCAGGGCCCGCTCCATCATGGCGGCCATCATCGGGGCGCGCTGTTCGTCGGTGAGGTCGCCCAGGAGATCGCCGAAGAACGTCCCGAGGTCGGCGCGCAGGTCGCCGGTGAGTTCGCTGACGTCGGGGACGTGCTTGCCGATCGCCTGGATCGTGGATCGCAGGAGGTCGGTGCGGGTGGGGTAGTGCTTGTAGACGGTGGTGCGGCTCACGTTGGCCGCTTCGGCGACGTTGCCGTGGGTGACAGCCACCGGCCCGTCGGCCATCATCAGATCGGCGGCGGCGTCGACGATCGCCGCGCGCGTGCGGCCCACGCGAGGGTCGTCGTGACGCAGGCCGGCGGCCGTGTCGTGCGAGGCGTCGCCGGTGTTCTCGTCGCCGGTGGTGTCGTCGTCGGTGGGTGTGGTCACGCTCAGTGGGTCCGCCGGTGCCGTGTGTCGTTGGACACGTTGGTGGAATTCGCTTGTGATCGGCCAGTCTACTGGTCAGACTGTCCAGTAATGAACACGATGTCCACTTCATCCCCCGATCTGCCCGACGTGGAGGGCAACGGCGCCGGCCGCAGCTACGACCCTGCTCACGGTGCACCCTACGCCGGCGAGGCGGGCGAACCGCACCGATCAGCGTGGGCGAAGCTCGGTCGCTTCGGTTTCCGCCGTCGCTGGTTCGTACTGGGCACCTGGGTGACGATCCTGGTCACCGTGTTCGCTCTGGTCGGCACGATCGGCGCGTCCAGCGACAGTTCGTTCTCGATCCCGGACTCGGAGTCCAAGCGGGGGTTCGACACGCTCGACGAGCACTTCGGCGGCCTGGGCAGCGGGTTCTCCGGCTCCATCGTGTTCCGCGCCGAGCAGGGTGTCGACGATCCCGAGGTGCGGGCGGCGATGACCGAGCTGTTCGACGAGGTCTCCGAGATCGAGGGGGTCATCCTCACCAGCCCCTACTCGCCCGAGGGGCAGGCTCGCGGGCAGATCGCCACCACGGGTGACCTCGCCGGCCAGGTCGCCTATGCACAGGTGGATCTCGCCGACGACGTCACCGAGACCGAGTCGTCCGAGATCGGCGCCGAGATCCTCGATCTCGCCCCCTCCGACATCGAGGGTCTCCAGGTCGAGGTCGGCGGGCAGGCGCTCGGCGAGTTCGAACCACCGAAATCCGAGCTCATCGGCCTCTCCTTCGCGATCGTGATCCTGATCCTGTCGTTCGGGTCGGTCCTCGCGATGGGCCTGCCGATCGGCGTGGCACTGTTCGGCGTCGGCATCGGCGCGGGCATGATCACCCTGTTGTCGAACGTGATCTCCGTCCCCGACTTCGCCGTCACGCTCGGAGCCATGATCGGCATCGGTGTCGGCATCGACTACGCCCTGTTCATCGTCACCCGGTATCGCGAGGGTCTGAAGGCCGGTCTCGATCCGGAGGAATCCACCGTCGCCGCCATCGACACGGCGGGACGCGCCGTGGTGTTCGCCGGTTTCACCGTGGTGATCTCGCTGCTCGGCATGTTCATCATGCAGCTGTCGTTCATCAACGGCCTCGCCACCGGTGCCGCGATCACCGTACTGGTCACCATGATCGCGTCGGTCACGCTGCTGCCCGCCCTGCTCGGTTTCGCACAGCGCAAGGTGGAGGTGAGTCGCTGGCGCGGTGTGATCGCTGCCGGGTTCGTCTCCCTCGCGCTGCTCGGTCTCGGGCTGGGGATCCAGCCCCTGCTCATCGGCGTGCCCATCGCCGCCGTGGTGCTGGTGGCATCGTTCGCATTCGCTCCGTTGCGCAGGGAACTGCCGCCGCGCAGGGAGAAGCCCCTTCGCCAGACCGTCGCTTACCGGTGGAGCCGGTTCGTGCAGCACCGGCCCTGGCCCATCGCCATCGCCACCACCCTGTTCCTGCTGATGCTGTCGATCCCCGTGCTCGGCCTCCGGCTGGGGTTCTCCGACGAGAGCAACTTCGCCGAAGGCACCACCACCCGGGAGGCCTACGAGCTCACCAGCGCCGCTTTCGGACCGGGCGCCAACGGCCCGCTGATCATCACCGCCGAGGTCGACGGCCCTCAGGACCTGCAGGTGCTGGCATCGCTCACCCAGACGCTGGCCACCACCGAGGGTGTGGCCGACGTGGTCGGCCCGATCCCCAGCAACACCGCCGATCCGGCGGCGTCCGAGGCGGCGATCATCCAGCTCACGCCCACGACCGGCCCGCAGGACGAGGCCACCGCCGATCTGGTCAACGCCCTGCGCGACGACGTCGTCCCTGTGGCCACTGCGGGCACGGGCGTGGAGGTCAACGTCTCCGGTTCGGTCGCTGCCAACATCGACTTCAGCTCGTACCTCGCCGAGCGGATCCCGTTCTTCTTCGGGGCCGTCCTCGCGCTGTCGTTCCTGCTGCTGATGATGGTGTTCCGGTCGGTGCTCGTGCCGCTGAAGGCCGTGATCATGAACCTGCTGTCGATCGGTGGCGCCTACGGCATCGTCGTCGCCGTGTTCCAGTGGGGCTGGTTCGCCTCGCTGTTCGACACCTCGGGCGGTCCGATCGAGCCGTTCCTCCCGATGATGATGTTCGCCATCGTGTTCGGGCTGTCGATGGACTACGAGTTGTTCCTGCTCTCGCGGGTGAAAGAGGAGTTCGACCGCACCAAGGATCCGAAGGGATCCGTGGCCGACGGCCTGGCGGCGACGGCTCGCGTCATCACCGCCGCGGCGGCGATCATGATCGTGGTGTTCGCCGGCTTCGTGCTGGAGGACAACCGCATCATCAAGATGTTCGGTCTCGGCCTCGCCACGGCCGTCTTCCTCGACGCCACTCTCGTGCGCATGCTGCTCGTGCCGGCCACCATGGAACTCCTCGGCGCCCGCAACTGGTGGCTGCCGAGGTGGCTCGACCGGGTGCTGCCGACCCTCAACGTGGAAGGGGGAACGCACACGTCGGCGATCTCCCTCGCCCACGACGAGGAACGCCGCGGCACGGGCGACCAGGACGAGCCCGACCGCAAACTCGTCGACGTCTGACGGTGTTGCATCCGGTGTCAGACACCGGATGCAACACGTTCGTCGGGGGTCAGACCCCTGGCGAACGTCATGGCCGAACGGTATCCCGGTCGCGTCACACGACGCCCGGCCCGGGTGCCGTCCGCCGCCCGAGGTGCCAGACTCGGTGCAGTGGCCACCATCATCGAGACGCGCGGGCTGGTCATGCAGTTCCCCGGAACCCGCGCCCTCGATCAGCTCGACGTGGTGGTGCCGTCCGGTGTCACCGGCCTCGTCGGTGCCAACGGCGCCGGCAAGACCACGCTGATCTCGCTCACGCTCGGGCTCCTGCAGCCCACCAGCGGCAGCATCCGCGTGCTCGGTCGGGACCCGGGCCGGGACGGTCCCGAATTGCGGGCACTCATCGGGTACGGACCCGAACGCAACGTCTTCCCCGACGACCTGCGCGCCTACGACTACGTCCGCCACCTCGCCGAGGTGAAGGGCCTGCCGCGCGACGAGGCGCGCAGCCGTGCCAGCGACTCGCTCTACCTGGTGGGGCTCGGCGAGGAGCGGTTCCGGGCGCTCGGCACGATGTCGACCGGCCAGCGACAGCGGGTGAAGCTCGCACAGGCGATCGCCGCCGACCCGCGGCTCATCGTGCTCGACGAACCCACCGACGGGCTCGACCCGGTCCAGCGCGACGAGATGCTGTCGATCATCGTGCAGGTCAACCGTTCGTTCGACATCGATGTGGTGCTGTCCTCGCACGTGCTCGAGGAGGTGGAGCGGGTCTGCGACCAGGTGGTGGCCCTCTCGGAGGGCACGCTCGTCGCCCAGGGCACGCTCGACGAACTCGCCGGCTCGGCGGGCGGGGTGGAACTCGAGTTGGTCGACATCGTCGACCGTCCCGGCTCCGTCGCCGACGTCCAGCGGCGCCTCGTCGACGCCGGCGCCACGGTGCGTCGCAACGGTACCGTGCTGTCGGCCGGTGGTCTCACCGACGACGAACTGCTCGACCTGGCGGCTCGCGCCGTGGCCGACTCGGGTGCTCGGCTCCGCCGGCTGGGCCGCCACCGTCGCTCGCTCGACGACATCTTCGCCGAGCCGGTCGCACCTGCACCCGGGCGGCTCGGTGACGAACCGCCCCGCGAGCCGCCGTACCGCTCGTCGGTCGACTCCGGAGGGGGCTCGTGAGCGGTCGCGGCGATGCACAGATCGCCGAGCGCGGGTTCCAGCGCTACGAGGGCCCACGCTCGGGCGTGGCCGGGGCGGTGCGCAGCGTCGCCTGGGAGAGCATCCGTTCGACCATCGGCCTCGGCCGTCCGGCTCGGCACAAGATCTTCCCCGTGATCGCCGTGGTGATCGCCTACCTGCCGGCGATCGTGTTCATCGGCATCGCCGTGCTGATTCCGGGCGACATCCTCGAACCGGAGGAGGTGGCCGACTACGCGAGCTACTACGGCTTCATCATCCTCGCCATCGTGCTCTTCTCCGCTCTGGTGGCGCCGGAGGTCCTCGTGTCGGACCGCCGCAACGGGATGCTGGCGATGTACCTGTCGACGCCACTGCACCGTGGCACGTACCTGGCGGCCAAGGCCATCGCCGTTGCGTCCACGCTCGGGCTCGTCACACTCGGCCCGCCACTGCTGCTGCTCGTGGGCTACACGGTGGAGGGCGAGGGCCCCGACGGCATCGTCAACTGGCTGCTCGTGCTGCTGCGGATCCTGCTCGCCGGCGTGGCCATCTCGGCGCCGCTGGCCGCGTTGTCGATGGCTGCGTCGAGCCTCACCGACCGCCGGGCGTTCGCCGCGATCGGCATCGTGCTGCTGATCCTGGCCTCGCCGATCCTCGCCGGAGCCCTCGTGGAGGGCGCCGAACTCTCGCCGAACTGGCGGTTGCTCGACGTGTCCACGATGCCGTTCGAACTGGTCTTTCGCATCTTCGCCCAGCCCGGCAACTTCCCCGAACTCGCCACACTGCCGGTGGTGCTGGTGAACGTCGGATGGGTCGCCGGCGGGCTGGCCGTGGTCTGGTGGCGCTACTCGCGGCTGGTGATCGCCCGATGAACGAGCTCCCGCCGCCGACCCTGGCCACGGCCGCCGTGCCCATCGAGCCGCTCACCGGGATGCTGGTGGTCGATCACGTCTCGAAGTTCTTCGGGTCGGTGGTGGCCGTCAGCGACGTCACCTTCGCGATCGACGCGGGTGTCACCGCCCTGCTCGGCCCGAACGGTGCCGGCAAGTCCACGCTGTTCCGGATGCTGTGCGGGCTGACGCCGCCGTCGCGCGGCGCCGTGTCGGTGCTCGGCGCCGACCCGCGCGACGACCGCGAGGTCCGTGGCCGGATCTCGCTGGTGCCGCAGCAGGATGCACTGTTCGACCACCTCAGCGCCTCCGCCTTCCTCGAGCTGGCGGCGCGCAGTCACGGTGTTGTCGACCATGCGGACGCCGCTGCGCGGGCACTGGACGTCGTGGACCTCGCCGACGTCGGCGCCAAACCCGTCGGCCAGTTCTCCAAGGGGATGCGGCAACGGGTGAAGGTCGCGGCGGCCCTCGTGAACGATCCGGAGGTGCTGATCCTCGACGAGCCGCTCACCGGCCTCGACCCGGTGCAGCGCCGACACATGATCGCCCTCTTCCACCGCCTCGGCGACGAGGGCCGGTGTGTGGTCGTGTCGAGCCACGTGCTCGACGAGGTGGCCCGCATCGGTTCGCGGGTGCTGGTGATCGCGCAGGGTCGGCTGATCGCCAGCGGCGACTACCGCGACCTGCGCGAGCTGATGGACGACCGGGCCCACCGGATCCGGGTGGGGTGCTCGGACCCGCGCCGGCTGGCGGCGGCGCTCGTGGAGCGCGGGGTGGCGGCCGGCGTCTCCGTCGACGGCCACCAGGTGATGGTGGACACGCCCGATGCCGATGCCTTCGGCCGCGCGATCGCCGGTCTCGCCGTGGAGCTCGGCGTGCAGCTCACCGAGGTGCACCCGCTCGACGACGACCTGGAGTCGGTGTTCCGCTATCTCGTGGAGGGTCGATGAGCGGGGTCGGTCGACCGGCTGCGCGGCGGCCCGTCGCGCCCACTGCCGCCCTCGCCCTGGTGTACGGCGTGGTGCTGCGACAGCTCCTCGGTCGCGGACGCATCATCGGGCTCAGCGCACTGGCCCTGATCGCGCCGGTGTCGGGCTGGGCGCTCGGCTCGGCCGACGCCTCCCTCGACGACGCCGTCAACCTCGTTGCCGGCATCGGTCTCGGGCTGGTCCTGCCGATCGTGGCGCTGGTGTTCGCCGGTGCGTCCATCGGTGATCTCCGGGAGGACAAGACCCTCGTGTACCTGTGGCTGCGCCCGATCGACCGGTGGCCCGTCGTGGTGGGAGCGGCGCTGGCTGCGGTGACGATCGCGGCACCCATCACGATCGTGCCCGTGGTGGTCGCTGCGCTGCTCACCGGAGCGGGCAACGGCATCGTGGCCGGCACGCTGGTGGCCACGATCGTGGGCCTCGTCGGCTACGTCGGGGTGTTCACGCTGTTCGGCGTGTGGTTGAAGCGGTTCATCGTGTGGGGCCTGGCCTACATCCTGATCTGGGAGGGGTTCATCGCCCAGGCCGGGGCCGGCGTCGCCCGTGTGGCGCTGCGCAAGTACACCCGGTCGATCCTGGTGGACCGCACGGGGGCCGATCTGGATCTCGCCGACTTCCCGCTCGCCGTGGGCGTGATCGTGCCCGTCGTGGTCGCCGTCGTCGCCCTGGCCGTGGCGTCGTGGCGCCTCGGGTCCCAGGACGTCGACTGACCGGCACTGCCCGGTCACGTCCTGGGGTGCCCGCGCCGGGACGGAAGGCTCAGGGAACGGTCGGTGTGGGACAGTCGCCGGGCGGATAGGCGAAGCCGTCGCCGAAGTTCGGTTCGGACGCCCGCACCGACTCGGGGTCGTTCGCCCAGGGCGAGGTCTGCCAGTCGGGCGTGTCGCCCCGTGCGGTGGCGATGTCGAGCGACTGCAGCTCGCTGATCAGCTGATCGCTGAGACGGGCGGCGCCGGCGGGGCACCAGTGGACGCCGTCGACGTTCATCAGTCGCTCCGGCGGGTCGACCGTGGCGTCCACCGCGGCGAACGAACCGTCGGGCCCGGCCGAGAACGCGACGCTGTCGACCACGACCACGCGCCGTGGATCGTCCGGGCGGAGTGCGTCGTTCCACTGCTCGATGGTCGCTCGCCAGATGTCGCCGACCAGCTGGTGTTCGGCCGACCGCTCCGGATCGGCGGCCAGCGGCGGTGCGACCCAGACGATCGTGCCGCCGCTCGCCGTGGCCAGTTCGATCCACGGCCGGACCCAGTCGGTGACGTACTCGTCGACCCAGCCGGCGGCCGACACGTCGATCACCCCGCCCTGCTGGAGGGTGGCGTTCTCCCACGGCATGAAGTGGGCGACGACCACCTCGGGCCGTTGCTCGGTGAAGATCTCCCGCCACTTCGACATCTCGTCGCCGACGACGGTGCCGATCACCCAGCGCAGACGCACCTCGGTGTCGGCGGTCTCGAGGGCCGCCTGCATCGGCGGGAAGAGGCTGCGTGCCATCGAGTCGCCGGCGATGAGCACCGACTCGACGGTGCGGGGAGGATCCGCAGCGGGGTCCACGGCCGACACGACGGTGGTGGCAGCGGTGGTCGCCGGCGCGGTCGACGTCGCACCGGATGTGCCGGTCGGAGCCGGATCCGTGGTCGAAGCGCTGTCGGCCGGATCCGTGGTCGGTGCCGGCGCGGTCGTGGAGGGGAGTGGCTCGGTCGGGTTCGCCGTGTCGATCGTGGGCGTGCCGGCGACGGGAGCGTCGGGACCGTCTGCGCCGCAGGAGGCCATGGCGAGCAACACGGCGCCCACCACCGATGCGGCGACGACGGCGACGGTGCGCGGCCGTGCCGACCGTCCCCGTCCTGCTGCGGCGTCCGCCTCGATCGGCATCCCGCCCAGCTTTCCGGAAAACCCGCCGAAAACCCCGTCGACCCGGCGTAGCTCGTCGGATGGATCAGGCGGCGGCGCGGGTCCGGCGGAGCACCGGATCGGCGACGCCGAGTGCGCGGTCGGCGACCGACATCACCCGTCCTGCAGCGCCGGGCGTCGAGCTGTCGACCAGGTTGCCCATCACGGCGAGCGTGATGTTCGCGATCGCGTCGGTGCTCACCGACAGTCTCAGACCCGGCTTCAGGATCCACGGATGACCGATGAGGAACGAGAAGCGGCGGCCGGTGCGCAGGAACGCATCGAAGCGCTCGCCGACGAGTTGGTCGTAGCGAGCGGGGGCGGTGGCGGGATCGTCGAGCCAGAGGTCGGCGGCGAGCATGCCCGACTCGAGGCCGTAGTCGATGCCCTCACCGTTCATGGGGTTCACGAGCCCGGCTGCGTCACCGATCGCCACCCAACCCGGACCGTGGCGCCGCTGCGTGGACATCGGCAGCCGCCACGCCCGCGGGCGCTCGAGGTTGGGCCCCAGTTCCCAGTCGTGCTGGACGAGGTGCCGGTACGACGCGAGGAGCGTGTTGAGGTTCAGCTTCTTGAACCCCTTCATGGTCGACAGTGCACCGACGCCGATGTTGACCGTGCCGTCACCCGCCGGGAACATCCAGCCGTAGCCCGGTACCGCCGTGCCGCGCTCGTCCTTCAACGACAGGCAGGCCTCGAGATGGGCGTCGGCGTGGCGGGGTGTGGCGGCGTAGGTGCGGATCGCGAGCCCGAACGGTTCGTCGGGAACGCGGTCGGCGCCGAGCAGACGCGCCACCGCCCCTTGTGCTCCTGCAGCGACCACCGTGAGGTCGGCCTCCACGCGGCGTCCATCGGCGGTGACGCCGCTCACCCGACCGGTGTCGTCGAGGATCGGCGTGGCCTCGGTCTCGTAGACGAGTTCGGCGCCGGCCTCGGCGGCGGCGTCCATCAGTGCGGCATCGAGGCGCCTGCGTGGCCACACGGCGCCATGGTTCGGGAACCGATCGGTGGTGGGCCAGTCGAGTTCGCGCACCTTCGTGCCGGCGATCATGCGCAGGCCACGGATGTGGTGGGCGTCGTCGAGCGGGATCTTCAGGTCGTCGAGCGCCCCGACGGCGCGGGGTGTGAGGCCGTCGCCGCAGACCTTGTCGCGTCCGTGGGCCCCCTTTTCGAACACCACCACGCGAGCACCCGATCGGGCAGCACGGATCGCCGTGGCTGCTCCGGCGGGTCCGGCGCCGATGACGGCGATGTCGACACGTTCACTCACGCCCCCAACGCTGCCTGAATCCGCATCGAAAAGCACCGTCGTGCCCCGTGACCCCCGTCGCCACGATCCCCCGTCGGCTCGAACCTCGGGGTCGAACCGGGGTGTCGGTTCCCCCCGGGCCCGACAGGCGCGTGAGGTGTCACCGGAGGCCGGCGGCGGCGATGGTCTCGTCGAGCAGCCAGTCGAGCACCTCGGGCGCGTACTCGGGATCGACGTGCACGCCGTCGACGGTGCGCAGCCGTTCGCAGTCGCCGTCGGGGCAGAGTGCGTCACCGAGGTCGATGGCGGGAACGCCGTTGGCGTCGGCCCAGGTCGTCATCTGCTCGCGGACACACACCGACCGGGCGTCCACGTCACCCGGATAGAAGAAGTTCGAGCCGCTGCCCGGCGGTGCGGGGATCGCCACCACGGGCACGGCGCCACGCGACCGGAGATCCTCGACCCGGGCATCGATGTCGTCGAGGTACCAGTCGATGCCGTCGCAGGGCCCGCGCCACTCGCCCTCCACGAACCGGTCGGCCATCGGCACCTGCCCCAGCACGAGCAACGCCACGTCCACGGGCTGCGGTGCCGCTGCGAACGTCCGTGGGTGCCCGACGGTCCAGTCGACGCAGTCGTCGGGGACGCGCATCTCGTCGCCGCGGCGGTCACGTCCGGCGGGCATGTCGACCATCCCGTCGCACGCGGGGATGGCTCCGTTGGCGATCGCCACCTCGGTGCGGTCGAACGTCGGTGTGGCATCACGCAGCAGCCAGGCGGGAACGCTGTCGCCGAAGATCGCGATCGACGTCATCCGCGGCAGGGTCGTGGTCGTCGCCGGCGTGGTCGTGGTGGGAGCAGTCGTGGCCACGTCGGCTCGGGTGTCGACCGGAGCGGTGGCGGTCGGGGCGTCGTCGGGAGCCGGCAACGTCGCCGGCGACGTCGAGGCCGGAGCCGCCACGATCACGCCGGGAGCGTCGGGGAGCACCGGTGCCGCCTGGGGTGTCAGCGTGAACGCGACCAGCACGGTCGCCGCCGCCGCCACGGCGAAGCCGCCGGCGAGTCGCGCCGGCGAGACTCGGCCGGCGCGAACCGGCCGTTCGAGCAGGAGGAACGACGCCACGGTGGCAACCGCCGTCACGGCGACCTGCAGCGCCACGAGCCACCAGCGTCCGAGGCCGGTGCGGTCCGCGGTGAGCCAGACGATCACCGGCCAGTGGAACAGGTAGATGCCGTAGCTCACGGTGCCGACCCACACCACCGGCCGCGCCGACAGCAGGGAGGCCGCACCCAGCGAGCGCTCGCGCGGCGCTTGCAGCGCGGCGATGAGGACCACGCTGAGCAGGGCGAACAGGGGCAGACCGCCGTCGTAGGCCCAGCCCCGGCCGGCGGGTGTGATCGCACCGACCACCAGGACGGCGGCGAGCGACGGCCAGGCGAGCCGTCCCACCCAGGCGGGCATCGTGGAGCGGGCGGTCCAGGTGGCGAGCGCCGCACCGACGAGGATCTCGGCGGAGCGGGTCCACGTGGTGAAGTAGGCGGCCGCCGACGACCACGCCGCGGCAGTCACCGGTGCACTGATCGATGCGGCGAGCGCCATCGTGGCGATCACGGCGAACCGGCGTCGGGCGGCGACGCGGGGCAGGATCGCCAGCAGCACCAGCGGCCACAGCCAGTAGAACTGCTCCTCGATCGCCAGCGACCAGAAGTGGGCCAGCGGGCTCGGCGCCCGGAACAGGTCGGCGTAGTCGCGTCCGCCCAGCAGTTCGTACCAGTTGAAGGTGCTGGTGAGTGCCGCGACGGTGCCGCCACGGATCCGGCTCGATGCGGGGAAGGCGTCGAACGCCGCGATCACCACCACCAGCGCGACGACGAGGAACGATGCGGGTAGCAGACGGCGGATCCGCCGCCGGTAGAAGCGGCGCAGCCCGATCGTGCCGGTGCGGTCGAACTCGTCGAGCAGCAGCCGGGTGATGAGGAACCCCGACAGCGTGAAGAAGACCGAGACGCCGAGATATCCGCCGTCGGCGCCGGGCAGGGCGAGGTGGAACGCGAGCACCATGACCACGGCGACGGCCCGTAGACCGTCCAGCGCCGGCTGGTAGCCGAGGTCGCCGGTGGGACCGGCGATGTCGCCACCGGTGTCTCCGGCGGGTCGACGGCGCGCGTCGCTGTCGTCTCCAGGCCGGCTCGCCGACGGCGCCGATGGGTTCACCGCCACGGAACCCATCTTGCACGCTGGGTGCGGGTCGCCGGGGTGCGGGTCGTGGGGGGGGCGGGGGTGGGGGTCTTTGTCCCGCGGGTGACCGACACCGGATGCAACGTCAGGATTCGAGTTGTGCGGCGAGCGACTCGACGGCGTCGATGAACTCCTCCACCATCTCCATGACCACCTGGCCGGCGGGCTTGGGCCGGTTCATGGTGCCGACGATCTGGCCGACGAAGTAGTTGGCGAGCTTCTCCGCTCCCGAGCCGTGAGCGTGCGCGGCGCGGGCGATGCGTCGCTGCGCCTCCGACGTGAGGATCGGCTGCAGCGGCATCCCGAGCGGGTCGGGCGTGTCCTCCCGGTCCCACTCGTCGGTCCAGGACGACTTCAGCATGCGGGCGTGCTTGCCGGTCAGCGACCGCGATCTGATGGTGTCGGCCGACGTGGCCGCCAGGAACTTCTCCTTCACCACGGGGTGGGTCTCCGCCTCGTCGGTGGTGAGCCACACCGAACCGCACCACACACCTTGCGCACCCAACGCCATCGCCGCGGCCATCTGGCGACCCCGGCCGATGCCACCGGCGCCGAGCACGGGGATGTCGACGGCATCGACGATCTCGGGGATCAGCACCATCGAGCCGATCTCACCGGTGTGCCCACCGGCCTCCGATCCCTGGGCGATGATCAGGTCGACGCCGGCGGCCTGGTGGCGCTCGGCGTGCTGGGGACGCCCGGCCAGCGCTCCGACGAGCCGTCCCTCCTCCTTCACCCGATCGATCAGGAACTGCGGGGGCGGCCCGAGTGCGTTGGCCACGAAGGCGGTCCGGTGGGCGAGGGAGATCTCGAGCTGCGGCCCGGCCGAGTTGGCGCTGAACGGGGCGTTGCCGTCGTGACCCGTGACGGCCGTGCCCGAACGCGTGTCGTCGTCGGCCGGCAGCGGAGGCACGTCGTACCGGCGCAGGATGTCGTCGACGAACTCGCGGTGTGTGCCGGGGATCAGTGCCCGGATGTCGTCGAGGCTGTAACCACCGCCCTCGTCGCCTGCGTACCTGGCCGGCACGATCAGGTCGACACCGTAGGGACGATCACCGATCTCGTCCTCGATCCACTGCAGGTCGATCTCGAGCTGTTCGGGCGAGTGGGCAACGGCGCCCAGCACGCCGAGGCCACCCGCCTTCGACACGGCCGCCACCACGTCGCGGCAGTGACTGAACGCGAAGATCGGGAACTCGATGTCGAGCATCTCGGTGGCGGCTGTCCTCATGGTGTCTCCTTGCTCTCGGCAACGTCGTGTCGACGGGGTGCCGGACGGGTCGGTGCTGGGGGCGCCCCGACCGTTGCATCCGGTGTCTGACACCGGATGCAACATCTCGTGCGCACAGGGTCATTGTTGCCGGGAACGTCGACCGCCGACGAAGCAGCACGTCTGCCGGAGCAGCACGTACGCTGAGGACGCGCCGACACCGGTCGGCCCACCACCAACAGGAGATCGATAACTCATGTCCGTGACCGACTCGACGCACACGTCCGAGCTCGTGGCAAGGGCGAAGGAGATCACCGAGCGCGAGCTGGTGACCTACTCCGAACGAACGACGGGGTCCCAGGCCGCCACCGAACGGGCCCGCAAGGTGCTGCCCGCCGGTGTGCCCTCCAGTTTCCAGGCCTACGACCCGCACCCCATCGTGGTACGCCACGCTTCCGGGTCGCACATGGTCGACGTCGACGGCAACGAGTACGTCGACTACGACATGGGCTTCGGTGCGCTGTTCGCCGGGCACATGCACCCGGCGGTGAAGCGCGCCGTCGAGGCGCAGCTGGGCGAGGGCACGTTGTACGTCACGCCCTGCGAGCTCGACGCCGACGTCGCCGAGCTGCTCGCCGAGCGCTACGGCTTCCCCATGTGGCGGCCCACCAACTCGGGCACCGAGGCGACCATGGACGCCATCCGTCTGGCCCGCGGCGTCACCAAGCGCGACAAGCTGGTGAAGGTCGAGGGCGGCTACCACGGCCATCACGACGAGGTGATGATCTCGAACAAGCCGGACCTGGCCGACGCCGGGCCCGCCGACGCCCCGCACTCCATCCCCCAGTCCGGCGGCATCACCCGGGGCACGATCGACGACGTCGTCGTGGTGCCCTACAACGACGCCGACGCACTCGAGCGCGTGTTGCGCAACGAGGACGTCGCGGCGTTCATCGTCGAGCCCGTGATGGAGAACATCGGCATCTGCCTCCCGCAGCCGGGTTACCTGGAGGCGGTCCGCGAGATCTGTTCGAAGTACGGCACCCTGCTGATCTTCGACGAGGTGAAGACGGGCATCACGGCGGGTGTCGGTGGCGCCACCAGGGCACTCGGCGTCACGCCCGACCTCATCACCCTGGCCAAGTCGATCGGCGGCGGTTTCCCGGTCGGGGCCTTCGGCGGCAGGGCGGAGTACATGGACCTCGTCACCACCGGTGAGGTGCTGCACCTCGGTACCTACAACGGCAACCCGTTGGTGATGGCAGCCGCCAAGGCCACCCTGTCGGAGGCATGCACGGCCGAGGCCGTGGGCGAGGCGATCGCCCGCAACCATCGGCTCGTCGGCGCATGCCAGCAGATCATCGACAGCGCCGGGTTGCCCGCGCACACCGTCGAGTTCGGCGCCAAGGGCTGCATCACCTGGTCGCCCGAGCCGGTGAAGAACTACCGTGACTACAAGGCAACCGACTTCGACCTGGCGTTCGCCCAGTGGATGCACGGCATCAACCGCGGCATCCTGCTGCCGCCGGGCCTCGACGAGCAGTGGCTGATCTCGGTGATGCACAGCGAGGACGACGCCATGCGCTACGCCGACGTGTTCTCCGAGTTCGTCGACGAGCTCACCGCCTGAACACACTCGGGCGATGACCGACGCCTCGTCATCCCCGCCGCACGTCCTGTTCTGCACCGACACCTTCGTCGATGCCCACGGCGATCGGCTCGCCGCCGTGGCACCCGGCGTCGAACTGGTCCAGCTCACGGCCGGCGGCGTGGTCGACGACGTCGACGTCGAACGGATCACCGTGGCGTTCTTCTCGAGTGACGCCTGGCCCGACCGCGCCGCGTCGTTCATGAAGGTGGCGCTCGGCGCCCCGAATCTGCGGTGGCTGCACTCGATGTCGGCCGGTGTCGACAGCCCGGTGTTCGCGATGTTCACCGACCGGGGCGTGCGGCTCACCACGTCCTCGGGCGCCAGCGCACCGCCCATCGCCGCCACGGTGATGCTCTATCTGTTGGCGCTCAGCCGGGACCTGCCGAGGTGGCTCCGGGCGCAGGCGGTGCACGAGTGGTCACCGGCGCCGTTCCGTGAACTGCGTGGGCAATCGGTGGCGGTGGTGGGCTACGGGCCGATCGGGCAGGAGGTCGTCCGGCTCGCCGCCGCGTTCGGAATGGATCCCGTGGCCGTGCGCCGCTCGGCGCGCGGCGACGAGCCGTGCCGGGTGCGTCCGCTCGACGAGCTGGCCGACGTGGTCTCCGGCGTCGATGCCGTGGTGTCGGCACTCCCGTTGCATGCAGACACCCGGGGCATCTTCTCCGCCGACGTGATCGGCTCGATGCGATCCGACGCCGTGTTCGTGAACGTCGGCCGGGGCGAACTCGTGGACCAGGCGGCGCTCACCGCGGCGCTCACCGGGGGTCGGCTCGGCGGGGCGGGCCTCGACGTGTTCGAGCCCGAACCGCTACCGCAGGACGATCCGCTGTGGGATCTGCCGAACGTGATCGTCAGCCCGCACAACTCGGGTTCGAGCGACGGCACCGACGGTCGGGTGGTCGACATCTTCCTCGACAATCTCGGGCGCTTCCTGTCCGGCCGGGATCTCCGCAACGAGGTCGATGCCTCACCGGGTCGAACCTGACGCCATCGCCGCGGCGATGTCGAATCGCAGTCAGGGTGGTCCGGTCACGAGACCGGCGTCGACACCCAGGCGCCGGGCAGCCGACACGTTGCGCCTGCTGTCGTCCACGAAGAATGCGCCCGGGACACCGATCACCGACGCGAACGCTCGGCGCGACGGCTTGGCGGCCCCGATTCGATCGGACACGATGATGCGGTCGAAGCGCCCGGTGAGTCCGAATCGGTCGAGCCGCGGATGGAGCCACTCGCTCCGATGGTTGGTCAGCAGCCACATCGTTGCGCCGTGACCCGTCACGAAGTCGAACCAGGGCCCCGTGCCGTAACGGCGTTCGAGGTCGGTGCGCAACTCGCCGTGGTCGGAGCCCGGCGCGAGCGCGTCCCACAGTTGCGGCTCGGTGAGGCGACCCTCCCAGAAGGGGCGTCGGAGCGTGTCGACCCAGCGGCGGCGGAGTGCCGCCGGGCCTTCACCCGTGCCGGTGCCGACATCGTCGAGGAAGCCGCCGAGCGGATTGTCGAAGATCACCCCGTGAACGTCGAGGACCAGGAGATCGGCGTGCATCGCCCGTTCGCGTGTGGCGATGTCGACTCCGCTCATCGGGTGGCGTGGTTCGATGGTGACGTGGCCAGTCGGTCGACGATCTCGTCCACGATGTCCTGGGTGAGATCTCCGGCCTCGCCGCCGTCGACGACGTGGACACCGGAGCGGACCGCGGCGTCCACGAGGTGGTCCTGGATCGATCGGATGCGGTCGAACCGGGCCAGGTGGCGGTCGCCGCGACGCAACGGCTCGGTGATCTCGCGTCGCTGGAGGAGGTCGGTGTGGCGATCACGATCGGCCTGGACGATCAGCCGCTCCACCACCACCGGTGCGGCGGGATGCTCGGCGAGCGCTGCTGTCATCTCGCCCGGGAGGAGATGCACCCCTTCGACGATCACGGGACGATGCTCGTCGGCGAGCCGGTCGGCGACGGCCACGGCGGCAGCTCCGACGGCTCGGCACTGTCGGTCGAACCCCGCGAACGGATCGGGCGACTCGGTGGTGACGACGTCGAACGTGGAGGCGTGCAGTTCGGGCAGCACCACGTCGGGGACCACGGTGCGCAGGACGTCGCGGATCGCGTCGGTCGTGACGACCCTGGTGATGTCGAGGCGGACCGCGAGGCGGGTGGCGAGCGTGCTCTTGCCGGTGCCGGCGGCTCCCCCCAGTGAGATCACGACCGGACGGCCGGATCGTTTCGCCCGTCGCCATGCCGTCCACCGCTCGGCGATGTCGGGATCGTGGGCGTGGGAGGCCAGGGTGGCGTGGGTGAGTGCGACCAGTTGCTCGGCGTCGACCTCGCGGTCGCCGCGATCGAGCAGTTCGAGCTGCACGAGCGAGGCCAGGCGGTAGGCCTCCTCGGTACGGATGCCGGTGGCGAGCAGGCTCGTGGCCATGATGCCGCGTGAGAACGGCAGCCCGTTGCTGCGACGATCGTGGACGACGATCCGGTCGTCGCCGTCGGCGCTGGATCGGGCCACCGTCAGGCGGCGAGCGGTGCCGCGTGGCTGCGCAGTTTGGCGATCGAGCGCTCCACCCGACGCCGCACCGCCTGCGGCGTCACGCCGAGTTCGTCGGCGATCGCAGCGAACGTCGAGGGCTCGTGGCCTCGCAGACCGAACCGTGCGGCGACGGCATACCGGCTGGTGGGGTCGAGGTGGTCGAGCAGCTCGTCCACACGAGTGCCTTGCACGCTGCGTTCGGCGGCCTCGTCGGGTCCGTCGTCGTCGCTGGCCACCATCGAGCCCAGCGTGTCGGGGCCCTCACCGAGCCGACGGTCCATCGACTCGGGCTGGCTGAGCAGGTCGATCATGGCCAGGTCGTCGGGCAGCCGTTCGCCGTGGACCGTGGCCGAGAGTGCGGTGCGCAGTTCCCTCGTGCGGTTGCCGGGGATGCGGATCGTGGTGGCCGATGCCTCGAGCCCGCGCTGGATCGACTGGCGGATCCACCACGTCGCGTACGTGGAGAACTTGTAGCCGCGTCGCCAGTCGAACTTCTCGACGGCCTTCTCGAGCCCGATCATCCCGTCCTGGACGATGTCGTCACGGTCGAGGTGGGCGGGGACGCTGAAGCGGTTGGCGATGCTCTGCACGAGGCGGATGTTCGCTTCGATGAAGTGGGCGCGGGCGTCGGCACCACGTTCGACCAGGTCGTGGTCGTCGGGACGGGCGTCGTCGCGGGCGATGCGGCGGCTGGCGGCGCGTCCGGCCTCGATCGCCTTCGACAGCTCGCGCTCGTCGTTCGCGGTGAGCAGATCGCGCCGCAGCGTCGAGCGCTGGCGTCGGGCTCGCGATCGGGCCCGGGCGCCGGGTGGCGTGTGGGCAGTGACGTCGGGCGTCGTCGAGGACTTGCGCGCAGCGGGCACGTTCGTGGTCATGAGTGCATACTAAAACACCCTTTCCAAAAGGTCAATGTTGCGAGGTAGATAGCCCGGCTCGTAACCTTGCGTCGTTGATCTGGTCACTCCTGCTCCTCCATCTGGTGATCGTGCTGACGATTCCGGCCGTCTCCGCGCGCCTGGGTCGCAACGTGTTGTGGCTGGCGGCCGTCCCGATGGCGTTCACCGCCGTCTGGTCGGCGACCCGCCTCGGGGCCGCGGACGCCGTGACCTGGGGATTCGACTGGGTTCCCGGGCTCGACGTGGGAATCGAGTTCCGCGTCGACGCGATGGGCGCACTGCTGTCGGTGCTCGTGTCGGGGATCGGTGCGCTGGTGTGCGTCTACGCCGTCGGATACTTCTCCCCCACGGCGTCGGGCCTCGGCCGGTTCGCGTCGACGCTGCTCGCCTTCTCCACGGCGATGATCGGCATCGTCTGGGCCGATTCGGTGTGGACGCTGTTCGTCTTCTGGGAACTCACGTCCGTCACGTCGTTCCTGCTCGTCGGGTTCAAGCACGTCGATGCGGGGGCGCGCGTCGCCGCCCGCCGGGCGCTGGTGATCACGGCCGCCGGTGGCCTCGCCCTGCTCGGCGGGTTCGTCCTCCTGGTCGACGCCGCCGGCACCGCCCGGATCAGCGACCTCCCGCCCGTGTCGGGCGGTACCGCCACGGCAGCGGCCGTGCTCATCCTCGTCGCCGCAGCCACGAAGTCCGCGCAGGTTCCCTTCCACGTGTGGCTGCCCGGGGCCATGGCGGCACCCACCCCGGTGAGTGCGTACCTCCACTCGGCCACGATGGTGAAAGCCGGCGTCATCCTCGTCGCCGTGCTCGCTCCGGCCTTCCAGGACACTTCGGTGTGGAAACCCCTGGGCCTGGCGTTCGGCCTCGCCACCATGATCTGGGGCGCCGTCGGAGCGCTCCGCCACGTCGACGCCAAACTCATCCTCGCCTGGGGAACCGTCTCCCAGCTCGGCCTGCTCGTGTCATTGCTGGCACTCGGGACGGCCAAGGCCACGTTCGCCGCCGTCTCGATCCTCGTCGCCCACGCCGTCTTCAAGGCGGCGCTGTTCATGGTGGTCGGCGAGGTCGACGTCCGCACGGGCACCCGCAACATCAACGAACTCCACGGACTGCGCCGCTCCATGCCGCTCACGTTCGCCGTCGCGGTCGCCGCCGGCGCCTCGATGGCGGGGGTGCCGCCGCTGCTCGGCTTCCCCGCCAAGGAAGCGGCGATCGAGGCGATGATCCTGTTGTCCGGCGGTGAACGCCTCCTCGTCGGTGGGCTGGTGATCGGTGGATCGGTGCTCACCGTCGCCTACACCACGCGGTTCCTCGTCGGTGTGTTCGGCGACCGCACGGGACCGGTCGGCGCTGCCGCGAGCGGCGAGCTCGTCGTGACGCCCCCGCGTCCTGCGATGGCCACCCCCGAGGCGGTTCTCGGTGCTGCGTCGCTGCTCGGCTTCGCCGCCCTGGGGTGGGTCACCGGCGTCGTGCGCGACGCCGCCACCACCCTCGATCCGTCCGCCGAGGTCTACTCGCTGTACCGCTGGCCCGGGATCACGTCGGCCTTCGTGACGTCGGTGCTCGTCGTCACCGGCGGCTTGATCCTGGGTGTGCTGATCGTCCGCCGGCCCGTCACCGCAGGCCCGGTCGCACGCGGTGCGTCGGCCGTCGACGCCCTCGTCGACGGCGTCGCTCGTGCGTCCCGACTGGTGGCCGCCCGCGTCCAGCACGGCTCCCTGCCCCTCTATCTCGCCACCACCGTGGTCGCACTCGCGCTCGCGGCCAGCCCCTTCGTGCTCGCGATCGACGCCGATGCTCTGTACTGGTACGACAACCGCGCCCAGGGCGTCCTGGTGTTGATGGTCGTGGCGGCGGCCGTCGCCGCTGCCCGGGTCTCGTCCCGGCTCGGTGCAGCGCTCGTGCTCGGCGGCGTCGGCTTCAGCGTGGCCGGACTCTTCGTCGCCCAGGGAGCGCCCGACCTCGTGCTCACCCAGCTCCTCGTGGAGACGGTGATCGTGGTCGGTTTCGTCGTGGGGCTCGGCCGGCTCAGCATCTGGTTCCCGCAGGCCGGTCGGCTGTGGACCGGCGGTCGCCTGATGGTGTCGTTGCTCATGGGGATCACCGTCGCCGTCGCACTCGCAGCCGGCGCCTCCAACCCGGTCGGGGAACCGCCCGTGCGCGAACTCGCCGAATCGGCGGTCTCCGAGGGTGGCGGCAACAACGTGGTCAACGTGATCCTCACCGACACCCGCGCGCTCGACACGCTCGGCGAGGTGATCGTGCTGCTGGCCGTGGCCGTCGGGATCCTGACGCTCACCGCCAAGGGGTCACGGTTCGTGCTCGGCCCGCGCAAGGTGCCGAGTGACGAACTCGACGACGGGTCGGGGGCAGACGGTTCGGCGACGACCCCGGCGCCCACGGACGAGGCGGTGCGCCCGTGATCGCGCGCACCTCTCCGATCGTGCAGCTGGCGATCCGGGCTGCCACGCCGATCGCACTGCTCATCGCCGCCTATGCGCTGTTCGCCGGACACAACCAGCCCGGTGGAGGCTTCGCTGCCGGGCTGCTGCTCGGCGCCGTGATCGTGTTGCGCACCGTCGCCGGTCTGCAGCGCCCTGCCCACGCCTCGACGCTGCTCGCCGTGGGTGGGGCGATCGTCGGTGCAGTGGCGATCGGCCCGCTGCTGTGGGGTGAAGCGTTGCTCGACCAGGTGGTCGTCACGTGGGACGCTCCCGTCCTCGGAACGGTGAAGTCGGGCTCCGCCCTGCTGTTCGACCTCGGCGTGATGGCGATCGTGGTCGGACTCGTCATCGCGGTGCTCGACGGGCTCGGAGCCACCTCCCTGGTCGACCGTGGCCTGCGCGCCGACGAGGACGATGTCCGGCCCCGCCGATCGGAGCCACGCCCATGAGCATCGCCATGATCCTGGCCGTCGCCGGGCTCGCCGCCAGCGGCACCTTCCTCGTCACGTCGAGGTCGCTCAGCCGCATCGTGCTCGGCTTCTCGCTGCTCGGCCATGCTGCCGTCATCGCCCTGCTCGCTTCGGGTGGCCGAGCGGGGAACCCGCCGATCGTCGACGGTGAGGTCGACCCCGACGCCGCCAACCCGCTGCCGCAGGCGCTGTCGCTCACCGCGATCGTGATCTCGTTCGGGCTCACACTGTTCGTGCTGGCGCTCGCCCGGCGGCAGCAGCTGCTCAGTGGCGACGACCTCGTGGAGGACGACGTGGAGGACCGCCGCGTCGCCGCACGGGCCGATGAGCCGCGCGACACCGAAGCGCGGGGTTCCGACGGGCGCGACACCGCCGACGAGGAGATCCGGTCGTGACCGCAGTCGTCGGCCTCGCCGTGGTGCTGCCCCTGCTTGCCGCTGCCGTCGTCCTCGGCGTGCGGAGCCTCGCGCCCGTCCGCGACGTGCTCACGCTGTCGACCATGGCTGCCGTCACCGGCATGTCGGCCGCCCTGCTGGTGGAGGTGGAACGCAACGGCACGGTGGTGCTCGAGGTGGGAGGATGGGCACCCGACCTCGGCATCGTGTTGGTGGCCGACCTCTTCGCAGCGCTGATCCTGCTGGTGTCGACCGCCACCATCATGGCGGTCGAGCTGTTCGCCATCGGACAGCGCCGCACCCCGGCCGGCGCCGACCCGTCGGTCGTGGGGCCGCTGCTGTTGGTGCTCACGGGCGGCGTGAGCCTGTCGATCCTCACCGGCGACCTGTTCACCCTGTTCGTGGCCTTCGAGCTGATCCTCGTGGCGAGCTACGTGCTGCTCACCCACCAGGGCCGGCAAGGACAGATCCGATCGGGGATGACCTATGTGGTCATCAACCTGTTCGCCTCGGCGCTGTTCCTGTTCGGTGTGGCGATCGTCTACGCAGCCACCGGCACGGTCAACATGGCGCTGCTCGCCGAACGGATCCCCGAACTGCCCGAGGCCACTCAGGTCGGCATCGGCCTGTGGTTCCTGGTGGTGTTCGGCACGAAGGCGGCGATCTTCCCGCTGTTCTCGTGGCTCCCCGACAGCTATCCGACGGCACCGACCACCATCACGGCGGTCTTCGCCGGCCTGCTCACGAAGATCGGTGTGTACGTGCTCATCCGGTTCTACAGCCTGATGGAGCTCGACGAACTCGGCCCGCTGCTGCTGGTGATCGCCGGGCTGACGATGATCATCGGCGTCGCCGGAGCGCTGGCGCAGGACGACGTGAAGCGGATCCTGTCGTTCCACGTGGTGAGCCAGATCGGCTACATGGTGATGGGCCTGGGGTTCTTCACCGTCGCCGGCGTGGCAGGAGCGGTGCTGTTCCTGGTCCACCAGATCCCGGTGAAGACCGTGATGTTCCTGGCGGGGGGTCTGATCGAGGACGACCAGGGCACGTCCACGCTCTCGCGGATCGGTGGGCTCGCAACGAGCCGGCCCGTGATCGCCGTGCTGTTCGCCCTGCCGGCGCTGAGCCTGGCCGGCCTGCCCCCGTTCTCCGGGTTCGTGGCCAAGCTCGCACTGGTGGACGCAGGAATGGCATCGGGTGCCTGGGTGATCGTCACGGTGTCGCTGGTGGGCAGCATCCTGACGCTGTTGTCGATGACGAAGATCTGGCTGGGCGCCTTCTGGGGCGAGATCACGGCGCCGGCCGTGCCGGCGTCCAGTCGCCGGTCGGTCACGATCATGCAGTCGGCGGCGGGCATCGCCGTCGCCGGCACGATCGCCGTGGCCATCGTGGCCGGACCGTTGTGGAACGTCAGCGAGCGGATCGCCACCGACCTGCTCGACCGCGCTCCGTACATCACGGCGGTGCGGGGATGACCGCCCGGCTCCGTTCGCTCGCGACGGCCCGTCGGCTGCTGACGATCGCCGCTCTCGTGGCCGCCTGGTGTGCGTTGTGGGGCTCGGTATCGGTCGCCAACGTGGCGTCGGGTCTGACGTTGGCGATCGGCGCCGTCGTGGTGGCCGGTGGACAGCCCGGGGCCGGCCACCTGCGTCCGGTGCCGCTGCTGCACTTCGTGTGGCTCGTCGCGGTCGACCTCGTGCGCTCGACCTTCAAGGTGGCCTGGGAGATCCTCACCCCCACCGACTACACCGACGAGGCGATCCTCGCTGTCGACACCGAGACCGACGCCCGATCACACCTCTTGCTGCTCGTCGTCGCGATCACCGTCACGCCGGGGACGGCGGTGGTCGACACCGACCCCGACACCGGCCGCCTGTACCTCCACGTCCTGCATGCAGAGGATGCCGAGGAGATCGTCGCCCATGTCAAGCGACTCGCTGCGCTGGGGTGCCGGGCACTGCCGGTGTCCGAGTGCATCCCCGCCGGGGAGGGAGCGTCGTGATCGCCGACATCGCCGTGGGCATCTTCCTGCTCGCCGGAATTCTCGCCGGGATCCGGCTCGTTCGCGGCCCCGCGCTCGCCGACAGGGTCATCTCCCTCGACGCCGCACTCGTGGCGTTGATGGGAGCGATCGGCACCCGCGCCGCCGAGTCGGGCGACACGCTCTACGTCGGCATCCTGGTGGTGATCGCCATCGTTGCGTTCACGGCCACGGTCGCACTCAGCCGGTTCATCGAGACCGCCGGACGACCGGATTCGGAGATGCGCCCGTGAACCCGGTGTCGGCAGTCTTCGTGCTCGCCGGTGCGGTGGTGGCGTTGCTCGCCGGCATCGGCCTGCTCACGTTCAAGACGGCGTACGCGCGGTTCCACGCCGCAGGCAAGGCGAGCCCGGTGGCGTTCCTGCTCGTGGCGATCGGGGCGGGCATCGAGCTCGGCCTCGCCGGCGCCGCCGAGCTGGCGATCGCCGCTGTGGCGCTGCTGCTCACCCTGCCGGCGAGTACGCACCTGTTGTTCCGGGCCACGCATCGGACCACCGACAGCGAGCACCTCGGCAGTGATGCGCTCGTCGCGGCCGAGGAGGAACTCCGCCGGCACCACGAGGCAGACGGCGCCGACCGGGGGCCCGAACGATGAGCCCGGCGGCGGCGTCCGCCCCTGACCGGCGACCGGTCGCGGCGAATCGACACAGGGCAACATGCATCTCGCAATACCTATGATGTCCAGGTGACGCTGATCGAACCGAAGCCGGACCTGCCGTCTTGGACCTTCCTCACGAACCATGCGCACGTGATGGTGGCGCTCAGTCGTGATCCCGATCTGCGCCAACGCGACCTCGGATACGTCGTGGGGATCACCCCCGGCGCGGTGCAGCGGATCCTCGACGATCTCGAGCACGCCGGGTACCTCGAGCGCGAGAAGGTCGGACGCCGGAACCACTACGAGATCATCGACCGCACACCGTTGCGGCATCCGCTCGAAGGGCAGCACACGATCGGCGAGCTGCTCGACATGCTCCACGACTGAACCGCGACCGCACTGCGATCAGCGGCAGTGGTCGCACCGGGCACCGGTTCCAGCCCTCGCGATTGAGCCACCGCTGCGTCGGGTAGCCATCCCGGTGCCATGTCGACGAGTGCAACAGAGGATCCGGTCGCGAGATCGTCGGGGCGCCGGCGGGAGGCCTCGGTGACGGGCCGGCGCGAGGACCGTCCCGAGGGACGCCGGAACGGCCGCGGCGACGTCCACCGGGCTTCTCGGGCGATCGCCGAACTGAACGTCGTCGCCAATCGCTTGCCGGTGGTCTGGACCGACGGCGTCGGTTGGCAACGGGCGCCGGGCGGCCTGGTGACCGCGCTCGATGCCGTGGTGCGCCGCCAGCCGTTGCGCTGGTTCGGCGCTGCATCGCTGCCGGGTGGCGACCGCCGTCCGGCATGGGGCCACGGCCCGCTCGTCGGTGTGGAGGTCGAGTCCTGGATCACCGACGCAGCCGTCACGGGCATGTCCAACTCGGCGCTCTGGCCGGCGTTGCACGGCCTGAGCGATCGGATCCGCTGGCGCGACAGCTGGTGGGACGGCTACGTCGACTACAACCGGGCATTCGCGGACGAGATCGTCGCCAAGGCGGCCCGGTCCGCGTCGATCTGGGTCCACGACTACCAACTCCTCCTGGTGCCCGCGATCCTCGCCGCGCGACGACCCGACCTCGTCGTCGGGTTGTCGCTGCACACGCCGATCGACGAGGCAGTCGGTCGGCTTCCGGCCCGCGATGCGATCACTGATGCGATCTCCGCCGCCGCGGTGATCGGCGTGCAGACCGAGCGCGACCGTCGGACCCTGCTCGACCTGCTTCCCGAGGACGGCGTCAGCACGGCGAGCACCCGCGTGCTCGCTCGGCCCGACGTGATCACCTCGCCGGTGTCGATCGACGCCGACGCCGTGCTGAGCGTGCTGCACGAACCCGCGACGGCGGCCGTCACCCAACGTCTCCGCGACCGGCTCGACGGACGGCGTCTGATCGTCGGCATCGATCGCCTCGATTACACCAAAGGCGTGGCCGAACGGCTCCACGCGATCGACCTCGCCTTCCGGCAGGGCCGGCTCGAACCCGACCACGTCGACATCGTGCAGGTCGCCCAGCCGACCCGGCGCGGCGTTCCCGGTTACGCCGACTACGGCGTCGAGGTCGAACGGTTGGCGCACGAAGTCGCCTCACGGTGGTCGCGTGCCGACGGCAGTCCACCGCTGCGGCTGATCTCCGAGGGCGTCGACCGGCGCACCGTCGCCGCCCTGCTCTCGGAGGCCGACATCGCTCTCGTGACACCGAGGCGCGACGGCATGAATCTCGTCGCCAAGGAATTCTCGGTCTACAACGAACGCCACGGTGGCGTGCTCGTGCTCTCCGAACAGGCCGGCGCCGCCTGGGAACTCGGTGATCACTCGGTCCTGGTCGACGGGTCCTCGCCGGAGTCGATCGCCGACGGCATCGGCGAGGCGATGCACCTCGACGTCGATCGGCGCTGGGAGATGGCGGCGCGCCGAGCTGCCGCCGTCCGGCGGTGGACCGTGCACGACTGGGCCTCGTCGTTCCTGCGTTCACTGGCAGCGGTGTGACCCGCAGGGACGTGGCCGGGTGATGGATCACCACGAAGGATTTCGTCCAATTCCGCCAGCTGTGGTTTGGGCCCGGGGCCGAGGGGGGAACACCGGTCGGCATGAAACGACGCGAACAGGACGTCGAGGAGGAGATCGGACCCGACGCCGTGACCGACGACGAAGTTTGACGCCTCCGCAAGATCCGGGCTGCGCGACGTTTCCCGATCCGAACGTCGCGCAGCTCAATTTCGTGCCCCCGCCCGTCCCGTCCACCCGTCCCGGGCGGGGGCACGTTCATCTCCGCCGCCATCTCCTCGCCCTGGGAGGCAGGCCCTCACCGTTTCGCTGGAGGCGATCGCGGGTATCCCGCACGACATGAGCCGCAAGATCGCCGTCGCGTCCGTCGCGTCCGTCGCGTTGGTCGTCGCCCTGACGGCGACTGCCTGCGACGACGACGATTCCGTCGACGACCCGGCGGACACCGTCGTCGACACCCTGGGCGATGAGCCGGGCGTACCGTTCGACCCCGACGTGCCCGGGGGCGTCGGCACCGAGACCGACGAGCAGGACAACATGGGTTTCGACGACGACCCCGGTGGCGAGCCGGGCAACGTCACCGACCCGGTCGAGGTGGAGGACTGATCGGGTCGGTCCGTGGCGTCCGCAGCAGTCGGACGTCGACACCGACGGCCGTGTCGGGGCGGAGGTCCCTGGACGGCGGGGTGCCGTCGGCCACAGAATGGGGCATGGCCACGCAGCGAGACGACGAGTTCCCCACCCATGCCGACGCTGACGCCGAACGCCCGGTCGACGAGGGATTGATCGAGGAGGAGGAGAGCGAGGTGGTCGAGCACGTCCCCGACGACGTGAACCCGGCGGACTACGTCGACCAGCACCGCACCGTCTCGTTGGACGACGACGATCACGACGCCTGACGGCGACGGCCCCGAACGGGCCGACGCGAATCGGGACGTTGTGCCGTCGTCGCGGGATCCTTGCGCGGTGCAGGATGGTGGGCATGAGCGCCGACACCGCCCGATCCGTGTGCATCGACGGGAACGAGGCCGCCGCCCTGGTGGCCTATTCCCTGTCGGAGGTGGTGGCGATCTATCCGATCACGCCCGCGTCGCCGATGGGCGAGCTGGCCGACGCCTGGTCGGTGGCCGGGCGAGAGAACCTGTGGGGCGCCGTGCCGGAGGTGGTGGAGCTGCAGTCCGAGGGGGGCGCAGCCGGAACCCTGCACGGCGCCCTGCAGACCGGCGCCCTCGCCACCACGTTCACGGCATCGCAGGGACTGCTGCTGATGCTGCCCAACATGTTCAAGATCGCCGGCGAGCTGACGCCTGCGGTCATCCACGTCGCGGCCCGTTCCCTCGCCACGCATGCACTGTCGATCTTCGGTGACCACAGCGACGTGATGGCGGCACGAAGCACCGGCTTCGCCATGCTGTGCGCCAGTTCGGTGCAGGAGGCCCACGACTTCGCCCTCGTCTCCCACGCTGCGACCCTGCGGACACGGGTGCCCTTCCTCCACTTCTTCGACGGGTTCCGGACGTCGCACGAGATCAACACCGTCGATCTCCTCGGCGACGACGACCTCGACGGACTGATCCGCGCCGAGGACGTCGCGGCCCACAAGGAACGCCGGCTCCGACCCACGGCGCCGGTGGTGCGCGGAACGGCGCAGAACCCCGACGTGTTCTTCCAGGCGCGTGAGGCGTCCAATCCCTTCCACGACGCCGTCCCGGATGTCGTCGCCGATGCCTTCGCCGTGCTCGCCACCAGGACCGGCCGCCGCTACGACCTCGTCGACTACACGGGTGCCCCCGACGCCGAACGGGTCATCGTGATGATGGGTTCGGGTGCCGGCGCCGCCTCCGAGGCCGTCGACCGCCTCGTTGCCGAGGGCGAGAAGGTGGGCCTGCTCACCGTGCGCCTGTTCCGCCCCTTCCCCATCCATGCGTTGCTGGAGGCGCTGCCGACCACCGTGCGGTCGATCGCCGTGCTCGACCGCACCAAGGAGCCCGGCGCGGCCGGTGAACCGCTGTTCCAGGACGTGCTCACCACGGTGGCCGAGGCCGGCCGCACGGTGGACGGAGAACGCATCCGGGTGATCGGGGGGCGCTACGGGCTCGGGTCGAAGGAGTTCACGCCGTCGATGGCGAAGGCCGTCCTCGACGAGGCTGCCGCCGAGGAACCCAAGCGTCGGTTCACGGTGGGCATCGTCGACGACGTGACCGACCTCAGCCTCACCGACGACGCCTCGTGGCTGGCGGGTTCGGGGGCGGCCGATGCCGCCGGCCGGTCGGCGGTGTTCTACGCGCTCGGCAGCGACGGCACCGTGGGCGCGAACAAGGCGTCGGTGAAGATCATCGGCGACGAACCCGGCCTGCACGCCCAGGGCTACTTCGTGTACGACTCGAAGAAGTCGGGTTCGATGACCGTGTCGCACCTCCGCTTCGGCCCCGAACCGATCCGTTCCACCTATCTCGTGCAGGAGGCCGACCTCGTCGCCTGCCACCAGTTCGGGCTCCTCGACAGGTTCGACGTACTGGCCGACGTCAAGCGTGGCGGCACGTTCCTGCTGAACGCCCCGTATCCCGCCGACGAGGTGTGGGACCACCTGCCCGAGCAGGTGCAGCGCCGTGTGGTGGAGCGCGAGCTGCGGATGTTCACGATCGACGCCACCCGGATCGCTGCCGATCTCGGGATGTCGGGACGGATCAACACCGTGATGCAGCCGTGCTTCTTCGAGCTGACCGACGTGATGGAAACCGGGCGGGCGGTGGAGGCGATCAAGGAGTCGATCACCAAGGCCTACGGGCGCCGCGGCCGTCTGGTGGTGGAGCGCAACGAGGCAGCGGTCGACCGTGCCCTGACCGACCTCGCCGAGGTGGCGGTGCCATCGACCGGCGACGCCGAAGCGGGCGAGGCCGCCGGGGTCGACGAGACGCTCGAGATCCTCGAGTCGGCACGTCAGAACGCCGAGACGGACTTCGTGGAGCGGGTGACGATGAGGCTGATCGCGGGCGAAGGCGACCTCCTTCCCGTGTCGGCGATGCCGATCGACGGAACCTTCCCCACCAGCACCACCCAGTACGAGAAGCGCAAGCTGGCCCTCGAGATCCCGGTGTGGGAACCCGACATCTGCATCGACTGCGGCAAGTGCGCGGTGGTGTGCCCCCACGCCACGATCCGCATGAAGGCCTACGAGCCGTCGGCGCTCGACGTCGCCCCCGACGGATTCCTCACCAAGAACTTCCGCTCGCGCGAGCTCGACGGGCACCAGATGACGATCCAGGTGGCGCCCGACGACTGCACCGGCTGCGGGATCTGCGTGGAGGTGTGCCCGGCCAAGGACAAGACCGAGGTGAAGCGCAAGGCGATCAACATGCGCCCAGCGGCCGAACACCGTGAGGTGGAGCGCGAGCGGTGGGACTTCTTCACGTCGATCCCCGAGCTCGACCGCACGTCGATCAGCCACGACTCCGTGAAGAACAGCCAGCTGCTGCAGCCACTGTTCGAGTTCTCGGGCGCCTGCTCGGGGTGCGGGGAGACCCCGTACCTCAAGTTGCTGACGCAGCTGTTCGGTGACCGGCTGGTGGTGGCCAACGCCACGGGCTGCTCGTCGATCTACGGCGGCAACCTGCCCACCACGCCGTGGGCCACCGACGGGCAGGGACTGGGCCCCGCCTGGTCGAACTCGCTGTTCGAGGACAATGCCGAGTTCGGACTCGGGATGCGTCTCGGCGTGGAGCACCACCAGCGCGAAGCCGCCCGGCTGGTCGACGAACTGGCCGACTCCATCGGGGGCGACCTCGCGTCGGCGCTGGTGTCGCACACCAATCCCACCGAGGCGGGCGTCGTGGAGCAGCGGGCCCGGGTGGGGGTGTTGCGTGAGCGGTTGGCGGATCTCGTCGAAGCGGACGACGCCGAACTCGCCGCACGAGCTCGCCGGCTGTCGTCGATCGCCGACGAACTCGTCCGTTCGAGCACGTGGATCGTCGGGGGCGACGGCTGGGCGTACGACATCGGCTTCGGCGGTGTCGACCACGTGCTCGGTAGCGGTCGCAACGTGAACCTGCTGGTGCTCGACACCGAGGTGTACTCCAACACCGGCGGGCAGGCATCCAAGGCCACGCCGCTCGGCGCGGTCGCCAAGTTCGCGATGGCCGGCAAGCCCACCGGCAAGAAGGACCTCGGTGCCGTGGCTCGCCGGTACGGCAACGTCTACGTGGCGCAGGTGGCGATCGGCGGTAGCGACGTCCAGACGGTGAAGGCCCTCCAGGAGGCCGATGCGTGGGACGGCCCGTCGCTGATCATCGCCTACTCCACCTGCATCGCCCACGGCATCGACATGCAGACCTCGATGGGACACATGAAAGACGCCGTGCGGTCGGGGTACTGGCCGTTGTACCGCTACCGGCCGACGGTGGAGGAACACGAGCACCCGTTCCAGCTCGATTCGGCGGCGCCATCGATCTCGCTGCGTGACTTCGCGCTGAACGAGGCGCGGTACGCCATGTTGGCGAGGTCCGACCCCGAACGGTCGGCGATGCTGCTCGATCTCGCCCAGGCCGACATCACCGAACGCTGGCGTTACTACGAGCAGCTCGCCGGGTTGGAGCGCCAGGTGCCGCAGGTGATCGACGCCGAGGACCTGACCGACGACACGACGAACGATGCAACGACCGCCGCCGGCACGGATGCCGACGGGACGCCCGTGGAGGTGGCGAACGATGACTGATCTGCACTCGGAGTACCTGGGGTTGCGGTTGCGATCGCCGATCGTGGCGTCGGCCGGGCCGTACACGGGCGACCTCGACCGGTTGGCCGAACTCGAGCAGGCGGGGGTGGCCGCCGTGGTGCTGCCGTCGCTGTTCGAGGAACAGATCGAGCACGAGACCACCGAGATCGACCGGCTCTTCACCGTGCACGCCGAGAGTTTCGGCGAAGCGCTGTCGTTCCTGCCGGAGATCGACAACTACAACTCCGGTGTCGACGCCTACCTCGATCTGGTGGAGGCCGCCAAGCGACGCGTCGACGTGCCCGTGATCGCCAGCCTCAACGGCACCAACATCGGCGGGTGGGTGAAGTACGCCCGGCTGCTGGAGGAGGCAGGCGCCGATGCGGTGGAACTGAACCTCTACACCGTGGCGGCCGACCCGTCGATCGACGGTGCCACCCTCGAGGCCGAGCACCTCGAGCTGGTGGCGTTGGTGGCCGAGGAGGTGTCGGTGCCGGTGGCCGTGAAGATCTCGCCCTACTACTCGTCACTGTCGGCGTTCGTGCTCGGCATCCAGCAGGCCGGGGCCGCCGGCGTGGTGATGTTCAACCGCTTCTACTCGCCGGACCTCGACCTCGAGACGCTGGAGGTGGCCCCGCGCATCGCCCTCAGCTCGCCCGAGGAGCTGCGGTTGCCGCTGCGCTGGGTGGGCATCCTGCGGGAGTACCTGACGATCTCGATGGCGGCGTCGACCGGAGTCCACACGGGCTTCGACGCGGCCAAGTTGATCCTCGCCGGAGCCGACGTGACGATGACGACGTCGTCGGTGCTGCGCAACGGGCCCCATCACGTGCGCACGATCGAGCAGCAGCTGGTGGACTGGATGGAGGAACACGAATACGACTCCGTCGGGCAGATGCGTGGTGCGGTCGCTTCCGATGCCACGGCCGACCCGACGGCGTACGAGCGGGCGAACTACATCGGCAACATCGCCACCTACACGAGCCGGTTCATCGGCACCGGTGACGTCCCTCTCGCCCGCCACCCCGCCGCCGACGGCACCCCCCGTCCCACCTGACCGACCACACCTTCATCGTTTGCGTGACGTTTTCGTCGGGGCGTCCCGACACCTCCGTCACGCAAACGGGTTCGGTGCAGTGATGGAGATCGTTTGGGTGACGTTTTCGTGGGGGCGTCCCGACATTTCGGTCACGCAAACGTGGTGGCGGTGGTTGGGGAGAGGGTCAGCAGACGGCGCGGACGTAGGGGTACGGGTTCACGGCTCGTCCACCGCCGGGGTGCACCTCGAAGTGGAGATGGTTGGCCGACGTGTTGCCGGTGGCACCGACGTAGCCGATCACCTCGCCACGCGACACGTTACGGCTCGAACCCTCCCAGGCGCTGAGGTGAGCGTAGAAGTAGCGGGTTCCGCTGGCTCCGTTCACCCACACCGAGTTACCCCCGAGCCGAGTGGTCTTGAACTGCGCATAGCCGGACTCCACGGCGACGAGCGGTGTGCCGCGCGACGCCATCATGTCGACACCCTCGTGGCTGCGACCCCCCGATCGCGGAGCGCCCCACGTGTCGGCGAAG
>JAWLEC010000107.1:0-10962 GCA_041686315.1 Ilumatobacteraceae bacterium
TCGCCCGGAACACCACAGGTTTCCGGCTGACCGACAGCACCATCGTCGCCAACACGGCGGGCGAGGGCGCCGGCGTCTTCGTCGAACGGAACGCGACCGGCACGATCGAGCGCTCGACATTCGTCGGCAACGTCACACCCGGTAAGGGCGGCGGCCTGCGCGTGGTCGGCTCCGTCGACGTCGTGAACAGCACGTTCGTCGACAACAACGCGCAGAGCGGTGGTGCGATGTCGGTTGCGGGTTCTGCGACGGTGTCGTACTCGACGTTGCTCGACAACACGTCGAACAACAGCAAGGGCGGCGGTGTCGACCGCAACGGCGGAACGCTGGTGATCACCGGGTCGATCCTCACGCAGGCGAACCAGCAGACCTCCGACGGGTCCGACTGCTCGGGCACTCCCGACCTCGTCGGCGTGAACTATGTCGGCAACGACCAGGGCTGCAATCCCGGGCCCGACACCCTCACCCGTGCGACGGTCGGCCCGCTGGCCATCGAACCACTCGCCGACAACGGCGGCCCCACTCAGACCATCGAGCAGCTCGAGGGCAGCCCCGGTGTCGACATCGACGGCCTCACCGAGTGCGTCTCCGTGCTGATCGACGGCACTCCCGGCGCCGTCGTCGGCACCGACCAGCGAGGATCCGACCGCCCATCCACCGACGCCGACGGGTTGCTGACGCCGTGCGATCTCGGTGCGTACGAGCGAGCGACGCTCAGCATCGATCTCGCCCTGGACGTCGACACGAGGAACTACCGGTCCGCTCCCTACACGGACGACAACGTCGCACTGCCGGACGACACCGTCGAGGTGGGTGTGGTCTCGGTACCGACGAGCCAGATCGCCTTCGAGCTCGCCACCCGCACGCCGACGAACGACGACGGCACGGTCGACAACACCGGACTGCGTTCGATCGGTCTGCGTTCGATCGGTCTGCGCAGCATCACCCTGGAGGACATCGGGCTGCGCTCGATCGACGTGGAGGACGCCGGTCTGCGGTCGATCGAAGTCAAGGCCAACGGCCTGCGTTCCATCGGCCTGCGTTCGATCGGATTGCGTTCCATCGGGCTGCGTTCGATCGGTCTGCGTTCGATCGGTCTGCGTTCGATCCCGGTCTCCGACATCCCGCTGCTGCAGGACGGTGGCTGGGAGGCGCTCTTCGCAGGCACGGATTTCGCGGGCATTCCGTTGCAGTCGATCACGCTCGAGGACCTCGTCCAGTACGAGCTCGACACCGACTCGAGCGTGCTCCCCGACGACCTCACGCTCGAGAGCGTCGACATCTCCAGCACGGGCTTGCGTTCGATCGGTCTGCGTTCGATCCTGCTCGCCGGTGTCGGTCTCCGCTCGATTCCGGTGCCGCCGTTGCAGGACGACGGTGACTACGCCGACGAGTGGTGCCAGTTGCTGTTCGATGCTGACACCTGCACACCCGAGTTCGTCACCGACCTGGCCGAGGCTGAACTCTGGGAGGCGCAGCTCGCCGGTGGCGACATCGAACAGGAGCAGGTGCTGGAGGTGCCGCTCGAAGGTCTGGCCAGTACCGGGTTGCGCAGCATCGGGCTGCGTTCCATCGGCCTGCGTTCGATCTTCCTCGAGAACACGGGTTTGCGCAGCATCGGACTGCGCAGCATCGGGTTGCGCTCCATCGACGGCGTGACACTGTCGACGATCATCGACTGTTCGGCTCCCGGCGATCCGTGCAGCACCGATCCGTCGAACACACTGACGCTCGGCGATGCGGTCGCCGGTTGCCTGCCGCCGGATGTGCTCGACAGTGGGTTCCAGGATCCGACCAACTGTCTTCTCCGTGACGATGCCACGGTGGGTCAGCTACTCGACCTCTTGTCGGTGGAGATCGACGGTGTCAGCCTGCTCGACGGGCTCACGCTGTTCGACATCCTCTTTGCGTTCGTCGCCCCGGAGGACGTGCCCTGGGAAGTGATCGAGCTCGACGGAGCGCTGCTGCAGAACGTCGCCGAACCGCCGCAGCCCACGTTCGACTACGTCGCCGAGATCACCGTCCGCGAGGGTCCCGCCGACATCACGGTCGACCTGTTCCTGCCCGACGGATTTGCCGTCGCGGCGGGCACCAACGCCGTCGCCGCCGAACTGTGCTCGTCGGGCGGCTGCGCCGAGGTCGCTCCCCGGACGCCGCTGGAGCTCGGTCAACCGACCTACGATCTCGCCGGCGTCCCGTCGGGCACTCACACCCTGCGTGTGCCCGTGCGCGCCGGCCTCACGGTCGGTCCGCCCGAGCAGTTCCCGACCACGGTGACGGCGTTGGCCGTCGGCCCGAACGGCGCGCCACCGCTCGCGACGGCCGGTCCCGTCGGGGTCGAGGTGGTGGAAGCCGCCGCCGGTGGACCCGGCCGTGCGCCCACGTTGGTCGACGGGCAGTTGCAGCTTGGCCACATCGCCACGGTCGACGACATCGACCTGTACTCGTTCACGGCCCCGGCTGGCACTACGGGCGCGTCCGCTCGCATCCTGCTGTCGAACATCCCGGAGCCGGTCGACTACGACCTGTCGGTCTACGGTCCCCGGCCCGAGTCGCTGCGGGGCACACCGACCGACGAGCTGTCGACGCTCGTCGAAGCCAGCTTCGACCTGAACCCCGACGACGACGTGCTGCCGACCGATGTCGTCGACGACATCGCCGTCGACATCAACGAGCTCGCCGACGCCACCCCGGATCTCACGCTGGACGGCCTGTACGCGCTCCGCGACATCTCCAGCCGGCGCGCCAACAACGACGAGGAGGTCACGATCCCGGCGCTCGTGGAGGACACGACCTACGTGATCGCCGTGTCGGCCTACTTCGACGACCTGAGCCCCGATCCCTACGGCCTGCGCGTCCGCCTCGACCGTCGCACGGCGATCCCGGAATGTGCCGCGTCGCTGCCCTATCCCGGTGCCACGGGCCCTGTGGACAACGAGGTCGTTGACAGTCTCGCAGTCGACGGCTCCACCGACACGCTCTACGTCACCAACTTGTCACGCCTGGAGTTCGAGTCGCCCGACTCCGCCCTCGGCGTGCTCGATTCGATCGTCCGAACCGACGGCATCAACGGCGTCTCGGCGGGCATCCTGCAGGTCGACAACCTCGCCGAATGGGACACCTGGAACGCAAACCGCTGCGACCCCGAAGCCCGCAACGGCGTCGTGAGCGCCATCGGCGTGGCCATCGATGAGGCGATCGCAGCGTCTGGCAACGCCATTGAGCACATCGTGATCGTCGGTGGCGACGGTGTCATCCCGATGGCCGCCGTTCCCGACCTCACCGAGTATTCCAACGAATCCACCTTCGCCCGTGAGGTGCTCACCGACACCAACGAGAGCAACGAGGCCGTCGCTGCTCTCGGCAGCGGCTATCTGCTCAGCGATGACCCCTACGCCACCGACGCCGGGATCTCCATCCTCGAGGGCGACCACGAGCTGTACCTGCCCGATCGCAGCATCGGCCGACTCGTCGAGACCGGCGGCGAGATCGTCGCCCAGCTCGACAACTTCGCCACCTACGAGGGCCTGCTCGATCCGTCGACGTTCGACGCGTCGGCGGCGGTGACGTCGTACGACTTCCTCGACGACGGCGGCCAAGCCGTGATCGACGAGCTCGTCGCAGCGGGCTTCGACGTCGCGGAACTGCGCGACGACCCCTTGTGGGATCGCCAGGACTTCCTCGACCTCTTCACCGGTACCGATCTCTCGGTCGTGTCGCCCAACGCGCACTACGACTTCGAGTCGCTCCTGCCGGCTGCCCCGGACGCCGCGGGCTACTTCACCGCGGAGCAGCTCGTCACGACCACCGATCTCGACGCCGTCGGTGCTGGGACGGCATCGCTGGTGTTCACCGCCGGCTGCCACGCCGGCTTCAGCGTCTCCGACGTACAGCTCCAGAACCCTGCGCTCGACTGGGCGCAGCTCAATGCTCAAGGATCGAACCAGTTCGTCGGTCACACCACCTACGGCTACGGCGACACGAAGATCGTCGCGTACTCGGAGCGGCTCGCGCAGCTCTTCGCGTCCAACCTCGGCGCACTGCTCGCCGAGCCGTCGACCGATGGGTCGTCGCTGGGTGAGGCCGTACGCGACGCCAAGCAGCAGTATCTCGCCGGCACCCTCGTGCTCACGCCGTACGACGAGAAGATCCTCCAGTCGTGGACCTACTACGGCCTGCCGATGTACACCGTCGGTGACATCCTGGAGCCGGCCACCGAGACGACCACCAGCACCTTCGCCGAGGTTGTCGGCGCCGAGACGCTCGGCACGTCCGACCTCCAGTCCGGCCCGGCGTCGTTCACCACGCCCGACGGCACCACCCGGGTCGACATCGACCTCACCGGGAGCGCACTCGACCCCGTCGGCGTCGACGAGAACGGCGACGGCACGGACGACAGCACGTACTATCAGGTCGACGGGAACACCATCGTGGCCCAGTACCGGCCGGTCCAACCACTGGTCGACGTACCGATCTCGGTGGACGGTACGTATCAGGGCTTCCTGATCACGGGGCTCACCAGCGAGGATCTCGACCCCCAGTCCTACGTGCCGTTCGTGTCCCGTCCCCTCGTCGACGACAGCGCCGAGGAGACGCGGATCGTCGTCGACGACGGCGCCTTCCCGGCGACCCTGCAACGCGTCACCGACGTGGGTGACGGCCAGCGCCTGCTGGTGGCCGCCGGCCAGTACGAGTCGGGCCAGCGCCTGTTCAGGCAGATCTCCGGTGAGCTCCTGCCGCGCGGGTCGACGACCGACGACGACGCTCCTCGCTTCCTCGATGTCACGGGCCAGCGTGTCGACGACGTCGGGGCGAACGGCCAAGGCGTTCAGTTCGACGTCGCCACCGACGGCACCGCCGAACGGGTGGTCGTGCTCTTCCGCGAGTTCGGTTCGAACACGTGGACGCCGGTCGAGCTCGCGGCCCCGCCGGCTGCCGGCGGAGTGCGCAGCTGGTTCGGCAGCGCCCCGCTGGTGGGAGACAGCACCGAGCAGGTCGAGTTCTTCGTTCAGAGCGTCGACGCCGCCGGCAACGTCGGTATCACCAGCAACAAGATCGAGAACTTCTTCACCGTCGACGCCGATGACTCCGACGGCCTGGTCGGCATCGAGTACGCCGGCCCGGAGACGCAGGAGTTCGACGGCCGCTTCTATGCGAGTGGCGCAAACTTCGTCATCGTGCCAGGAGCAGCCGACACCACGTTCACCATCGACTCGGGCCCGCTGCAGGACTACAACCCGGCGACGGGCATCACGGTCGTGTTCGAGGAAGGAGCCTCCGGCGCCTACGACTTCGCGAGCGGACAGATCGGTCTCGACCGCGGGCCGCACGTGCTGTTCGCCGAGGACAGCAAGGGGAACCGGGTCTACCGATTCTTCGTGCTCGACCCCGACGCGCCGACGATCACCTTCTCACCCGATCAGCCGGTCGCGGAGGACGCGCCGTGGACGTCGTCGGAGTCCGTCGACGTGACGATCACTGCCGCCGACGGCGCGGGGGCGGGCGTCGCATCGCTGTCGTACTGCGTGGACAGCGACTGTGAGACGGCTCCGGCGGGTGACACGTCGGTCACCGTCACGGTCGAGGCCGATGGTGTCACGAAGATCACGGCGGAAGCCACTGATCTGGTCGGCAACCTCTCTGGCACCGCCAGCAACTTCGTGCGCATCGACCTGACGGCACCCGAACTCACGTTCACGCCCGACGCCGACGCCTGGTCGGGCACCGACGTCACCGTGACGATCGACGCTACGGACGCCGAGTCCGGCGTGGCGTCGATCACGTCGTGCCTCGATGGGTGTACCACGCCGACCGTCACGTCGGGGCCGACCGCGAGCGTGCCGGTCACGGCAGCCGACGGGACGGTCAGAAAGGCCCTGCTCACGGCCTTCGCCACCGACAAGGTCGGCAACGACTCCGTGCCAAAGAGCACCACGGTCCGCATCGACAAGGCGCCCCCGACGGTCACCAATTTCTCGGTGTCACCCGACGCCGATGGCGACGGCTTCTACGCCATCGGCGAGACGGTCAGCGTCTCGTTCGCCTGTGACGACGTCGGCTCCGGCGTCGCCTCGTGTGAACTTTTCGACGGAACGACGCAGATCCCCGCTGACGTGAAGTTGGACGGATCCTACGAAGCGACGTTCGACGTGACCGACGTCGGCATCCGAACTCTGACCGTGACGGCGACCGACAACGTCGGGCTCGAGACCACGACCGAGCCCATCGACATCACCGTGGCCTACGGCACGTGCCTGTTGTACGACCCCGACCAGGCCAAGAACGCCGGATCGAACTACACCATCAAGCTCCAGCTGTGCGACGCCGACGGCACCAACCTGTCGGCCAGGCAGATCACGCTCACGGCGCTCACGGTCGACGGGACGCTCGACCCGGGTCCGACCGACTCCGGCAAGGCCAACGACGGCTACGAGTTCCGATTCCAGGGGGGTTCGTACATCTACAACCTGGACACCACGGGACTGGCGCCCGGTCCACACGACCTGTTCTTCACGACGGAACCCGTCCCCACCCGGGACATACCGATCGAAGAGCTACAGGCGCTGGCCACGAACTCGGCACCGTTCACCATCCGGTGAGCGGCTAGACAAGCGCCATGACCGCGCTGGCGCCTCAGACCGGGATCGGGTCCTACGTGCCTGACCTGGTCCGGCGCTGGCCCGAGAACGATCCGTTGCACCGGCGGGCCGATGGCGCGCTGGTGTCGGCAGACATCTCGGGCTTCACAGCGCTCTCCGAGCGCCTCGCCGCATACGGTCGCGAAGGAGCCGAAGAGCTCACGCTCCTGCTCAACCAGTGCTTCGGCGGGATGATCGAGATCATCGACGCCTACGGCGGTGACGTGCTCAAGTTCGGCGGCGACGCACTGCTCGTGCTGTTCGACGGCGACAACGCCACGGCGCGAGCGGCTGCGGCCTGCATCGGGATGCGGGAACTCATCGAGCGCCGCTGGTCGACGGCGCTCGTCAAGCGGATCGAACTCGGCATCTCGCAGGGCATTCACGCGGGCACCTTCGACCTGCACCTCGTCGATGCCGGTCACCGTGAACTCCTCGTCGTCGGGCCCGGCATGTCGGCCACCGTCGACTGTGAAGGTGCCGCCGAACGAGGACAGATCCTCCTCAGCCGCGATGCCGCCGCACGACTCGACGAATCCGTTCTCGGCGAGACGACGGCGGACGGCCGGGTGCTCGACCGATCTCCAGACGTCGTCGAGACGGCTGCCGGCCACGCCGCCTCCGAGGGACCAGTCGACCCGTTCGTGCCCGACTGGCTCGTCGAGCAGACGGCTGCCGGAAGGGTCGCCGAGCACCGCACCGTCACCGTGGGATTCGTGTTCTTCGGCGGCGTCGACGACCTCATGCAGTCCAAGGGGCCGGAGGCCGTCCAGGAGCGCCTTCAAGCACTCGCCACCGCCACCGAGCAAGCTGCCTCCGGCCATGGCGTCTTCTGGCTGGCGAGCGACGTCTACGCCGGAGGGGGGAAGATCATCCTCTGCGCCGGGGCGCCGAGGTCGACCGGTCAGGACGAGGATGCCGCCGTGCGCACGGCCCGGGAGTTGCTGGGGGTCGACGTCGGGTTGCCGATCCGGGCGGGTCTCAACCGCGGGCCGGTGTTCATGGGGGATCTCGGTTCCGATCGCCGTCGCACCTTCACCGTGATGGGTGATGCCGTCAATCTCGCTGCCCGGCTCATGCAGAAGTCGGGTCCCGGCCAACTCGTCGCCAGTTCCGCAGTGCTCGACCTGGTCCCCACCCGGTTCGATCTCACCGCGCTCGAACCGTTCCTGGTGAAGGGCAAGACCGAGCCGATCCAGGCGTCTCTCGTCGGCGAACAGCTGGGCGACCAGGGTGAACACGAACCCACCGGCCAAGCGCCAGCCGGCCAGGAGGTCGGCTTCGTCGGGCGCGAGAAGGAGCTCGCAGCGCTCGCAGCGGAACTCGCCACCGCCGAATCGGGTGTCGGACGAGTCGCCGAGATCATCGGCGAGCCGGGGATCGGCAAGACGCGCCTCGTCTCCGAACTCCTTTTCTCCCATCCGGACGTGCGCGTGTTGCACGCCAAAGGTGGCCTCTACTCCCGGCGCACGCCGTACTTCGCCGTGTCTCGCATGCTCAGAGACCTGGTAGGGATCGACTCGAGCGTCCCGCAGGCCACCGCAGGCCGACGCCTCACCACGTGGATCCTCACCCATGCCCCCGACATGCTGCCGTGGGCTCCGCTGCTCGCCATCGCGTTCGGCGCCGACGTCGCCATGTCGCCGGAGGTCGAGCGCATCGACCCTGCGAACCGCGCCGCCCGACTCCGCGATGCGGTGGTCGATCTGCTCACCACGGCCATTCCCGGGCCACTCGCCATCGTGGTCGACGACGCCCACCGTCTGGATGAAGCTTCCGAGGAGATCTTCGCCGTCTTCGCCCGCCGCATCCAGCGTCGGCCATGGCTGCTCGTGGGCGTCCACTCGAGTGATCACGCAACCTTCCTCGACGAGGTGGACGGTCGGCTCAGCGTGGTCGTCGAGCCCCTGATGACCGCTGATGTCGAGTCGATCGTGCGCGAGGCGATCGCAGGAGACGACAGGTACGACGAGGACGACGTCGCATCCATCGTCGAGCGCGGCATCACCAACCCACTGTTCCTGCTCGAACTCGTGCGGGCCGGTGTCGGGGAGGACACGGCTACCCCCGACTCCATCGAAGCGCTCGTCACCGCTCGCATCGACACCCTCAGTGCCGCCGACCGACTGCTGCTGCGCGAAGCCGCAGTCCTCGGCTCGCAGATCGACGCGTCGCTGCTCGCCGAGGCGGTCGGCATGCCCGAACTGCGTCAGGCCGAAAGATGGGACGCGCTCTCCGGCTTCCTCGAGCGCGAATCGGCCGCGACGTACCGGTTCCACCAGGGCCTCTATCGCGAGGTGGCCTACCAAGGGCTGTCGTTCCGACGCCGCCGCCAGATCCATGCCGACGTGGGTCACGAGATCGAACGTCGTGCCGGCGAGGACTGGGAGAGTTCGTCCGAACTTCTCTCGCTCCACTTCCACGAAGCGAAGGACTGGCAGAAGTCGTGGCGGTACTCCGTGATCGCCGGCGACCGTGCCCAGAGCAAGTACGCCCACGCCGAAGCTGCCGAGTTCTACGGCCGCGCGTTGGCCGTCCCTCCCCAGCACCGTCCCGAACCCGCTGCCGTGTTCCCGGTCGCAGAGTCCATGGCCGACGCGCTCGAACTCAACGCCCAGTTCGAGCGGGCCGACGAGGCACTCACGCTGGCCCGACGGACGTGCACTGCTCCGGAGGCCCAGATCAGGTTGATGCGCAAGGAGGGCGTGATCCGCGAGCGCCAGGGCAAGTACACGCAGGCCTTGCGCTGGTACGGCCGGGGGCTCTCCCGCACGGCAGAGTTGGATCCGACGGCGGCGAAGGCGGAGGAAGGTCGGCTCTCGCTGGCGTACGCCGGTGTGAAGTTCCGTCAGGGCCGTCTGCTCGACACCGTCGACTGGGCACATCGCGCCGAGCGGCTCGCTCGGGAGATCGACGACCCGAAGATGCTCGCTCACGCGTCGTATCTCCTGATGATCGGTTACGGCGTGCTGCGCCGACCCGAAGTGGTGAAGTACCGGGAGCTGCCGCTTCGGCTGTTCGAGGAACTCGGCGATCTCGTCGGACAGGCGAACGTCCTCAACAACCTCGGTGTGGAGGCGCACGACGAGAGTCGGTGGGCAGAGGCACTCGACTACTACGAGCGCAGCCGCGTCGCCCGAGAGGAGGCCGGCGACGTGATCGGCGCAGCGACCGCCGCCAACAACATCGCCGAGATCCTCTCCGACCAGGGTCATCTCGACGAAGCGGAGGTGCTCTTCGACGAGGCGTTGAGGGCCTGGCGGCGTGCCGGCTACGAGGTCGGTGTCGCTGTTGCGACCGGCTACCTCGGGAGGCTGCACGCCCGGCGCGGCGACTACGACACGGCCAGAGCGATGCTGGCGGATGCGGTCGAACGGTTCGAGAGAATCGGAGCGTCGCACTTCGTGCTCGAGACCAAGGCCTACCAATTGGAGTGCGAAGTGCTCGCCGGGAACGGCCCGCGGGCGACGGTCGAGATCGACCCGCTGTTCCAGACGGCCGTCGATCTCGGCGACGCGCTGCTCGAGGCGATGTTGTTGCGCGCGAAGGGGTGGGCCCACCTGATCGAAGGGGAGTACGAGGAGGCCGAGGAACTCGCCGACCGGTGTCTGTCGTTGAGCACCGCCGTCGGGTCCTCGTACGAGGCGGCGCTTGCGCACATCATGCGGGGACAGGTACTTCGAGCGACGGGGCGTGACCGGACCGAGGACCATCGCCGTGCGCGGGAGCTGCTCACCGAACTGGGAGTGGTGTCACTGCCTCGCCGTGCCGGCGCCTGATCGCGGACCGAGTGCGCTGCCGTGACAACCTGGCGGGCAGACGACGAGGAGGAAAGCGCCATGGGATACGAGTGTTTCGACGTGGAGGTGACCGACAAGGTCGCCCACATCCGGATGAACCGGCCGGAGAAGAGCAACTCGATGATCCCGGCGTTCTGGCGAGAGCTGCCCGAGATCGTCGACGGGCTCTCGGCGTCGGGGTCGGTGCGGGCGATCGTGCTGTCGGCCGTCGGCCGCCACTTCTGCTCGGGCATGGACCTCGAGGTGTTCGCCGACGACGACACCATCGGCCCCGCCGGGGCGACGTCGGGCCACCGCAGCCGGCGCAACGAGCGGTTCCGCAGCACGGCGCTCAAGCTGCAGGACACGTTCACCGCCCTGGAACGGGCCCGTGTGCCGGTGCTGTGCGCGATCCAGGGCGCCTGCGTCGGCGGTGCCATCGACATGGTCACTGCCGCCGACATGCGCTACACCGACGAGTCGGCCTTCTTCTCCATCGCCGAGATCAACATCGGCATGACCGCCGACGTCGGCACGCTCCAGCG
>JAWLEC010000280.1:0-2530 GCA_041686315.1 Ilumatobacteraceae bacterium
GTCGTGGCCCCGGTCACCCACGACGACTCCGACGCGCTCACGTTCGGCATGCTCACCCGGCTGGGGATCGAACCGCCGGCCGGTCCCGCCGGCGACCCGGCCAGCGCCTCCCACTCCCTCACGTCCGCCTGCCGACCGGCCGCCGTGGTCTCCACCACCGACGCCGACGACGAGGTGCGCATCGCCGTGCGCCACGTGCTCGAGTCGGCACGACGCGGGGTGCCGCTCGAACGCATCGCCGTGCTGTGGCCCGCACACCGGCCGTACGCCCGACTCGTCGAGCACCATCTCACCGCGGCGGCGATCCCCTGGAACGGCCGGCCCGGCACCTCCACCACCGAACGACTCGCCCCCCGCTTCGTACTCGACCTGCTCGACGTCGACCGGCGCGGGCTGCGCCGTCGGGCCCTGTTCGATCTCCTCGCCGACGTACCCGCCCGCGACGACGACGGCCGATACCTCCCCACGGCGTCGTGGGAACGGGTCAGCCGATACGCCGGCGTGGCCCGCGACGACGACTGGAACGTCCGCCTCGGGAGCTTGCACGGCCACGAGCGATGGGGTGAGTCCGCCACCGGGCTCGCTGCGTTCGTCGACGAGCTGCGCGACCGGCTCGGGCACCCGGGTCGGACGCGCCGGTGGTGGGACTGGGCACAGTGGTGCACCGACGAGCTCGACCGGTGGGTCGGACGCCGGACACTCGACCACCTGCCCGACGCCGAGTACCGGGCGTGGGAAGCGCTCACGCGCGCACTCGACCGGCTCCGCCACCTCGATCCCGTGAGCGAGCCGGTCACCCGGCACCGCTTCCGCACCACGCTCGAAGCCGAACTCGAGGCGGCGCCGGCGCGTCTCGGCCGGGTGGGCGACGGTGTCACGGCGGGCCCGCTCGCCGGTGCGGCGGGTCTCGACGTCGACGTCGCGGTCGTGCTCGGCGCATCCGAGGGAACCCTGCCGCCCACCCCCACGAGCGACCCGCTGCTCTCCGAAGCCGACCGCGCCCACGCCGGCCTGCCCACGGCCGACGACCGCACGGCACGCCTGCGACACGTGTTCCGTGCCCTGCTCGCCTCCAGCGCGGTCACCGTCACCGTGCCGCGGGGCGACCTGCGGGCCACGGCCGAGGTCCGTCCCTCGAGATGGCTGCAGAGCGGCGCCGGGCCGGCGCCCACGCCGCACGTCGTCGACTCCCACCACGCCGGTCTCGCCGCCACGGTGTTCCCCGTGAGTCCGTCCGAGCACCGTCTGCGGGCGCGGTACGTCCACACCGTCGGCGGTGGTCGGGTGGCCGACGCACCCGGTGCCGCCGACGACACGGTGCTCGTACGCGGCCTGCAGTTGCGCGCAGCGCGACGCTCCGACAGCGTCACGGTGTTCGACGGCGATCTCTCCGGCGTCGAGGTCCCACGGCTCGACCACACCGTGTCACCCACGCGGCTCGAGATGTGGTCCGGCTGCCCGCACGCCTATTTCGTGCGCCACCTCCTCAAGGTGTCGCCGATCGACGAGCCCGAAGCCGCGATCAGCATCACGGCGCTCGACCGGGGGTCGGCCCACCACGACGCACTCGACCGGTTCCACCGTGCCGTCCTCGACGGTGACCTCCCGCCACCCGGCCCCTCCGGATGGTCGTCCGAGCACCGCGCCGCACTCGGGCGGTTCTTCGACGAGGTGTGCGTCACCACCGAACGCCGTGGCCGCACCGGACGCCCGGCGTTCTGGTCCGACGAGCGGGCGCGCATGCGCACCGACCTGCTCGGGTGGCTCGACCGTGACAGCGAGTACGTCGCCGCCCGCGGTGCCACGGTGCTCGCCTCCGAGTTCGCCTTCGGTCGCCAGCGGCGCGACCCGGGCACCTCGGCTGCCGACGGCACGGCGGGCGCGCCGCTCGACGTCCACATCGAACTCCCCGACGGGCGGCGTCTGCAGCTCGAGGGGTCGGTCGATCGTGTGGATCGCACGGCCGGCGGTGAGCTCGTGGTCACCGACCACAAGACCGGCGCGAAGGGCAAGTTCACCGGTCTCGGCGCCGACGATCCCACCGCGGAACGGTCGCTGTTCCAGCTGCCCGCCTATGCAGCCGCTGCCCGGGCCGCCTTCGGCGGTCCCGACACACCGGTGATCGCCGAGTACGGCCTGATGGCCAAGGGTGACTACGACCGCCCCGGCTACGAGGTCACCGCCGACGTGTGGGCCCGGGTCGTCGACGACGTGTCGCTCACCGTGGACGGCATCGAGGCGGGATGGTTCCCCAACCGGCCCGAGCGGCCCGGCTGGCGCATGTTCGTGGAGTGCGAGTACTGCGACCCCGACCACCTCGGCACCGGCGAACGGTGGGGCGAGTGGGAGCGCAAACGCCACGATCCGCGCCTCGCCCGGTGGCTGTCGCCGCCCGACGACGCGCAGGAGCCGGACACCGCCGAGACGAACACCACCGAACCGGGCTCCGCCGGGAGCGCGACATGACCGGCCAGCTCGGCCTTCCCGGTCTCGAACCGGCGTCGACGGCCGACCACGGACCGGCCGCGGA
>JAWLEC010000281.1:0-2526 GCA_041686315.1 Ilumatobacteraceae bacterium
CGCCACGGTGAGATAGCTGCGACCCTCGGCCTCGTACTGGGGCAGCAGTGAGCTGAGCAGGTCGTCGAAGCGGTCGACGAAGTCCGACCCCACGGCCGTTTCGAGTACGTGGTCGCGCACCTTGGGGTCGTGACCGGTGAGCGGCCGGAGATCGTCCTCCCAGTGGGGGTTCGGGAGGAACCTCACGTCCATCACGATGTCGGCGTCGAGGGGCAGACCGTGCTTGAATCCGAAACTCTCGACCGCCACCTGCAGCCGCGAGTCCTGCTTGCTGTCGAAGGCGCGCACCACGCGTTCCTTCAGCTGGTGCACGTTGAGGTCGGTGGTGTCGATCACCAGATCGGCGGCGGCGCGCACCGGTTCGAGCAGCCGGCGTTCGAGTTCGATCGACTCGACCAGCCCCGCCGACTCCTCGGCGAGCGGGTGGCGTCGGCGGGTGGCGTCGTAGCGCCGCACGAGTTCGGGGGTGGACGCATCGAGGAACAGCACCGTGACCGCGTGGCCGGCGGCCCGCAGCTCACCCACCTTGGTGAGCACCTCGGAGTGCTGCCGACCGGCGACGAGCGCCAGGCGTTCGATGTCGCTGTTCGGCTTCGCCGCCAGTTCGACGATCGTGCCGATGAGCGTGGTGGGAAGGTTGTCGACGACGAACCAGCCGAGGTCCTCCAGCACGTCGGCCACACCGGATCGACCGGCACCGGACAACCCGGAGATCAGCACGATGTCGGCCACGGGCCCACCCTACAGATCGTCGACGCGGCGCAGCCGGAGGTAGAGCAACCGGGGCACCGCGGCAGCCGCCGCGTACTCGGCGGCACGGGCGAGGAAGCCGTCGGGCGGCGCCGGCTCGACCATGCGTTCGAGCACCAGGCCGTGCTCGGCGAGCGCATTGACGTACCGCGACAGGGGCCGGTGGACGAAGCGGATGAACACGCCCTGCTCCACCTGTTCCACGAGGTCCTGTTCCACGAGGTACGGGCCGATGCGCCAGTACTGCTCGGGCGGATCGACGGTGTGGTCGTCGATCCAGCCGCTGCCGGGTGTCTGCAACAAGGGATGGTTGAGGAAGAACGCGAAGCGCCCGCCGGGTCGGAGCACCCGGGCGAGTTCGGCGATCGCTCCGTCGACGTCGTCGATGTGCTCGAACACGAGGCAGGCGACGGCGGCGTCGAAGGTCCGGTCGGCGAACGGCAGCGGCGTCGCGCCGGCGCGCACGTAGGCCGGTCCCCCGCCGCGTTCGGCAGCGACACGCACCTGGTTCCACGTCGGGTCCACGCCGGCGACCGACGCGCCGCCTGCCGCGAGCAGCCGGCTGATCTGGCCGTCACCGCAGCCGACGTCGAGCACCCGCCCGTACCCGGCGAGTTCGGCCTCGGCGAGCGGCAGGATCTGCTCGACGTACTCGGGGTCGGCGCCGTCGGTGAATCCGTCGATCCACCAGCCGGCGTGGTCCTCCCACAGATCGTCCACCGGTCGAAGGCTACGGTCGAGCGCATGAAGTTCTCCGTCTGGCCCAACCCCGCCCGCCGCACCGCCGAGGTACTCGACCTCGCCCGCGCCGCCGACGCCGACGGCTGGTTCGGCTTCTGGTTCGCCGACCACTACATGCCCAACACCGGCACCGAGGAGGTACAGGTGGGCGACACCCACGAGTGCTGGGCGATGCTGCCGGCCGTCGCCGCCGTCACCGAGCAGATCCGCATCGGGTCGCTCGTGGCGCCCACGTCGGTGCACCATCCGGCGGTGCTCGCCAACCGGGCCGCCACGATCGACCACCTGTCGCAGGGGCGTCTGGTGCTCGGCATCGGTGCCGGCTGGCAGATCAACGAACACCACGCCTACGGCATCGAGCTGGAGGCTCCCGGCGCGCGCGTGTCGCGCTTCGAGGAGGCGATCCAGATCATCGTGTCGCTGCTGAACGAGGAGTTCACCGACTTCCACGGCGACGTCTACGACGTCACCCGCGCGCCGTCCGAGCCCAAGCCGGTGCAGTCACCGCTGCCGATCCTGGTCGGCACCGGCAGCCCGCGCATGCTGCGCATCACCGCCCGCCACGCCCAGGAGTGGAACACCTGGGGCGGCCCGGAGATGGCGGGCGGCGCGCTCGACAAGCTGCTCGAGGCGTGCACCGCCGTGGAGCGCGACCCGTCGACGGTGTGGAAGTCGGCGCAGGCGCTCGTGTTCATCAGCGACGACCCGTCGTTCGCGACGTCGATCCGCGACGGCGACATGGGCCCCCGCTCGATCGTCGGATCGACGCAGGAGCTCACCGACATCATCGGTCAGTACGTCGATCTGGGGTTCGACGAGTTCATCGTGCCCGACTTCACCCTCGGCAACGACCCCGCCGAACGCCTCGAGCGCTACCAGCAGTTCCACACCGAGGTCGCCCCCCACTTCACCTGATCGCTCAACCGAGTGTTGCATCCGGTGTCAGGCACCGGATGCAACACCGTGCGGCGTCGGCGTTCACGAGGGGTGGAACTTGGCGTGAACCGCCTCGGCGACGGTGTCGGGGAGGAAGCT
>JAWLEC010000108.1:0-10763 GCA_041686315.1 Ilumatobacteraceae bacterium
GACTCCACGGCGACGAGCGGTGTGCCGCGCGACGCCATCATGTCGACACCCTCGTGGCTGCGACCCCCCGATCGCGGAGCGCCCCACGTGTCGGCGAAGGCATGCGGCCCGGCCACCGGGCACACGATGCCCGACCCGGCGTTCGACGGCGGCGGGCTCGGCGGCGCAGGCGCAGGAGCAGGCGCAGGAGCAGGAGCAGGAGCAGGCGCAGGAGCAGGAGCAGGTGTAGGGGCCGGTGCGGGAGCGGGTGCTGCGGGCGCCGGAGTCGCTCCGTTCGAGGAGCCCGAGGCCGGGGCCGGGGCGGCAGCCCCTCCGCCCGACGGCGCCGCCACGTTGCGGCTGGCTGACGCAGCTGATGCAGCCGCGGCGGCAGCGGCGCGTTCCTGCTCGAGACGCCGTTGACGTTCCCGCTCGAGTGCGATGCGCACCTGCTCGTCCTGCAGGCGCTGCTCCTCGATCCGGGTGAGCTCCACCACTTCGTTCTCGGCGGCCTGCTTGAGCTGTTCGTACTGTTCCCGCGCGGCAGCAGTGGCGTCCTGGCGACGTTCGAGATCGGTGCGCTTGGCGTCCACTTCGTCCATCACTGCGTCGAAGTCGTCGAGTTCCACCGAAGCCGAACCTCGGGCGACCGAGGCCTGTCGATCGGCGGTGATGCTGTCGTTGGCGTCGTCGAGATCGACGAACAACGGGTTCGTCGCACCGGAGTTGGCGAATGCCCGCTGTGCGCCGATTTCGAGGTTCGACCGCATCGAATCGGCCTGGGCTTCGACCGAGGCGAGCTCGCGCTCGGCGTCGACGATGGCCAGCGACAGCTCGTCGAGCTTCGATTCCGCGTCGAACATGGCCTGTGATGCGGCGTTGGCCCGGTCACGGGCAGCCTGGATCTCACGTGCCGCCTGTTCGGCTGCGGCGGTGTCGACCTGGGCACTGGCGAAGCCGGGCACCGTGGCAGCGAGTGCGACGGCGACGGCGATCGCGAGCGCGCGGCGCACGGCCGAACGGCGTCGATCAGGGCCCGCAGACATGGGGGCCAACGCTACCCGAACATGACGATCATGTGACAGCAGGGTGACGTACCGTCATCTCCTGCGACATTCCCTCCGGTTTGCGTGACGGTTCCGTTGGCCCGTCCCGACATTTCCGTCACGCAAACAGGAGGGGTCCCGGTCGGAGTCACGTTTGCGTTGCAGGAATGTTGGTCCGTCCCGACATTTCCGTCACGCAAACGGTGGGGATCCGGCGGTCAACCGGTGGCGGTGGTGGTGACGTCGTCGGCGTAGGGGAACCAGCGGAGGTGTTCGAAGTCCTCGTTGGTCACCGGGTGAGCGCACGCGGTTGGATGCTCCGAGCGGGCAGTGGCGAACAGCGCTCGGGCGTCGTCGAGATGTCGGGAGAGGTCGATGGGATGCGTGTGCCGGCGGTTCTCGAACGCCATCGCGCCCCGCTCGTAGGACACCTCGTGCAGACTCATCGCCGGTGCCCGAGTGCCGAGGCGGTGGTGCCACAGGCCCGAATCGGGTTCGAAGTCGTACATCGGGAGCAGATGCACGCCCTCCGACGCCACCATCGACACCGCCTCCACGATGTAGTCGAACGTGGGCTCGTCGATGAAGTAGTTGAAGTTCACCCGCACCCATCCCGGCTTGATGCCCTCGCAGCCCCGGTTGATCTCGCGCTGGAACTCGTGGGAGCGGTCGAGGTCGATGCCGAGCAACCGGTGGCCGTACGGCCCGGCGCACGAGCACCCGCCGCGCGACTGGATGCCGAAGACGTCGTTGAGGAGGGCGACCACGTAGTTGTGGTGCAGATGGCGACCCTCGTGGCGGATCACGAACGACACGATCGACAACCGGTCGGCCTCGTGCGAACCGAGCACGTCGATGTTCGGGTTCTGCTCCCAGGCGTGGATCGCCCGGTGGACGAAGTCGGCCTCCCGGGCCTCGATCACCTCCGGCCCGACTGCTTCTTTCAACTGGAAGACGAGACCGGCGCGGATCGACTCGACGATGGCGGGTGTGCCGGCTTCCTCGCGGTGCTCGATCTCCTGGTGGTAGTCGTGCTCGTCGGTGCTCACGTAGCGCACGGTGCCACCCCCCGGTACGTCGGGCACGCGGTTGCGGAACAGCTCGCGGCGCGCCACCAGCACGCCGGGCGTGCCCGGGCCGCCGATCAGCTTGTGCGGCGAGATGAACACGGCGTCTTTGTAGGCGAGGTTGCCGGCGGCGCTCGACCCCATGTCGATCGGCACGTACGGAGCTGCCGCGGCGTAGTCCCACAGCGACAGGGCCCCGTGCTCGTGCAGTAGGGTCGACACGGCGACGGTGTCGGTGATGATGCCGGTGACGTTCGACGCGGCCGAGAACGACCCGATCTTGGTGGAGCGGTCGGCGTGGCGCTCGAGTTCGTCGCGGAGGTGACCGAGATCGACGTGGCCGTCGGCGTCTTCGCGGATGATCACGACGTCGGCGATCGATTCGCGCCACGGCAGCTCGTTGGAGTGGTGTTCGTACGGTCCGATGAACACCACCGGCCGGTCGTCGGCGGGGATCGACTCTGCCAGGTGATAGCGGTCCTCGAGAGCGGAGGGCACCTTCAACCCCATCACGCCGATGAGCTTGGCGATCGCATGGGTGGCGCCGCTGCCGCAGAACACCACGGCGTGTTCGTGCCGGTCGGCGCCGACACACCGGCCGATGACCTCGCGGGCCTCCTCGCGCAACCGGGTGGTCTGCAGGCCGGTGCCCGACGACTCGGTGTGCGTGTTGGCGTACAGCGGTAGCACGACGGTGCGGATGTAGTCCTCGATGAAGGAGAGCGACCGACCTGATGCGGTGTAGTCGGCGTAGATGATCGGACGGGGGCCGTAGGGGCCGTCGATGACGTCGTCGCGTCCGATCACCGAGTCACGGACGTAGGAGATCAACTGGTCGCGGGCGGTGTCGTCCACGGTCACAGTCTCGCAGCAACGCAGTACTCTGCCTCGCGTCATGAGCAGCGTCGACATCTCGGACGGGTTGACCGACGCCGAGGTCGCGGATCGCGTCGCCGACGGTCGGGTCAACATCGTTCCCGATCCACCCGGTCGGTCGTTCGGGCAGATCGCGGCCGCCAACGTCTTCACGGTCGTCAATGCGATCATGCTCACGCTGTTCGGGTTGGTGCTCCTCGCCGGCTACCCGCAGGACGGCCTCTTCGTGGGCGTCGTGCTGTCGAACTCGGTGATCGGCATCGTGCAGGAGGTGCGGGCCCGCCGAGAACTGGCCCGTCTCCAGGTGGTCACCGAGCCGCAGGCGACCGTGATCCGCAACGGCGAGCAACGGACGATCCCCACGGACGAGATCGTGCTCGACGATCTCGTCCGGTTGCGACAGGGCGGACAGGTCGCCGTCGATGGCGTGGTGCTGCGCGCCACCGGATTGCGGATGGACGAGTCGATGCTCACCGGCGAGTCGTTGCCGGTGGCGAAAGACCACGGCGACGACGTGCTGTCGGGCAGTTTCGTGGTGGCGGGCACCGCCACGCTGCGCGCCACGGCCGTCGGTGGCGACAGCTACGCCGCCAGGCTCGCCACCGAGGCCAAGACGTTCCGGCCGGCGACGTCGATGCTCCGGAGCGGGATCGACACCATCCTGCGGTGGCTCACCGTGATCATCCCCGTCGGTTCGATCTTCCTGTTCGTCAACCTGCTGGAGGAGGAGGACCGCTGGCAGGAGGCGCTGCAGGGCACGGTGGCGGCAGCGGTGGCCATGGTGCCCGACGGTCTGGTGCTGTTGACCAGCCTGTCGTTCATGGCCGGGATCATCGCAGTGGCGCGCCGCAACGCGCTGGCCAAGCAGCTGTCGACCGTGGAGGTGTTGGCGCGGGTCGACGTGCTGTGCCTCGACAAGACGGGCACGATCACCACGGGCGAGATCCGGTACGCGTCCGCGCATCCGTGCGACGGAGCAGATCCCGACGGCGTGCACGAGATCCTGTCGGCGCTGGCGTCGTCCGATCCGTCACCCAACCCGACGATGGCGGCGATCGCGCACGGTGTCGGCACCTCGAGCAGTTGGACGGTCGATGCGACGGAGCCGTTCGACAGCGAGCGCAAGTGGTCGGCCGCGTCGTTCGCGGGCAGGGGATGGTTCTACATCGGCGCACCCGATTTCGTGTTGGCACCCGATGATCCGGCCCACGCCACGGTCGCCCGGCTGAGTTCGGTCGGCAAGCGCCTGCTCGCCGTGGTGGCGTCGGCCGACGGCCCGTCGGGTCGCGGCCTGCCGGCACTGACCCGACCGGTGGCGGTGGTCGAGCTGGAAGACGAGATCCGGCCGGACGCGCCCGAGATCCTCGCCTACTTCGCCGAACAGGAGGTGACGCTGAAGGTCATCTCCGGCGACAATCAGGACACGGTCGCGGCGATCGCCGAGCGAGCGGGCCTGCCCGTCGACGGCGATCCGGTCGATGCGCGAGAGCTGCCCGACGGTGACGACCTCGACGGCCTCGCCGACGTCATGGAGGCGAACACGGTGTTCGGCCGGGTCGTGCCCCAGCAGAAGCAGTCGATCGTGCGCGCCCTGCAGTCACGCGGGCACGTGGTCGCGATGACCGGTGACGGTGTGAACGACGTGCTCGCGTTGAAGGAGGCCGAACTCGGTATCTCGATGGGTTCGGGGAGTGAGGCGACGCGTTCGGTCGCCGACCTGGTCCTCACCGACGATCGGTTCTCCAGCCTGCCCGTGGTGGTGGACGAGGGTCGCAAGGTGATCAACAACGTCGAGCGGGTGTCCAACCTGTTCGTCGCCAAGGCGGCCTACGCGGTGCTGCTCACGTTCGTGGTCAGCCTGTTGAACAGCCCGTTCCCGTTCCTGCCGCGTCAGCTCACCCTGATCGGCACGTTCAGCATCGGCGTGCCGGGCTTCTTCCTGGCGTTGGCGCCCGAGGCCGACCTCGTCCGTCCCGGATTCCTGCGCCGTGTGCTGTGGTTCGCGGTGCCGGCCGGCATCGCCGCAGGGACGGCGACGCTCGTCGCCTACGAGGTGGCCCTCGAGTTCGTGGAGGTCGACGTCGACCAGGCGAGGACGCTGGCCACGGTGACGCTGCTGTCCATCGGACTGGTGATCCTGACGGTCACGAGCCGGCCGTTGCGGACGTGGAAGATCGGTCTCGTGATCGGGATGGCGGTCGGCTACGGCGTGGTCTTCGCCGTGCCCTGGCTGCGCGGCTACTTCCAGCTCGAGGTGTTCGCCAGCACGGCATGGTGGTACGCCGCCGTGGCGGTCGCTGCCGCCGGTGCGTTCATCGTCGCGATCCCGACGTTGTTCCGCTCGAAGCTGAACTCCGGCCGCGGCACCTGATCTTCGGCGGCGCCACGATGTGCGACGGCGGCCCGCTCAGGGAGCCGGCTCGAGGCCTTCGACGGCCTGGACGTCGCGGATGTGATCGATGACCAGGTCGATCTGGTCCTCGCCGAGCGCCCGGTTGGCGGGCATCTCGCCCAGGTCGAAACGCGGCTCGGAGACCCCGTTGCGGATGGCGTCGCGGATGGCTGCATCCGACAGTTCGTCGGTGCCGTAGATCGTCAGCAGCAGTGACGGCCCCGTGGCTGCGCCGCGCAGGTCGGCGCCGTGGCACGCCGAGCAGTTGGCCCGGTAGATCGCCGCACCTCGTCCGGCCGCCGAGTCACCGCCGTCGTCGCCGCACGACGACGCCAGCACGACGAGGCCCGCTGTGACGGCCGAGGCGATCCATGACACCCGCACCCTTCCATCCTGCCATCCGCCAACTCGCCGGCCCGGCCCGGCGGCTAGACGATGCGGCTGCCGGTGGAGCCGACGGCGTCGTCCCAGTAGGCGTCGCGCAGGAGACGTGTGTCGAGCTTGCCGGTCGGCGAGCGACGGCTCGCTCGGTGGCCGATGTGATCAGTACCCGCGAGTCGGAACTGTCGACGACGTCGGCGACCTCCTCGGAAGTGAGGCAGAAGTGGCGCAGGTGCATCCGCCACCGCCGGGCGGGTGTGTTTCGGTGGACGCGTGACGGGAAGGGTCGTCTCATCAGGAGGTGCTCGATGTTGTCCCGTTCGATCCGAGTCGCTGCGATCTCACTGTTGGCGGTGTCGACCGTCGTCGCGTGCGACGCCGACACCGAGGGTCCGGAGGACGTCGAGGACGACGACATCCAGGTCGACGACTCGGGTCCGCCGGCGACGGACACCCGGGGAACGGTGGCCCCGGCGACACTGCCGACCGGCAGTGACGTGCCCGACACCGACCCCCTGATCGAGCCGCCCCTCACGGTGGAGGAGTGATCGATCGACGGGTGCTCCACTACGGGGCGCTGGTGGTCGCGGTTCTCGTGCTCGTGGCCATCTCCGTCGCCGTGCTCTGATGGCAAGAGGCGGGGCGGTCAGCCCTCGCGCCAGGATTCGGCGATCGGCGGCACGTCGGTGACCGCCACCTCGGGGCCGAGCGCAGCACCGACGAGGTCGAGCCGGTCGCCGCTCCAGAAGCGGCCCGGGTCGTACCAGTTCGCGGGGCGTTCCGAGCCGAGCAGCCCCATTCGCTCGTAGGTGACGGCGACCAGCTCGGCGCAGTAGACGTCGGTCAGCGACACATGCCGGCGCAACCGTCCCTGCACCCAGTGGCGGGCCAGGCGTGCCGACTTGGGGAACGGCCGGCCGCTGTACTCGGCGACCACGGCGAGCGCCCGGTCCTCCATCTCGGCCGACACCTCGGGCTCGATGGAACGGAACCACGGGCGCTGGCCGTAGCGGTGCGTCCAGACGCTGACGGCGCGATCCAGGTGGTGCAGCTGGCTGCCGCGTTCGCGCTCGCCCGTCCACACGTTCGGCATGCTGGCTCCCAGCTCGGCGTGCCACAGCAGGGGCGGGAGTCCGTCGAGCGCGAGCACCATGCCCACGTGGTTGACCGGGCTGTTGGTGACCAGCCGGATGGCCCGGTCGGCCACCGACGGACCTCGGAACAGCCAGACGTCGCCGGTTGCTGCGCGACGGGTGGCGTCGGCGAGAGTGATCGATCCGTCGGGTGAGGCCATGGCTCAGCGCCTAACCTAGGCGGTCATGCGTTGGGCCAAGTGGTTGGGGATCGCCGGAGTGGTCGGCGGCCTCGGCGTGGCGAGCGCGGTCGGTGTCCGCGCCCTGCAGGCCCGCCACCACCGCGAGTGGGACGACCTCGAGCCAGCAGAGCTCCGCACTCGGCTCCACGAGCGGCTCTCGGCTGCGGCCATGTCTCCCTCGGCGTGAAGCGCCACATCGCCGTGTCGGTGGCGTGGCGTGGGCTGTCTTCGCCGACCTGTCTCTTCGTGGACCGGCAGCTGCCGGTGTAGCACATCGCGACGTCGACGTGGACCCTGCCGACCGGCACGACGATCGTGCCGAGGCGACCCCGGAGATCGTCATGTTCCTCCCGGTTCGGGATGAAACGGGTCACCGGCATCCGGATAGTGTCCCGCTGGTGGTGGAGGCACTTCACGCACCCGACGGCACTCCGGCCGCTGTGACGGTCGACTTCGACTCGCCGCCGTGGACGGTGTTCACCGCCTCCGGCGACGCCTACGCCGTGTGCGAGATGCTGGTCGACGACCGGGGAGCGCCGGTCGACTACCGGTTCCTCCACGTCAACGAGCACTTCGCCGCCGCCTCGGGGCTCGACGACGCCGTGGGTCGCACCGCCCTCGAGCTGGTGCCCGATCTCGAGCCGGTCTGGATCGCGACCTACGGCCAGGTCGGCCTGGGCGGGGAAACGCTGCGGTTCGAGCAACGCTCCGACGCCATGGACCGTTGGTTCGAGGTGGTGGCGACGCCGATCGCACTCGATCGCCGTTTCGTGATCGTGTTCAAGGACGGCACCGAGCGCCGCCGCGAGGCGATCCTCGCCGACGAACAGGAGCGGCGCTTCCGGGCGATGGCCGACGAGCTGCCGGTGATGACCTGGCTCCACGACGAGGAGGGTCGACAGGTGTTCGTCAACCAGACGTTCTGCGACTTCTTCGGGGTCTCGCGTGACGACATGGTGGATGACTACTGGACGTCGCTGGCGCATCCGGACGACACCGACTATGCCGACGACTTCTCCGATGCGATCGCCGAGCGGCGACCGTTCGTGCACAGCGTGCGGGCGCGGCGAGCCGACGGCGTCTGGCGCACCCTCGAGTCCTGGGGCACGCCCCGGTTCGACTCGGACGGCACCTACCTCGGGCACATCGGGGCGAGCATCGACGTGACCGACCGTGTGGCCCTCGAAGCGGAACGCGCCGAACTCCTGGAGCGCGAGCGGGAGGCGCGCCACTTCGCCGAACTCCTCGACCGTCACAGCGCCCGGCTCGCCGCTTCCACCACGGAGGACGAGGTCACCGCGGCGATCCTCGACCACGTCCACGAGGTGTTCGGGCTGCGGGTAGCGGCGGTCAAACTGGCCGACGGCGACGGCGTGCGCATCCTGCCCGGCTCGAACATCGACCCCGCGGCAGTGGCGGCGCTCGGGTCGATGCAGGCCGATGCCGACCTCCCCGGGCCCGAGGTGATCCGCACCGGTGAGGAGATCGTGGTCGGCACGCACTCCGAGCTCCGGGCGAAGTATCCACTGCTCGCTGTCGACCGTTCGGGCATCGACACACTGCTCGCCCTGCCCATTCGTCGCCCTTCCGGCACGGTGACCGGAGCGCTCGTGGTGGGTCGATCGGGGGACCACTCGTTCACGGCGACGGAGCTGGGTCTTCTCCGCGAGTTGCTGCGGCGCTCCGGCGACGCACTCGAACGGGCCCACCTGCACCAACGGCTGGTCGACGCCCACCGGCAGGAACATGCCATCGCCAGCCGTCTCCAAGACGCTCTGCTCCCCGACGGGGTGGTCGAGCACCCGCGTGTGGAGATCGTGGTCCGTTACCTGGCGGCCGGAGGGGGGCTCGAGGTGGGCGGCGACTGGTACGACACCTTCGCATGGCCGGATGATCGCATCGGAGCGATCGTCGGTGACGTCGTCGGCCACGACCTGGAGGCTGCAGCGCACATGGGTCGTCTTCGGGCAGCCACCGGGGCATTGATCCCGAGCGGTTCCTCCACGACGGCCACGATCCTGGAGGCACTCGACGTCTGCGCACGCGGACCCGACGGGGTCGACTTCGTCACGGCCGCCTGTGTCGTACTGGACACGGCCACCGGCGAGTTGGAGGTGGCGTGTGCCGGCCATCCGCCACCGTTGCTCGTCGAGTCCGACGGCACACACCGGTGGCTGGACGACGCCACGTCGCCTCCCATCGGGCGGCTCGAGGTCGACAGGTCGGTGTCGTCGACGTTCCTGCTGAGCGCCGGCGACGTCGTGCTGCTCTACACCGACGGGCTCGTCGAGCGGCGATCGCGCACGATGAGCTTCGGGATGCGCAAACTCCGCACCGTGGCCGCCGCCTCGCTCGAGAGCCCGCTGGAGTCTGCCGTCGACGACATCGTCGAGCAGCTCGTCGGTACCGAAGCCGGCGACGATGTCCTGCTGATCGCACTCCGGTGGTCCGGGCCGGCAACCGATCCGCCGGCCGACGACTCGGCCGCACCACTCGACGGGGCCCAGCTGGGTCGCTCCGACGACCTGCCCGGCTGATCGCTCGCGGTTGCCGTCGCCGGCTCAGTCGATCGGCCGGTGCAGCCGGAGCCACCGATGTGACCACCCTCCGATGTCGAGCTCGACCTGCCCGTCCGAGACGGCGATCGACGTGTGATCGCCGAGGAGATCGTGCAGGTCACAGCCGTCCTCGATCGTCATCGGCTCGTCGATGCCGGTCGTCCGGGTCGTCGGGGAAACGGGCCGACTGCGTCAACCGGGTCCGTGCACGGCGCCGACGGGGTTGCGGCGGAGATCGCCCAGCTCGGCTCGGCGGATCTCGACCCAGCCGTCGACCACACGGGTGTCGTAGGCCGGCTGCGGGATCGATGCGGGGCCGGCGAGCACCGTTCCGTCGACGGTGTCGAAGCGACTCGCGTGCCAGGGGCACTCGAGACAACCGTCGACGACGGCTCCGTCGGACAGCGGTCCGCCGCGGTGGGTGCAGCGGTCCTCCAGCACGTCGACCCGGTCGGTTCTGCGGACTGCGACCAGTGCGAGGCCGTCGAGCGACACCGGGGCGGGAGCTTCGAGCGGCAGGTCGTCGTGACGGACCGCTCGTGTCCACTCCTCGGGGCCCGACTGGAACGCCGTGGTGCTCACACCGACGCCGCGGCCGTAGGCCAGATGGCCGCCGAGGTAGCCCGCGACGCCCACGGCGCCGAGCCCGACGAATGACAGGACCCGGCCCAGGACGCTCCGGCCGGATCGGCGCGCCAGCCACGAACCGGCGAACAGTGTGACGGCTGCATCGTTGGCGAGGGCGTGGGCGACACCGACGCGCTGTTCGGCGCCGGAGGTGTCGAGCCAGTCCGCGGCACCGGTCGCCACCGCCGGAAGGGCGGTGACCGTGCCGACGCCCACGAGCCGCCGCGCGGCGACCGCCGGACTGCGTGTGACGTCGAGGATCGACGCCGCGATCCAGCAGCCCATCGGCAGTGCCACCACCATCGGATGCACGCTGTGACCCAACCAGCGGCCCGTGAGCGCGTCACGCAGCAGTGGCCGCGACGCCAGCGGCTGGACGGCGCGGCGCAGTATGGAGGCGACGTCGCCGAGGGGGCTCGACGATTCGACGGACGACACGAGACGGGACGGCAGGGACATGTGGTGGCCTCCTTGGGGATCGGATCTCCGACCCGGCGGTCAGGTCTCCGGTGGTTGGTCGGT
>JAWLEC010000109.1:0-10702 GCA_041686315.1 Ilumatobacteraceae bacterium
CGCCGGCGATGCGCCTGCCCGCCCGACCGCTCAGGGCAGATCCGACACGGTCCGGCGTTCGACGAGCCGCGATGGTTCCGAGATGCGCCCGGACCCTGCCCGGCCCGTTGGCGCTCCGACCGGTACCGCCGACGGCCCGTCCGCGTCGTCACCCTCGGGAAATCCCCGAGCGGCCGACACACCGCCGGCGCAGTCCGGAGCTCCGACCGCCGGGCCGAGGTCGATGGCGGTCCCCGACCGGTCCGACACAGCCCCTCCGCCGGCCGTGGGCCGGCGTGCGGCACCCTCGCTGGCGACCACGGGAGATCTCCGTGTTCGGCGGATGATGTCGTTCGGCGGCGCCGATCAGGAACGGGAGACCCCCGCCGAGTTCGCCCCGGTGCCCGATCAGGACAGCGACGGCTTCATCGAGCGAGCACCGTTCGGTGAGCGCTCGCCGTTCGATCCGAGCCTGCCCGTTGCGGCCGTCGACACGGTTCGGGGACCGTCCGGTGTGCCCCTCGTCCGGCGTCGTCACCGTCATTCGTGGGCCGACCAGCGCCCCGAGCTCCCGTCGGCGATCGCACTGCTGCGCCGTCCGACCGAACCGGTTGCCTCGGCTCCCAACGCTCCCGCACAGGTTCGTGCGGATCTCGAACTCGACGGTGGCCCGCCGGCGGTGTTGCGACGGGTCACCCTGCCTCGTGCACTGTCGGTGCAGCACCGCCCCGAGCCGGTCCTGCGCCGCCACCGCATCGCCGCGGCGTCTCCGGCGCTGCCGGATGCGGCCGTTGTGCCGTCGGATGCCGCACTGAGCCCGTCCGGCGCGGCCGGTGGGCCGGTGAGCGCCCCCGTCGCTCGCAGCGTCGGTGCCTCCGTGGCTCCCGCCCACGACACCGCACCAGCCGGCGACACCACACACGCCCACGACAGCGCACTTGCCGGCGAGACCGCACCCGCACCTGCCGGCGCCACTGCCGACGAGTTCACGCCCGCCGGCGTGGCGCCAACCGACGTGACGGCCGCCGCCGTGAAGCCCGATGCCACCGTCAGGCGGATCGCCGTCGACGACCCGGCGGAAGCGGCCGCTCCGACATCGCCATTCGGCTCCACGTCCACCACGAGCATCCCCGATGCCGCCGATCGCGCTGCACGCTCGGCCCGCTCCGAGCCTGCTGTTCGGTCGACGATCGCCGGTGGTCCGGCTGTCGAGAGGAGCGCTCCTCGCATGCGCCGCAATCGGCTCCGCCATTCCCCCATCGCCGATGGGCCGGGTGCACTGCTCGACGTGGTTCGTCGCTCCGCCCGTCGGCCGGCACTCTCCGCCGATCCGCCTGTCGACGACGCGTCGGCAGAGTCATCGACTCTCGCCGACGATCGCAGTCCGGTCGGCGCCGTCGATGGACGCATCCGTGGTGCCGCCGTCCGTCGCCTCCCCGACGAGGGTCGGCCACGTCGCGCCGCCACCGCGGCTGCCGAGATCGCCGACCGGTTCATGTCCGAGCTGTCGCAGACGATCCAGCGGCGACCCGCCCCGCTGCCCATGCCCTACCGACCGATGGCCGACGTCATCACCCCCGGTCGCCGCGTGATGCTCTCCACCGACGACGCGTCGCGCCATGCGCTCCGTTCCGTCGGCAAGGTCGCCGCCACCACCGACCGCGTCATCCATCTCGACCCCGAGCCGCTCGCCCGTCACCGTCTCGACGAGGTGATCGCCCACGAACTCACCCACGTCGCGCACCCGTCGCCGACACCGCGCTTCTTCGACGACGTCGACGACAGCCCGGAGGAGCGGCGCGCCGAGGAGGTCGCCAAGATCATGACCAGTTCACCCATCGCACCCGGCAACTCCCGGCCGCAGCCGGCGGTCCAACGCCGCCCGGCCGGGTCGGTGTCGCAGCCCGACGTGATCCGCCGGAGCCCGGCCACGACGCCACCGGCCCCGTCGGCCACGACCTCGTCGGGGGCGTCGTCGGGGTCCTCGATCTCCGCAGACGCCCTCGCCGCACGGATCACCGGCCGCAGCTCGCCCGACACGGTCCGGCGCCGGGCCGAGGGTGGTGTCACGCCGAGCGGCCCGCGCCCGAGCAGCGCGCCCACGACCGGTGCGTCGAACGAACGTGCTCCCGGGGCCGGTGCTCGGGACGACCTCACGAGGTACCTCGATTCCGACGCCGGCAAGGCATGGTTCGAGAAGATGCTCCGCTCGAACACCAGCCTGCTGATGTCCCTGCTCGAGGACCGGATCATCGTCGAGGCAGAGCGCCGCGGTGGCCGCACCTGGAGGGGAGCCTGATGACCAACCAGCTCCAGAAGGCGTATCTCGAGGTGGAGTCCGGTAGCCGGATCGACTGCATGTTCAACCCGTCGTCGTTCGCGTTCACCACGCAGAACCGGTGGGAATCCGACCAGGTCCCCGGCAAGTCGACGCCCACGATGCGCTTCGCGGGTGGAGGCGGCGGCTCGTTCAGCCTCAGCCTCACCTTCGACACCACCGGCGAGGGCACATCGGTCGGTACGTACACCAACAGGCTGCTCGCCCTGATGGACATCGACACGTCGCTGCCGGGTTTCGACCCCGACGTGGGCAACGGGCGACCGCCGTGGGTGAAGTTCCACTGGGGCACGCACCTGCACTCGTTCAAGGCGGTCATCACCTCGGCCAACGTGACGTTCACCTACTTCTCCAACGAGGGCATGCCGCTGCGCGCCAACGTGGAGTTGTCGCTCGACCAGTACGAGCCCGACGCCAACTGGGGCCCGCAGAACCCCACGTCGGGCACACCCAAGCCGAAGCGCACGCATCAGGTGCAGGTGGGTGACACCCTCGACCGGATCGCGGCGCGCTACTTCGGCGACTCCACCAAGTGGCGCGACATCGCCTCGCTCAACGGCATCCAGGACCCTCTCGACCTCACACCCGGCCGGCTGTTGTCGATCCCCGAACGCAGGACCTGACCCGTGCAATCCCTCCGACCGGTGATCACGTGCGACGGCACCGATCTCAGCACCGACGCACACAATTCGCTACGTGAGATGCGCGTCCTCGATCAGATGGGGGTGCCTGCCCACGTCCGGCTCGAGTTCTCCCTCGTCGCCGGAGAGTCCGGGATGACGCCGCCGCCCGTGGCCATCGGCAACACACTGACGATCATGGTCGACGGGACCGACGACCTCGGAAACGCCGTGTCCGCCTGGACCCTCTTCGACGGGCTCGTCACGAGTGTGGGCATCGATCTCGACACCGGCACCGCGCAGACCTTCGTGGTGGAGGGGTACGACCGCCTGTACACGCTGGGGCGCACCTCGCTCGCCCAGACCCAACTCGAGCAGAAGCCCTCGGACATCATCCGTGAACTCGTCCCGTCGGGTCTGACGCCGCAGATCGACGCCGCCGTCGACGTCACGACGGCGTTTCCCGCTGCCTACCAGTTCGGCACCGCCTACCAGTGCCTCGAGCGACTCGTCCGGGATGCCGGATGCGAGTGGAAGGTGGTGGGGAGCGACCTCCACATCACGCCGAGGGACACGAGCGCAGCCGCCACCCACACGCTCACGGTGGGCCGGAACCTCCTCCGGTTCAGCGCCCGGTTCAGCGCCGCCGAACACGTCGCCGACGTCGAGGTCACCGGCTGGGACCCGTCGAGCAAGGCACGTATCGTCGGTGCCAGTTCGTCGTCGGGGACACGAGCCGGGTCGTCGCTCAACGGCTTCACGGCGAGCGACATCGCCAGTTCCACCGTCGGCGGCACGACACTGATGAGCATCCCGCATCCGGTCCGTGACCAGAACCATGCCGAGCTGCTCGCCAACGGCATCGTCGCCGACCGGGAGGCCTCGCTCCTGCGCGCCCGCGGGGAGGCCGAGCCCGATCCGGCACTGGTCCCGGGGGCCAAGCTCACGCTGGCGGGGCTGGTCGACGACTGGAACGGCGACTACTACTGCAGCGGCATCGAGCACATCTGGGGAGCCACCGGCTCGTTCCGCACGCTGTTCGAGGTCGGCGGCAACTCGCCCACCTCGCTGATCGACGTGATCGGTGGAGGCGACCGGCCCACGCTCCACAACATGCTGGGCAGCCTCACGATCGGGCTCGTCACCAACAACGAGGATCCCGACGACCTCAACCGGGTGAAGGTGACGTTCCCGTACCTGTCCGACTCGGAGGAGAGCGCCTGGGCCCGGGTGATGCAGCCCGGCGGCGGTGCGGGCCGCGGGTGGACCGTGATCCCCGAGGTCGGCGACGAGGTGCTCGTCGGTTTCGAGCACGGCGACATCGACCACCCGTTCGTGCTCGGCGGCCTCACCAACGGCACCGACACGGCACCCCTCACCGCCGGTGGAGGCATCGTCGACAACGGGGCGGTGGTGGCGCGAGCCATGACGTCGCGTCTCGGCCACGAGATCTACCTGGCCGACGGGAGCGAAGACGCCGACCAGTTCGTGCGCCTGAAGACCGCCGGCGACGAGGCGGCGCTCGAGCTCGCGAAGACCCGCGTGGACCTCCTCTCGAGCGCCAATCCGATGAAACTCCACAACGACAACGGCTCGATCGAGATCGACGCCGACGGCAACATCACCATCACGGGGGCGAAGATCACCCTGAAGGGCAGCGGTGACATCACCGTCGACGGCGGTGCCAACGTGAACGTGAAGTCCGGTGCCGCCGCCAAGGTGGAGGCGGGCGCTGCGCTGGACCTCAAGGCCAGTGCACCGGCGACGTTGGAGTCATCGGCGATCACCAACGTGAAGGGCTCGATGGTGAAGATCAACTGATGTCGGATGCATCGGACTTCATCGGACGGGGCATCTCGTTCCCGTTGCGCGTCGACCAGTCGGGTTCGATCGCCACGTCCTCGGGCGTGGAGGACCTCGACTCGTCGATCCGCATGATCCTCACCACCGCACCGGGCGAGCGACTCATGCGCCCGCACTTCGGCTGCCGGATCTGGGAGCTGCTGTTCGAGCCGATCAACGCGAACACGCTCGGCCTGATGGGTGAGGCCGTCCGGGAGGCGATCGGGCGGTGGGAGCCGCGGGTCGTCCTCGACGACGTCCGCCTCGACCCGTCGCGGCACGATGCCGGAGCGGTGCTGATCCACATCGACTACGTGGTGAAGGCGACCAACGACCGCCGGAACCTGGTGTATCCGTTCTACGTCATCCCCCGAGAGGACGACTGATGAGTCTGCCCGTGACCAACCTCGACGATCGAAAGTTCCAGGATCTCGTCGACGAAGCGAAGCGGATGATCCCGCAGCTCTGCCCGGAATGGACGAACCACAACCTGTCCGATCCGGGCGTGGCGCTCATCGAGCTGTTCGCCTGGATGACCGAGACGATGCTGTTCCGGCTCAACCAGGCGCCGGACGTGTTCTACACCCGGATGCTCAACCTGCTGGGGTTCGAGCAGTTCCCGGCCTCCGCGGCGCGTGTCGACCTCACGTTCTGGCGGTCGGGCGACGACGGTGCCACCGTCCGGATCCCAGCAGGCACCAAGGTGGCCACGTCGGGCACGGTGGGCGAGACGCGGGTGTTCACCACGCTCGACGATGCGTTGATCGTGCCGCCCACGATCGTGGCTGCCCTCACCTCCGACGGTGACGAGCGCTTCGCCGACGTCCACGACGACCTCACGGTGGGGCTCACGGGCGTGAAGTGCTTTCCCGGTGAACCGATGACGCCCGGTGATGCGTTCTACCTCGGGTTCGAGAACTCGCTGGCGGGCAACGCCCTGCGTCTCGACGTGGAGGCGTCGGTGGAGGGCATCGGGGTCAATCCGAGCCGGCCGCCGCTCGTGTGGGAGTCGTGGCAGGGCGAGGGTTGGGTGGCGGCGACGATCCCCGAGCTGCTCGGCCCCGGCGAGATCGCCGACACCACCGGTGGCCTCAACCGCAACGGGAGCATCACCCTGCTGCTGGCGGGTGAGCACCAGCCGCTCACGCTCGGCGGCGTGCGGGCGCACTGGCTGCGGGCCCGCCTGCTTCCACCCACACCCGACCGGCCGGCATATCGCGCCTCGCCGCAGCTGCGACGCGTCCGGGCACGCACCATGGGCGGCACCGTGCTCGCCGAGCACAGTGACACCGTGGTCGACGACATCGTCGGCAAGAGCACCGGCAAGGCCGACCAGAGCTTCCGGTGCAGCCGGGTGCCGGTGCTGCCCCGCGAGGCCCACGAGACGCTGCAGGTGGAACGTGAGGGCGGCTGGCAGGACTGGACCGAGGTGAGCGACTTCGTCGACTCCGACCGCGACGACCTGCACTTCGCCTGGGACTCGTTCACCGGTGAGATCCGCTTCGGTCCGCTCATCCGCTATCCCGACGGGAGCATGCGCCAGCACGGTGCGGTGCCACCGGAGGGCGCCCGGATCCGTCTCAACTCGTACCGCACGGGTGGCGGCGCCGCCGGCAACGTGGGCACCAACACACTCACCTCGTTGCGGTCGTCGCTGCCGTTCGTCTCCCGTGTGCAGAACCTCGTGCCGGCGACCGGTGGTGTCGACGCCGAGACCGTCGAGAACGTCAAGCGGCGCGGCCCCCAGTCGTTGCGGGCGGGTGGCCGTGCCGTCACCGTGTCGGACTTCGAACGGCTGACGGCGCAGGCCGACAGCCGCGTCGGGCGTGTGCGGTGCCTCGCCCCGGTGGAGCCGGGCGAACCGGTCCGGTTGCTGGTGGTGCCGTCGATCGAGCAGCGCCCCGAGACGTTGCAGCTCGACCACTTCGCGCTGCCCGACGACATGATCCGGCGGATCGGCGACTACCTCGACGACCGGCGGATCCTGGGCAGCAAGATCGAGATCGGCACCCCCTACTACCAGGGCGTGACGGTGGCGGCGCTGGTGTCGGCCCGTCCGGGTCGACCGCCGTCGCTCGTGCAGGACCGTGCGATGCGGGCGCTCTACGACTTCGTCAACCCGCTCACCGGCGGCCCCGAGGGGCTCGGGTGGGCGTTCGACGTCGACCTCAACGCCGCCCAGGTGTTCCAGCTGCTGGAGGCCGTGGAGGGTGTGGAACGCGTCGACGAGGTGCTGTTCTTCGAGTACGACCTGCGCAACCAGGAACGCATGGGATTCGGCAAGGAGCTCGTGAAGCTCGCTCCCGACTCGCTGTTCCTGTCCACCAACCACCAGGTGATCGTGAGGTGACACGCTATGCGACGTGACGACTGGTTGCTCCACCAGCTCCCCGTGGGCATGGCCGAGGACGACTTCCTGTACCGCTTCGTGTCGATCTTCCAGCGGATGGGCGACACCGTCGTGCACCAGATCGACACGTTGCCGCACATGTTCGACCCCACGGTGGCGCCGGCGCCGATGGTGCAGACCATGGCGCGTTGGCTCGGCGTGGAGTGGCTCGACTCGTCGATCGACGACCGCCTCCAGCGCGAGATCGTGCTGCGTTACGCCGAGCTGATCCAGTGGCGTGGCACCAAGCGCGGGCTGCGGTTGCTGCTCGAGCTGCTCAGCGGCGGCACGGCTCGGGTTCGCGATTCGGGTGGCGTGTTCCCCGAGGGCGAGTCGCCGGCTGCCGCACCGCACGTGCGGCTCGACGTGGAGTCGGCCGGCTGGAACTCGGTGGCCGACCTGATCCGCATCGTGCGCGACGAGTTGCCGGCCACGGTGACGTTCGACCTGTGGGTGGCGGGCGAGCGGGTGTGGCCGACCGAGGACGCACTCGCCGTGCGCACCGGACAGCTGCCACGCCCCCAGGTACCTGCGGGAGGACGGAACGATGGCTGACATCACCTGCCCCGAATGCGGCCACCAGACACAGCTGGTGTCGATCCGCCGCTCGTCGGAGGAGTTCTGCTCACACTGTGATTTCCCGCTGTTCTGGGTGTCGTCGAACGTGCCGGCCACCACGCCGGGTGCCAACAGCGACTCCACGCTGCGGCGTCTGCCGGGGGCGGGCGGCCGTCACCGGGTGGGCAGCAAGGTGTGCCCCGACTGCGGCGAGCTGAACCCGCTCGGCGAGACGTACTGCCTGCGGTGCCGTGCCGAACTCGACCCGCGGCCGGTCGAGCCGCCGCCGGTGGTGGTGGCCCCGCCGCCTCCCCCGCCGCCTCCGCCCGAGCCGCAACCCGAGCCGATCACCACGCCTTGGTGGTGGTGGCCGGCTGCTGCCGTGATCGCCGCCGCCATCGCCATCCCGATCCTCGCCTCGCTCTGAAGGCGAGGGGGTTGTTCCCGTCGGATCGTTCCGTCGGGTGTTCCCGCCCGGTGTTCGGCGTGCGCCCGGGTGACCGCAAGCAGCGGGACGACCGTCAGGGCGTCACGACGGTGGCGGTGATCGTGAGGGTCGACGGGCTGGCGACATTGAGGTCGTTGATAGAGAGCGTCGCGGAACCGGTGTAGGACGTCGTCGTCGCCGTCGCTCCCGAGCCGGTGGTGGTGGTGCCCGTCGCGAAGATCTCGTAGTCACCGGGGACCAGGGTCTTCCCCAAGTCGAACGCGCCATTCGTCACCGTCGCGCTCGCGACCGGGGCGCTGTCGCATATCGTGGTGGTGCCGTCGGCACAGACGTAGACCGTTCCCGTTTCGACGGTGCCGAACATGCCGGTGATGTCCGACCTCGCCGTGAGCGTCCGGTCGCCCACGTCGAATGATCGGCTGCTGGGCAGAGTGAAGTTGGCCTGCTGCCCGATGTAGCCAGGATGGGTGATGCGCCACGCAGTCGCAAGCGGATACTCCGACGCCAGGCTCACCGTGGCTTCGCCGCTGTTGCTCCCGTTGCCGCTCGTGATCGCAGATCCGAGCACGTTGCCCCCTGCGTCGAGCAGAGTCACGGTGGCGAGGTTCAGGCCGTCGGCGTTCCCGGTTCCCGTCTTCGCCCTGAAGTCGACGCTGACCGGCTGTGCCGTCACGGTGATCGGGGCGTCCGGCGTGCTCGTCGAGGTGGGAGTCACGGTGACGGTCGTCGAGCCGGTTCCGATGCCCACGACCCCGGTGGTCGGTGTCCCGAAGTGAATCGTCCAGATCACCGAGTTGCCGTCGGTGCGGGCGGGGAGGGAGAGGCCGTCGTAGCGGTAGGTCCCTGGCGTCGTGGTCGACTCGGTGATCGTCGCCGTGGGCGTCTGCGACGAGAGCACGGCATCGGTGGTCCTCGCGGTGACGGTCGAACCGGTCAGGACCGCCCCGGTGGGGCCGGAGACGATGCCACTCGCCACCACGACGGGCTGAAGAGTCGTGGCCTGGCTGAAGTAGATGCCGGAACCGGCGTCCAAGCGCTGGGTCCGGTATCCCGTCGCCCGGGCCTCCACCAGCAGGCCACCAGTTGCCGGGATGGCCCCCGACGTGGAGTCGGAGAGGAAGGTGAATGCCGAGGAGCCTCCAGTAGATACCGATTTGGTCTGGCTGAGTACCGGGTCCGACGATTCGCCCGCGCTGGTGAGAACCTCGAGGGTCACGCTGGGGGCGACGGTCACGCTGGGGTCGGCGGGAAGGGACACGGTGATGTCGATCCGGCGCGGCACTGTCCGGGACTCGGTCTCGACGGTGCCACGCGGGTAGAACTCGGCGGGGTAGGTGGTCGTCGGATACGGCGGGGCGACGATGCGGACGGCGTAGGAACCTTCGGTGACGGTGAAGACGTTCGTCGAACCCGCGTCGGGACTGATCTGCGAGCCGCCCTGCACCAGGAAGATCTGTGGACTGGTCAGCGAAGCGAGATTCGTCACGTTGACGGTGATCACCGCTTTGCGGTCGATGGTGACGGTGGCTCCTCCGAACGCCGGGAAGTCGGACGGGGTGCGCACACGCCCCGCTGCGGTCAGGTCGAGGCCGTTGATGATCCGGGTGTCGTACCCGTCGCTCTCGACCGTCATCCGGTAGATGCCCGGTGTGACGTCGAACCGGAAGAACGACGTGTTCGAGCTGTCTCCGGGATCGATGAGGCCCCCCGTCTGGACGATGGACGATCCGGCTGCGTCGGTGCGCTGCAACGTGATGGTGCCGGTGAACGCAGACACCGCTGTGCCCAGGTCGCGCTGGACCACGGTGCCTTCGAAGCGGGTGAGCGCAGGCGTGGCGGTGACGGTGCCGTAGGAGCGAGTCCCGCTGGTCGCGGCGAACGGCAGCGGCTTGCTGTCGGTGACGGTGCCGTGGAGCGGCGTCGGCACGCTCAGGGCGAAGTCGCCATCGAGGTAGGCCACGTTCGAGAACGTGACCGTGGATCCGCTGAGTGTGCCCGTGATCGGGGAGCCGCCCGGCGGCGTGAGGGTCGGAGCGTCCAGGGGAGTGAGGGTGTCGTCTTCGAAGATGGCGCCGGAACCACTGTCGCTCAGGGCCACGGTCACGTCGGCCGACGGCACGGTGAACACGATGTCGGCACCGGTCTCGGGGCCGATCGCCCCGGTGATCGTTTCCTGGAAGGTGGGAACAGGATCGTCGGTCGGACCGGGCGCCGAGGGGACTCTCCACACGAGGTCGGTCGGTTGGGGTACCGAGATGATGTGGGTACCACTCACCATGGTCTCGAACGTGTAGATGCACTCACCCGTCGGAACCGGCGGTACGGCGACCGTTTGCCCGGTCGTGATGGTGGCGGTCCGGTCCGGGTCCTCGAGGTTGGTGACGTCCGAGCCTCCGACATCGACAAGCAGCGTTCCGTCGAACTCGCTGGTGATCCCCATACCCGTGAACAGGGCACTGCAGTCCGGGATGTCGACGGGATCGTCGTTCTCGTTGACGGCTCGGATCGTCCCGGTGAGGCTGGGAGCG
>JAWLEC010000009.1:0-42349 GCA_041686315.1 Ilumatobacteraceae bacterium
CCACGGTGCCCGAGACGGGAGTTCCGGGCATCGGGAGCGGCGACGACTTCTGCCGTGCCTGGAGCGAGTTCGCCGGCACGTTCCAAGCCCTCGCGCTGGCATCCAACCTGGCGGCTGACCCGGCAGCGGCTCGCCGAGCCGAGGTGGCCGCCGCCCCGGCCGTGGTGGCTGCCGTGGGCGACGTGGACGCAGCGCTGCCCGCCGTGCTGGAGTCCGAACGTGACGTGTTGCTGGCGGACCTCGTGGGCCCGTTCGGCCGCCGCGCCGAGCGGGCCCTCGACGAACTGGTGCAGGCCGGGATGTCCGCCGATCAGACCGATGCGCTCGGGGACCTCTGGCTCGCCACCCTGGCAGAGCGCGGGCTCGACGACCCCGACATCACCGTCGCTGCGCCCGCCGACGTCGACCCCCTGCTCACTGCGGCGGTCGCCGTCTTCTCCGCCGAGGTGCCGCCCATCTCGCAGGATCCGAGCCTCGTCACCGCCGCGCGGGCTCCGTCGACCGAGCAGTACCTCTCCGACAACTGCCCCGACCAGGGCACGCTCGCCGGCAACGACGTCGTCGACAGCTGACCGTCGCCGCCCCGCCCCCTCCGATCACCCGAAAAATGCCTCGTTCGTAGCGCCACGCGCTACGAATCGGGCATTTTTCGGGGGTTGGGGGTGATTCCGATGGTCAGGGGAGGTGGATGGTGCCGGCCCCGTCGAGGACGACCTCGCGGCCCACCCACTCGCCGTCGGTCATCGCCGTGGTGACGTCGACGTCGGCAGACGTGCCCCAGGCGCGGCGACCGTCGTCGAGGATCGACGAGGTGATCGCCTGCTCCGGCTCGCCGTCGCGTCCGAACATCACCGTGTACGACTCGACGGTGGCGGTGCCGGCGGCCTCGTCCGACGCAGCCAGGTCACGCCGGGGGAGTGCGTCGATCTCGGCCTGCGGGGTGGCGTGACCGAAGCCGTGCTCGGGTGGGGTCGTCGCATACACCCCGAACGAGTGCTTGGTCGCGAGCCCTCCGTTCGCCCACACCAGCCCGTGTTCGCCCGGGCGTTCGCGAAGATCCTGCACCACCGTGGCGATGGCGTGCATCACGTAGTTGTTCCACGGACCTCCGGCGAACGTGAGACCGCCGGTGCGCGACCACTGCCGGGCGGTGACGTCCACGCCCAGTGACTGCCCGCCGAGCTGCACGGCCGAGGGGAAGCACGAGTACAGGTCGATCACCGACACGTCGTCGATGCCCACGCCCGCCACCTCCAGCGCGGCGGCACCGCCGATCTCGATCGCCGGCGTGCGGTGGAACGAGTCACGATGCGACACGAAGTTGTGCTCCTGGCAGTCGGCACCCGACAGCGGGAACACCCAGCGGTCCTCGGGCACACCGAGCCGGCGGGCCGCCTCCACCGAGCACATGATCACTGCCGCGGCCATGTCGACGTCGTTGTTGGAGTTCATCAGCTTCGGATAGGGCAGCCCGATCATCCGGTTGGACTCGGTGACGGTGGTGATCTCGTCCGGGGTCTTCGCCTCACGGATCCAGGCGTGAGGATTTCCGGCCGCCACCTCGCTCAGGCCTGAGTAGAGGCGTCCCAGGTGGCGGCGGTGGTCGTCGACCGACCGGCCGGCTGCGGCCCGGATCGCCGACTCGAACATCGGGTAGACCTGCACCGGCATGTAGATGCCGCGATCGATCTCGGCCTGGAGGCTCATCGTGAACTCCGGGCCGATCACGACCGGCTCGTCCGCCGGATCGGCACGTGGCCAGTCGAGCTCCACACCCTCCCTGCGGGCCCGCATCCGGGTCCGCCACGCCTCTCCGCCCGCCAGGACGGCCACGTCGAGGTGGCCGGCCAGGATGTCGAGCGACGTCCGGTTCACCAGCATCTGCGGGCTGTTGCCGCCTCCGGTGGTGACCGCCACCTCGGCCGGATCGATGCCGAGCCGGTCGGCGAGCAGGCGCGACGGGTTGCCGTAGCGCCACGACAGCAGGCCGACGATCCGTACCGAATCGGCTGCGGGCGGTCCGTCGAGACCGGCGTCACCGGCGGCCGCGAGGACGGCCTGTTCCATCAGTTCGAGGGCGTCGACGGGCCGGGCGAGGGAGCTCTCACGGTCGAGGAACTGGCCGACGCCGACGATCACGGGGGTGCGGGGGTCGAGGGTCACGGGGCGTCACCATAGGAACGACGGCAGCAGCCGCCACAAGCGAAGGCGGCGGGCCGTGATGTGACGGACGTTTCGTCACTGCATCCCAGCGGCCGGTCGTCGTACACTCGCTCCACGATGACCCGTATCGCCATCGGATCCGACCACGCCGGTTACCTCCTCAAGCAGCACCTGGCGGCTCGGCTCCGCGAGCAGGGGTACGACGTCGACGACCAGGGCACCGTCTCCTCCGAGTCCGTCGACTATCCCGCCATCTGCGCCGGCGTGGGTCGCACCGTGCGCGACGGTGAGGCCGAGTTCGGCATCGTGCTCGGCGGCAGCGGCCAGGGCGAGCAGCTCGCCGCCAACAAGGTGCGTGGTGTGCGGGCGGCGCTGTGCAACTGCCTGTACACGGCGCGCATGGCGCGGGCCCACAACGACGCCAACGTGTTGTCGATCGGTGCTCGCGTCGTGGGCGAGGGTCTCGCCGAGGAGATCGTCGACACCTTCCTCGCCACCGGGTTCGAGGGCGGTCGTCACGCCCGTCGCGTCGGTCAGCTCACGGCGCTCGAGGACGAGTTCTGAACCAGCACGCCACCATCCGACACGCCACCATCCGACACGCCACCACCCCACACGCCACCACCCGAACCGAAGGACCCACCATGCCGTTTCCCTCCGACATCGACCCCGACACCGAGGTGCAGGGTCTCATCGCCCGTGAGGTCGAGCGCCAGACGACCGGCATCCAGCTGATCGCCAGCGAGAACTTCACGTCGCCCGCGGTGATGGCCGCCACCGGGTCGGTGCTCACCAACAAGTACGCCGAGGGCTACCCGGGCAAGCGCTACTACGGCGGCAACGAGATCGTCGACGACATCGAGCAGCTGGCGATCGATCGCGTCAAGGCGCTCTTCGGCGCCGACCACGCCAACGTGCAGCCGCACTCGGGCGCCAACGCCAACATGTGCGTCTACCAGGCCCTGCTCGAACCGGGAGACACGGTGCTGGGGCTCAGCCTCGATCACGGCGGGCACCTCACCCACGGCTCGCCGGTCAATGCCAGTGGTCTGCTGTACGACTTCGTGTCGTACGGCACCGGAGCCGAGGATCGCATCGACATGGACGACGTGCGAGCCCTGGCGCTCGAACACCGCCCGAAGATGATCGTGGCCGGCACCACCGCCTATCCCCGCCGGCTCGACCCCGAACCGTTCCGTCGGATCGCCGACGAGGTCGGCGCCCTGCTGCTGTTCGACATCGCCCACCTCGCCGGGCTCGTGGCGGGCGGTGCCCATCCCAACCCGGTGCCGTACGCCGACGTGGTGACGTTCACGACCCACAAGACCCTGCGCGGCCCGCGTGGCGGCTGCATCCTCTGCAAGGAGGAGCACGCCAAGGCGATCGACAAGGCGGTGTTCCCCGGATGGCAGGGTGGTCCGCTCGAGAACGCGATCGCCGGCAAGGCGATCGCATTCCGCGAGGCGATGCACCCGTCGTTCACCGAGTACGCCCACCAGGTGGTGGCCAATGCGTCGGCGCTCGCCGAAGCGCTCGTGCACGAGGGGTTCCGGCTCGTGTCGGGCGGCACCGACAACCATCTGATGGTCGTCGACCTCTCTCCGTTCGATGCCGACCTCACCGGCAAACAGGCGCAGGCGACGCTCGACGAAGCGGGCATCACGCTCAACAAGAACACGATCCCCGACGATCCCCGCAGCCCGTTCGTCACGAGCGGTGTGCGCATCGGCACCCCGTCGGTGACCACCCAGGGCATGACCGAGGCCGAGATGCCGTCGATCGCCGCCTTCATCGCCCGGGCACTGCGGCACCGCGAGGACGCTTCCGAGCTCGCACTCGTGCGCAAGGACGTCGCCGAACTCTGCGCCCGCTTCCCGGCGTACGCCGACGGCACCGCCTGATCACGATCGGGGTCCGACCCCGATCGTGACGCCCGATCGTGATGGCGCAGCTGGCGCGTCCGGGCGTTGCTCGTAGACTGACCGATCGTGCCCGACTTCGGCTCCTACTTCCTCATCGGAGCCGTCGCTGCCCTGGCCACCTTCGCCACCACACCCCTCGTCGGCATGATCGCCCGCCGCCGGGGCTGGGTGTACCTCCCGAACGACCGCACCGTGCACCAGACGCCACTGCCCGACGTGGGCGGACTGGCGATGTTCACCGGGTTCCTGGCCGCGATGGCCACGGCCTGGACGACCGGGTCGTTCGACACGCTGTTCACCAGCAACTCCGAACCGCTCGGTGTGGTCGTCGCCGCCACGATCATCTTCGTCGTCGGCTTCGTCGACGACGTCCGCGAGATCTCCGCACCGGCCAAGGTGGCCGGCACCGTGTTGGCCGGTCTGGCCCTCGTGCAGTTCGGCGTGGTGATGTTCTCGTTCCGTCTGCCGTTCTACGAGGGCCCGATCATCCTGTCGGAGGACCTCCAGCCGCTGGTGACCGTGCTCTGGTTGCTCGGCATCACGCAGGCGATCAACCTCATCGACGGTCTCGACGGGCTCGCTGCCGGGATCGTCGCGATCGGTGCGTTCGCCTTCTTCCTCTACAGCCAGGAGCTGACCGATCTCGGCCTGCTCGACGTCCGCAACGTCGGGCCGTTGCTGGCCATCACGGCCGTCGGCGTGTGCGTCGGGTTCCTGCCCCACAACTTCAACCCGGCGCGCATCATGATGGGCGACGGTGGCGCGCTGCTGCTCGGGTTGTTGCTGGCGGTGGCGACGAGCGTGGTCGGCGGCCGCGCGGACTCCTTCAGCCAGGAGTTCGTCGGCCAGACCTACTTCTTCCTCGCACCGCTGGCGATCCCACTGCTGATCCTGGGCGTCCCGATCCTCGACATGGTGTTCGCCGTGATCCGTCGCGCCACCGGTCGCAAGTCGCTCGCCGTGGCCGACAAGGGGCACCTCCACCATCGGCTCATGGACCTCGGCCACGGCCATCGTCGCAGCGTCGTGATCCTGTGGACCTGGACGGCGCTGCTGTCCGGGTTCGTCCTGTATCCCACGCTCACCGGGCAGAACCCCACCTACCTGCCGTTCGGGATCGGGGCGCTGGGCATCGTGCTGTTCACGGTGCTGCACCCGAGCGTGCTGGCCCGCCGTCGTACCAACGGCATCGACGCCACGACCGACACGGCCGACGGATCCGGCGGATCTTGCTCCGATGGGTTGCCCTCGGTCGAGGTCGACCACTAGGTTGTGCATCCGTTCACAAGCGCTGCGTCGTCACGGGCATCCGCCCCGATGGGACCCGGCCGACCCAGCGCACAGAACATCACCGGATCGATGAAGCTCCTCCCGAAACAGACACGCGTCGCCACCGACGATGCCCTCGGCATGGCCATCGAGGTCATGGTCATCCTGGTGCTGTTCCTGGCGATCGGCTGGGGCCTCGACCGATGGCTCGGCACGCTGCCCGTGTTCATGATCGTGTTCACGGTGCTCGGCGCCGTCGGCCTGTTCGCCAAGCACAAGTACCGCTACGACGAGAAGATGACCGCTCTCGAGGAGCAGCGCCGCACCGGCACCACCCGCACGCCCACCGCCGGCGCAGAACAGGACACGACCGCCCATGGGTGATCGCACCGACCTGCTCGTCACACGCGTCGACGGCCCCGCCCCCGAGATGGCCGTGTCGCGCGACATCATCAAGCGCGGCGTCATCGTCGCCCCGGTGCTCATTGCGCTGTGCGGCGTGATCTGGGGCGGTGACGGCGCCTGGTCGTCGGCCTACGCCATCGCCATCGTGCTCGCCAACTTCGCACTGGCCGCCGTGCTCGTCACGTTCGCGGCCAAGATCTCCATCGGCGTCATGATGGGCGCCGTCCTGTTCGGCTATCTCCTCCGCCTCGGTCTGATCTTCCTGGCCGTCTGGATCGTGCAGGATGCCGCTTGGATTTCATTCCCGGCACTCGGAGCGACCATCATCGTCACGCACCTCGGATTGCTGGTGTGGGAGATGAAGCACGTCTCGATCTCCCTCGCCCATCCGGGTCTCAAGCCCGACTCCACCGACTCCTCGACATCTTCTTCCCCGTCCACGACGCTCACGCACGACTGAAACGGAATCCCACGTGTTCTTCGCACTCGAGTTCCCGCCGATCAACGCCATCCTGCGCTGGCAGGACATCTTTCCCTCGTTCAACAAGATCGGCCTCATCGCCGTGGTGTCGGCGATCCTGGTCATGGTGTTCTACGCCCTGGCCAACCGCGCCAACCCGATGCTCGCCCCCACCGGGGTGCGCAACGTGGCCGAGACGTCGGTGGAGTTCATCGAAGAAGGCATCGTGATGCAGACGATGGGCCGGATCGGTCTGCCGTGGACCCCGTTCCTGCTGAGCCTCTTCCTCTTCATCTTCCTCGCCAACATCCCCGGCGTCATCCCCGTGCTGCAGATGCCGGCCACGGCCCGCATCGCCATCCCGCTCGGTCTCTCGCTGCTGGTGTGGGTGGTCTACATCGGCACCGGCCTCAAGCACCAGGGCCTCGGCTACGTCGGTCACCTGCTGTGGCCCCCCGGGGTCCCGGTGGCCCTGAAGCCGCTCGTGGGTCTCATCGAGTTCGTCTCCACGATCCTCGTGACGCCCTTCTCGCTCACCGTTCGTCTCTTCGCCAACATGCTGGCGGGCCACATCCTGCTGGTCACGTTCGGTCTGCTGACCGAGTCGCTGCTGTTCGCCAAGACGAGCCAGATCTTCCTCGTGCCGATGAGCATCCTGCCGTTCATCATGTTGGTCTTCCTCACGGCGTTCGAGGTCCTCGTCGCCATCTTGCAGGCCTACATCTTCACGATCCTCGCCGCCGTGTACATCAACAACTCCATGGCGGCGCACGACGAGCACTGAGCCCGTCACCACGAACACCCGCACTTCTCGTAGATCCCCAGTTCTCAGACATCACACAGGAGAGAAACAGCAATGGAAGCAATGAGCATGCTCGTCCAGCAGGCCGAAGAGTTCACCGCCGACGAAGCCAAGAGCATCGCCGCCGCGGCCAACGCCGGCTTCGCCTACGGCCTCGCCGCCATCGGCCCGGCCATCGGCATCGGCTACCTCGTCGGCAAGTCCGTCGAGGCCATGGCCCGCCAGCCCGAAGCTGCCGGCATGGTGCGCACCACCATGTTCCTGGGCATCGCCTTCACCGAGGCGCTCGCCCTGATCGGCTTCGTGGTGTTCATCCTGCTCAAGTTCGCCTGAGCCGGGACCAGAGCCATTTCCGATCACCGTCCATCGACTCGTAAGGAGCTGACGTGCTGACAGCCGTCGTCACCGGTTCCGGGGACTCACTCGAGGTCAGTTTCCTCGACGCCAACTTCGTCGGGCAGGCCTTCGTGGCCGCCGAACAGGAAGTCCCCGAAAACGACCTCAACCCCATCGCGCCCGAAGCGAAGGAATTCCTGTGGGGCATGGGCTCGTTCGCCGTCATGGCGATCGTGCTGCGCTACGTGCTGTACCCCAAGCTGAAGAAGGGCATGCAGGCGCGAGCCGAAGCCATCCGCGCCGACCGTGATGCGGCCGAAGCGGTCACCGCGTCCGCCCGTGCCGACGTCGCCGAGTACGAGGCGCAGGTCGCCACGTTGCGCTCCGACGCCCAGCAGCGTGTGGAGGCTGCTCGGGCCACGCTCGAGACCGAGCGCACCGAGCGTCTCGCCGCGGCCAACGCCGAGATCGCCGAGCGGCGTGCGGCAGCCATGGCCGAGGTCGACGCAGCTCGCGCCGCCGCACAAGGTGACGTCGAAGTTGCCGTGATCGACGTGGTCGACCGGGCCGCCGAACTGGCCACCGGCCGCAGCATCGATCGCACCACCGTCGAGTCCACCGTGCGTGGTGTGATGGGTGCCGAGGTGGCGCGATGAACCGCCTCCACCTCCTCGCCGGCGATCTCCTCCGCGTGGAGTGGGAGACCGATGACCAGGGCGTCACCTCCGCCGATCCGATCCTGCCTCCCGTCAAGGAGATCTTCATCGGAGGCGCGGCGTCGCTGATCGTGTTCGCCGCCCTCTGGAAGTTCGCGATGCCGGCGATCAGGAAGTCGATGGCCGACCGCACCGCCCGCATCCAGGGCGACATCGACGGAGCGACGGGCGCCAAGACCGACGCCGAGACCAGGGCGCAGGAGATCCGCACCGCGCTCGGCGACATCGACGCCGAGCGCCAACGTCTCTTCGCCGAGGCCGAGGCCGAGGCCGAGGCGATCCTCGCCGACGGTCGCAGCCGCCTCGACGCCGAGGTCGCCGAACTGCACGCTCGTGCCGAGGCCGATGTCTCCACGGCGGCGAGCCGCAGCGGTGACGAACTCCGCTCCGAGATCGGTCGGTACGCCGGCGCCAGCCTCGACCAGGTGGTGGCCGACACGCTCGACGATGCGGCACAACAGGATCTCATCGAGGCCTTCATCCAGCGCGTCGGCGCCGGCAACACGGCCACCACGGGAGCAACGTCATGAGTGATGCACAGATCGAGGGCTACAGCAGGGCACTGTTCGAGGTCGCCCGCGCCGACGGCACGCTCGACGAGGTCGAGGACGAGCTGTTCCGGTTCGCCCGCTCGTACGAGTCGAGCGACGAACTCCGCAACGCACTCACCGACGAGCGCACCCCGGTGGAGAAGCGTCAGGCCATCGTCGAGGACCTGCTCGACGGCCGCGCCACGCCCACCACGGTGCAGCTCGTGTCGATGGTGGTCGGATCCGGCCGTGGCCGCGACCTGCCCGCCATCGTCGACAAGCTCGTGCAGCGCGCCTCGTCGGCCAAGGACCTCGACGTCGCCGAGGTTCGTACCGCTGTCGCCCTCACCGACGACCAGCGTGCCCGCCTCAGAGCGGCGCTCGAGAACGCCACCGGCAAGCAGATCAACCTGAAGACCGTCGTCGACCCCACCGTGCGCGGCGGCGTCGTCGCCACCGTCGGCGACACCGTCATCGACGACACCGTCCGCACCCGTATCGACCAGCTGAAGAGCCGGCTCTGAGAGCCAACGCGAAAGTAGGACCATCCACATGGCTGAGTTGACCATCTCCGCCGCCGACATTGCGTCGGCGCTCAAGACCAACCTCGAGGGCTACGAGCCGTCGGTCGAGGCCCGTACCGTCGGCCGTGTCGCCGAGGTCGGTGACGGCATCGCCCGCGTCAGCGGCCTGCCCGACGCGGCCGTGAACGAGCTGCTCGAGTTCGAGGACGGCTCCGTCGGCCTCGCACTGAACCTCGACGAGACCTCGATCGGCGCCGTCGTACTCGGCGACGTCGACAACATCGAAGAGGGCCAGACCGTCAAGGCCACCGGCAACATCCTCTCGGTCCCCGTCGGCGACGCCATGCTCGGCCGGGTCGTCAACGCGCTCGGCCAGCCGATCGACGGCAAGGGCGAGATCACCGGCGCCCAGCAGCGCCGGATGGAGATCCAGGCGCCGGGCATCATGGGCCGCAAGCCCGTGCACGAGCCGCTGCAGACGGGCATCAAGTCGATCGACGCCATGACCCCGATCGGCCGTGGCCAGCGTGAGCTGATCATCGGCGACCGCAAGACCGGCAAGACCACCATCGCCGTCGACACGATCCTCAACCAGCAGGGTCTCGGCGTGAAGTGCATCTACGTGGCCATCGGTCAGAAGAGCTCCACCGTCGCCCAGACCGTCGACACGCTGCGCCAGAAGGGTGCCCTCGACTACACCGTCGTGGTGGTCGCCCCGGCGTCCGACCCCGCACCGTTCAAGTATCTCGCCCCGTACGCCGGCTGCGCCATCGGCCAGCACTGGATGGACAACGGCGAGCACGCCCTCGTGGTGTACGACGACCTGTCGAAGCAGGCCGAGGCCTACCGCCAGCTGTCGCTGCTGCTGCGCCGCCCTCCTGGCCGCGAGGCCTATCCCGGCGACGTCTTCTACCTGCACAGCCGCCTCCTCGAGCGCGCCGCCAAACTGTCCGACGAGCTCGGCGCCGGTTCGCTCACCGCCCTGCCGATCATCGAGACGAAGGCCGGCGACGTGTCGGCGTTCATCCCGACCAACGTGATCTCGATCACCGACGGCCAGGTGTACCTGCAGGACAACCTCTTCAAGTCCGGTGTGCGTCCGGCCGTCGACGTGGGCATCTCGGTGTCCCGCGTGGGTGGGGCCGCCCAGATCAAGTCGATGCGGTCGGTGGCCGGCACGCTGAAGGGCGACCTCGCCCAGTTCCGCGAGCTCGAGGCGTTCGCCACGTTCGGTTCCGAACTCGACGCCGTGTCGAAGGCACAGCTCGAGCGCGGCTACCGGCTGGTGGAGCTGCTCAAGCAGCCGCTCAACAGCCCGCTGCCCGTGGAGGAGCAGGTGGTGGCGATCTTCTCCGGCACCAAGGGCTACCTCGACGACCTGCCCGTCACCGACGTCCAGCGTTTCGAGGCCGAACTGCTCGAGTACATGCGCACCACCAACAGCGGCCTGCTGTCGGAGATCCGCGACGGTGCCGTGCCCGACGGGCTCGGTGACGCCATCGACAACTTCAAGGCGAACTTCGTCGTCACGTCCGACGAGTACGCCGTCGATCCCACGGCCCTCGACGCCGACGAGATGGGCGACGCCCGGTCCGACAAGACCCTCGCAACGGAGTGATCTGAATGGCTGGTGGTCAGGAACGAATTCTCCGGGAACGCATCCGGAGCATCCAGGCGACGAAGAAGATCACTCGCGCCATGGAGCTCATCGCTGCGTCGCGCATCGTGAAAGCGCAGGCGCGTGTCACCGCGGCCGTGCCGTACTCGGAGCTGATCACCGAGGTCGTGAAGGATCTGGCTGCCGGCGGTGCCGCTCCCGATGCCCCCCTGCTGGCGGGTCGTAGCGAGATCCGACGCACCTGCTATGTCGTCATCACCGCCGACCGCGGTCTCTGCGGTGGCTACAACTCTGGCGTGCAGCGCTCGGCCGAGGGCGAGGTCAAGGCCGACCTGCTCGCCGGCAAGGACTACACGATCATCCCGGTCGGCCGGAAGGCCGAGGGGTACTTCCGCTTCCGCGGCTACAAGCTCGGACAGGCCTTCAACGGCTTCTCCGACCAGCCGTCGTACGAGGACGCCCGCCAGATCGGCGAACACGTGGTCGAGCTGTTCACCAGCGGTGAGGTCGACAAGGTCGAACTCGTCTACACCCGGTTCATCTCGGCGGGCAGCCAGGAAGTCGTGCTGCGACCCCTGGTGCCGCTGTCGGGCGAGACCGTCGAAGGCGGCGACGCCAGGTCGGCCAGCGGTAGCGACTACGACTTCGAGCCCGACCCCGCCACGATCCTCGACACACTGCTGCCGCGTTACGTGGAGGCCCGTGTGTACGCAGCCCTGCTCAACGCTGCGGCCTCCGAGCACGCCTTCCGGCAGCGGGCGATGAAATCAGCCACCGACAACGCCGAGGATCTGATCAAGGAACTGAGCCGAGTGATGAACCGCGCCCGTCAGGATTCGATCACCACCGAGATCATGGAGATCGTCGGCGGCGCCGAGGCGCTCGATTCCGGCAGTTCCGTGTCGGCCGCCGACCTCGGCGAGTTCGACGTCACCATGCCCATGTCCCCCGGTTCACCCAACCCCGTGTCCAGCTGAGCGACCGTCCAGCTGAGCGATAGTGCGACGCACCCAGGAGAGAATCCCATGACCATGACCGAATCGCAGCCCGGAGCCGGCCTCAAGGACGGCCGCGTCGTCTCGATCGCCGGCCCCGTGGTCGACGTCGAGTTCCCACGCGGCTCGCTGCCCGAACTGAACTCGGCAGTGGAGTTCGACGTCACCCTCGAAGGCGAGACCATCAAGGTGCTCGCCGAGGTGGCCCAGCAGCTCGGCAACAGCCGTGTCCGTGCGGTGTGCCTGAGGCCGACCGACGGCCTGGTGCGTGGGACCCCGGTGCGCAACACCGGCCACGGCATCCAGGTGCCGGTGGGTGACAAAGTGCTCGGCCACATCTGGAACGTGTGGGGTCAGCCCCTCGACGAGGAGCCCGAGGGCTTCGAGCAGATGGAGCGCTGGGACATCCACCGCGACGCCCCCGACTTCGACGCACTCGAGCCGTCGGCGCGCGTGTTCCCCACGGGCATCAAGGTGATCGACCTGCTCACGCCGTACGTGGCGGGCGGCAAGATCGGTCTGTTCGGCGGTGCGGGCGTGGGCAAGACCGTGTTGATCACCGAGATGATCAACCGTGTCGCCTCGCAGCACGGCGGCGTGTCGGTGTTCGCCGGAGTCGGCGAGCGCACTCGTGAAGGCACCGACCTCCGCCTCGAGATGATGGAGTCGGGCGTGTTCGAGAAGGCCGCCCTCGTGTTCGGGCAGATGGACGAGCCGCCGGGCGTGCGTCTGCGCGTGGCACTGTCCGCGCTCACGATGGCGGAGTACTTCCGTGACGTCCAGAACCAGGACGTGCTGCTGTTCATCGACAACATCTTCCGCTTCGTGCAGGCGGGTTCGGAGGTGTCGACGCTGCTCGGCCGCATGCCAGCCGCCGTGGGCTACCAGCCCACCCTCGCCGACGAGATGGGGCAGCTGCAGGAGCGCATCACCTCCACCCGCGGCCGTTCGATCACGTCCCTGCAGGCCGTGTACGTGCCCGCCGACGACTACACCGACCCGGCGCCGTTCACCACGTTCACGCACCTCGATGCCACCACCGAGCTGTCACGTCAGGTGGCTGCGCTCGGCATCTATCCGGCCGTGGACCCGTTGGCGTCGACGTCGACGATCCTCACGCCCGAGGTCGTCGGGCAGCGCCACTACGACGTCGCCCGTCGTGTGCAGGAGAACCTGCAGCGCTACAAGGAGCTGCAGGACATCATCGCCATCCTCGGCCTCGACGAACTGTCGGAGGAAGACCGTCTCACCGTGAACCGGGCGCGCAAGATCCAGCGGTTCCTGTCGCAGCCCTTCTTCGTGGCGAAGGTGTTCACCGGCCTCGAGGGTGAGTTCGTGCCCGTCGACGAGTCCGTCGAGAGCTTCGAGGCGATCCTCGCCGGCGAGCTCGACGAGGTGCCCGAGCAGGCGTTCCTCAACGTCGGCGGGGTCGAGCAGGTGCTGGCCAAGGCCCAGAAGCTCCAGGAGTCCTGAGCCGTGGCCGAGGCCATCAGGGTCGAAGTCGTGTCACCCGAGCAGGTGCTCTGGTCGGGTGAGGCCACGATGGTCGTCACCCGCACGCTCGAGGGCGGCGAGGTGGCGTTCCAGGCCGGTCACCAGGCGTTCCTGGGCGCACTCGTGGAGAGCCACACCCGGGTGTTCCTCACCGACGGCACCAAGCAGGACGTCGCCATCCACCGCGGCTTCGTGGAGGTGAGCGGTGACCCGACCACGGTGTCGATCCTGTCCGACACCGCCGAGCTGGCCGAGGACATCGACGTCGCCCGGGCCCGCGAGGCGCTCGAGCGGCACCAGCTGGTGCTCAAGCAGGAGCACGACGAGGCGGAATTGACCGCGGCGGTGGCCGGCAAGGCCCGCGCCGAGGCCCGTCTCACCGCCGCCGGCGCCTCCTTCCACGCCTGACGCGGCCACCTGCTGCGGTCGATGAGCGAATCCCCCGGATGTGGGGGTCCGGCTCATCGCGTCGAGGAACCTGCTGCGGGCGGTGAGCGAATCCCCCGGATGTGGGGGTCTGGCTCATCGCCTGGTGCCGGTTCTCGGGTGGTGGACGGGTCGATAGTGTGCGGCGGATGGCGAAGTACCCGTTCACGTCGGCACTGGTCACCGGGGCGTCGTCGGGCATCGGCGCCGAGATGGCGCGCCTGCTCGGCGAGGCCGGGGTGCCGACGGTGCTCGTGGCCCGACGGACCGACCGCCTCGAGGAGATCGCCGCCCGCTACGACGACTTCGAGGTGCTCCAGGCCGATCTCGGCACACCGGAGGGAGTGGCGCTCACGGCCGAGCGGATCGGGACGGCGACCGACCCGATCGATCTCGTGGTCAACAACGCCGGCTTCGGCACCAGCGGCATCTTCCACGAGCAGGACGTCGAGCGGCTCGGACGTGAAGTCGATCTCAACGTCCGGGCGCTCACGGTGCTCAGCCATGCAGCACTCGCGGCGATGCACCTGCGCGGCCGCGGGTACCTGCTGAACGTGTCGAGCGTCGCCAGCTTCCAGTCGTCGGCCGGGCTCGCCGTGTACGCCGCCACCAAGGCCTACGTCACCAGCCTCACCGAAGCGCTCCACGAGGAGGCACGAGGCAGCGGCGTGCACGTCACGGCGCTGTGTCCCGGCCTCACCAAGACCGAGTTCCAGCAGCAGAGCAACACCTCGGGGCTCGAAGGGCAGTTCCCCGGCTTCGCGTGGACGAGCGCCGAGCAGGTGGCCTCCACCGGGCTCGACGACGTGGCTGCCGATCACACCCTGTCGGTGCCGGGAGTGCTCTACAAGGGCCTCACGCTCACCAGCGACATCACCCCACGGGCGATCACCCGCCGCATCGGCGGCCTGTTCACCCGACCCTGATCCGCGACGTCCGATCTCTCCGAACCCGCCGGTTCCTGCGAAACCGCTGCACGCTCGACCCGGGTGGGTTCGCCGTGGGAGACGGCGCACGATGTGCGGCGGGCCGCGCGAACAGGGACACTGGCGTCATGACCACACATGAGCCGGGCACCTCCACGCCGTCGGGTTCGGGCGACGGCGCAGGACCGTCGTGGCGGCCGGCCGGCCCGATCCTGCAGATCGCGCCGGCCCCGAGCGCTCCGCCTCCGGGCTTCGTTGCCCATGCCCACCACCACGAGTGGACCATCGAGCGCTCCCGCACCGACGTGTGGGCGTGGCTGTGCGACCCGTCGACGTTCGTCGACGGGCAGATCCCGCCGTTCCGGGTGGAGTTCCTCACCAACCGGGCGGGGGAGAGCGGTTTCGTCGAGGGCGGCTACAACGCTCACGTCGGTCCGTTCATGTCGTTCGCCGGTGTGCTCGGCGAGATCGACCCCGAGCGGTACCGCGACCTGCAGTACTGCTACGGCAGCTACGCGATCAGTCATGCCCTGTTCCGCCCGACGCGACTGCAGTTCTGGCTCGCGGACGGACCCCGGAGCCTCGACGGCGGACCCACGACCCTCCTGCATCTGCGACTCGACGCATTCGTGCGGATGCGATACGTCGGCGTCTGGGAGCGGCTGATGGGAGTGTTCTGGACACGGTTCGGAAGCTGGGCCGAGCGCGGCATCCCGAACAACTGGCTGCGCTGACCACCCCCGCAGAGACCCGGACGTGCGGCAGAGCGCGACACCGGGCACGGATACGATCGCTCCGTGCGAGTCCTGCTGACCCACGATCCGGAGGACCTCGAGGCCTCCGAGCTGATCGAGGCTGCCGTGGGGACGTCGGCGTTCTCCGGGGTGAGCCCTCCGATACGCCCAGGCGACGAGCAGCGTCGATCAGGTGCGGGCGATCCTCGACCATGCGATGCCGCCCCGATCGGTGAATCCCGACCACGCTGTTCGGCTCCGTGAGTACTGGGCCCGGTGATCGGCCCGGTGATCGGCCCGGTGGGGCGGGCGACCGGGCGACGGTCTCCCACACCGGGACGCGAGCGGCGGCCGATCGTCAGTAGTCGATGGCGGCGAACTCGCGGAGCTTCTTCACCCGGTGGCGGGCATCGATCATGCGGACGGTGCCGCTGCGCGAGCGCATCACGAGGCTCTGCGTGCGAGCCCCCTCCTTGTCGAACCTCACACCGCGCAGCAGGGCGCCGTCGGTGAGGCCGGTGGCGGCGAAGAAGCAGTTGTCGCTCTCGATCAGGTCGTCCTGTCCGAAGACCTTGCCGAGGTCGAACCCCGCCTCGACCATCGCCGCGCGCTCCTCCTCGCTCTGCGGGCAGAAGCGGGCCTGGATCTCGCCGCCCATGGCCTTCGACGCCGCGGCGGAGATGACACCTTCGGGCGTGCCGCCGATGCCGAACAGGGCGTCCACGCCGGCGTCGGGCCAGCAGGTGGCGACCGATCCGTACACGTCGCCGTCGGTGATCAGCCGGATGCGGCACCCGGTGGCCCGGATCTCTCCGATGAGGTCGGCGTGGCGTGGCCGATCGAGGATCACGACGGTGAGGTCGCGTACCTCTTCGCCCTTGGACTTCGCGATCCAGCGCAGGTTCTGGCTGGGGGTGGCGGTGATGTCGATGGCGCCGACGGCGTCGGGGCCGACGGCGATCTTCTCCATGTAGTACGACGGCCCGGGATCGAGCATGGAGCCGCGATCGGCGACCGCGATCACCGACAGTGCGTTGGTCTTGCCCTGTGCCGTGAGGGTGGTGCCGTCGATGGGGTCGACCGCGACGTCGACTTCGGGTGCGCTGCCGTCGCCGACCTGCTCGCCGTTGTAGAGCATCGGGGCTTCGTCCTTCTCGCCCTCACCGATCACGACGATGCCGTCCATCTGCACGGTGGACAGCGACAGTCGCATGGCTTCGACGGCGGCGTCGTCGGCGCTGTTCTTGTCGTTGCGGCCCACCCATCGGGCGGCGGCGAGACAGGCCGACTCGGTGGCTCGCACCAACTCCATCGCGAGGTTGCGGTCGGGTTGCTGACGAGAAGTCGCGCTCATGCAGTCCAACGTATACCGGTTGCCCGGGCCGGACAGCATGGCCGGCGAGAGCGAAGGATCCAGCGATCCGTGATGACCGTTCGTCAGGGGTCTGACCCCTGACGAACGCGGCGCAGCAGGGTTGCCGCGGGCGGCGGCGAGCCGCCGTACCATCGGCTCGTGGACGTGCCGCCGCTCCCGCTCGACCTCGTGCTCTCGGGTCGCGATGTCACCGAACCCCGCCTGTCGCCCGACGGGTCGGCCGTGGCGTTCGTGCAGCGCCGGCGAGGAGCCGCAGCCGTGATGGTGATCCACGGATTGGACACACCGAACCCGGTCCCCGAGCGCCCGCTCTCGTTCGGGCCCGACCCCGCACCGGGGCGCGGCTTCGGCGGCGGAGCGTTCGCCTGGCTCGGCTCGGGGATCGTGTACGCCGCCGCCGACGGCGAACTGTGGAGCATCGACGGTGCGGCGCTGGTGCAGGTGACCGCTCACGAGCGGTCGTGCCGCGCTCCCGACGTTGCGGTCGTGGGCGGAGCGCCGGTCGTGGCCTACGCCGTCGACGAAGCCGAGATCTGGCTCACGGACCTCGCCTCCGGACGGCACCGGCGGATCGACGACGGACGCCACGAGTTCTGCTTCGATCCGGTGATCGCCCCCGACGGCTCGACCGTGTCGTGGCAGGCGTGGTCACCGCCGGACATGCCGTGGGACGGGGCGGTACGCGTCGACGCCCGACTCGAACCGTCCCGCCTCGCCGTCGTGCAGCTCACCGTCTGGAGTCCGCACGGCGGCGCCGTGCAGCAGCCGCGGTTCGCTCCCGACGGAGGGCCGACGTGCGTGCACGACGCCACGGGATGGTTGCGCGTGTGCCACGGCGACCGCACCCTGGACGACGGACCGGTCGAACAGGCCGGACCCACGTGGGGCATGGGGCAGCGCTCGTACGCGGTCACCGGGCACGGCGCGATCCTCGTCGCCAGGAACGATCGAGGCTTCGGTGGGCTGTGCGTCGCAGGAGCCGATGGCTCGATGACCGAACTCGCCGGGCCCGGCCACGTCTACGGACAACTCTCGGTGACGCGAGACCGCCTGGTGGCCCTGCGGTCGGGGCCGACGAGCCCCGTCGAGGTCGTGCAGTTCCCCCGGACGCGCGCCGGCGAGTTCGGGGCGCCGTCCGTGGTGGCGCACAGCGGTGTGCCTGCCTGGCAACGGATCGAGATGCCCTCGCCCGATGTGGTCGAGGTGGACGTCGACGGCACGACCGTTCACGCCCGGCGCTACGTGGCCGGTCACGGCCGGATGCTGTGCTGGGTGCACGGCGGCCCCACCGACCAGTGGCAGGTCGAGTTCCGCCCCCGCATCGCCTACTGGTGGAGCCGCGGCTGGGACGTCTTGGTCGTGGACCCGCGCGGCACCACCGGCCACGGCCGGGCCTACCAGCGGGCACTGAACGGACACTGGGGTCGTCTCGACGTCGACGACACCGCGGCGCTCGTCGCCCACGCGCACCGCCGTGGCTGGGCCACACCGGCCACCACCGTCGTGATCGGTGGATCCTCGGGCGGTCTCACGGTGCTCGGCGTGTTGGCGGATCATCCCGACCTCGTCGCCGGCGGAGTCGCCTCCTACCCGGTGAGCGACCTCGCCGACCTCGCCGCGGCGACGCACCGCTTCGAGGCTCACTACACCGACACGCTCGTGGGTCCGATCGACGACACCGCCCGCTTCCGCGAGCTGTCGCCGATCCACCGCGCCGATCGGATCGACGGCCCGCTGCTGTTGTTCCACGGCAGCGACGACCCCGTGGTGCCGGCTGCACAGAGCGCCCTGCTGGCCGACCGGGTCACCGCCGCCGGCGGTGAGGTGGAGCACGTCGTCTACGAGGGCGAGGGCCACGGGTTCCGTCACCCCGAGCACCAGCGTGACGAGTACGAACGCACCGAACGGTTCCTCGACCGCATCGTGGCGGCGTCGCGCTGAGCGAACGGGCCCCTTCTCGCCGCACGACGTGAGGGGGCGCAGGCGTGCCGGTAGCGTTCCGTCGTGGCCTTCGTGAACAAGCAGTCGGGTGACCGAGCCGAGCAGGACCTCGCCGGGTCGGGGCAGCCGATCGATTTCGACCCCAACGATCCCGACGTGGTGAAGGTGCACTACGACGTGTCGGCCTGGACCTTCGACCAGCGCGCCGAGCTGTCGGAGGCGCTCGCCGAGGCCGAGCTGCCCCACGCCTGGGACGACGAGGAGCTCCTCGTGCCCGAGGTGGTGGAGGAGCAGGTGGACGCCCTGTTCGACCAACTCGAACGGGTGCTCGGCCCGTTCCCGATCCTGCTCGAGGACGACGCTGCGTCCACCGAGTTCGGCCTCGACGAATGGTCCGACGCCGACCGTGCGGTGCTGACCGATGCGCTGGTGTCGTCCGAGGTCCCGTTCCGTTGGGAAGGCACCACGGTCGTGGTCGCCGAGGACGCCGAACACGCCGTGGACGACCTGCTCGACGCCATCGAGGCCGGCGAGCTCGTGTCCGGCGACGACGACAGCGGCAACGCCCCGCCCGACGGCGCTCTGGGGGCGATCTTCGTGGCTGCCGACCGGCTCGCCAAGGACCCGGTCGACGCCTCGGCGCGTCGTGCGCTCATCGACCTGCGCGACGAACTCGACCCGCGGCATCCACCGTACGGCCTCGCCCACCGGCCCTGGGCCGGCGCGGTCGACGGCGTCGGCGCGATCGTCGACCTGGTCGACGCCGATGCTGCCGCCGGTGCGAAGTCCGACACCGACTCACAGCTGATCGGCCTGGCCCAGGACCTCCGTTCGCTGCTGCGCCCCTACGTCTGACGGGTCGGCGCCGATGCTGCTCGCCGAACTCGAGATCTGGCACACGAGGCCGGCGGTGCCCACCCGCCGCGTGGCGCTCGGACACATGGTGCTCCCCGTCGACCCGGCGCCCGGCTTCGGCGGCCTGCTGCTCGGCGCCATCGTGGCATCACATCTCGACGGTGTCCCCGACGATCTGATCGGCGACGTCCACCGGCTGATCGGCGAGGTCGAACGCGGCGACCGCATCGTGCAACCTCGGCTCCGTCACCGGTTCCAGGTGGACCGGCACGGGTTGGCGCTGAGCCACCACCGCCTGGTCGGCGACGGCGACGACATCTCGTTCGACGTGCACTCGGTGGGCACCGACCTGTCGCAGGTGCTGGGCGCCGTCTACGCGGTCGAGCGGCTGGCAGCCGAGCACCGGCGACGGATCGTGCCCGTGCTGCAGAAGGCGGCACGTTGGCGTGGACCGATCGGCCCGTCGCTCATCGCCTACCTGGCCGGCTCGCAGACACTGGAACTGGAGGCGCTCGCCGATCCGCGTGGTTGGGCGATGGGCATTCTCGGGTTCGACGTCAACGGCAAGCATCCGTCCAAGCGCGACGTCACCGCCAAGTTCCGCGAGCGGATGCGCGACGTGCATCCCGACCACGGCGGAGCGAGCGCCGATGCAGCCAAAGCGATGAGCGACCTGGCCGAGGCGCGTCGCGTGCTGATCGCGGCGGAGGACTGAGCCGGCATGGCTGCTCCCACCGTGCTGCTGTATCCCGGCGCAGGATCGGACGCGTCCCACGCGAGCCTGGTGGCGGTCGAGGATCGTCTCGGTCGTCGTGCCCGTGTCGAGCGCCGCGACTTCCCGTATCGCCGGCACGGACGACGGGCACCCGATCGGGCGCCGAAGCTGATGGCGGCGATCCGCGAGGACCTGGCGGCGCTGTCGCGGCGGCGTGGTCCGCTGGTGATGGGAGGCCGGTCGATGGGCGGCCGGATGGCCTCGATGGTCGCCGCCGACGTCGACGGCGGTGGCCCGGTCGACCGTCTCGCCGGACTGGTGCTGGTCTCCTATCCGCTGCACCCGCCCGGCAAGCCCGAGCGGCTCCGTGTGGAGCATCTGCCGGACGTGACGGTGCCGTGCCTGTTCGTCGGTGGCACGAAGGATCCGTTCGGGACACCCGACGAATTCCTCGAGTGGACCGCGACGATTCCGGCTCCCGTCGAACACGTCTGGATCGACGGCGGTCGTCACGACCTCCGCGGAGCCGACACCACGATCGCCGATGCCGTCGACGCGTTCGTGTCGTCGCTGTCAGGAGCAACACCCGAGCGATGAGCGACCGGCCAGACGTAGTGGCCGGTGGCTCATCGCAGGTGGGTCAGGGCTCGGGCTCGGGCTCGGGGGTGTGGTGGAGGTCGATGCGGACATCCTCCGGGTTGAGGCTCTCCAGCTCCCGGTGAGCCGTCTCGGGGTAGAAGGCCACGACCAGCACGGTCACCACGAGCTGGCCGACCCCCATCAGCGCCATCACCCAGCCGTAGGCCCAGTCGCCGTCGAGGAGCGCCCCGGTGGCGACGAGGCCGAAGATTCCGCCGATGAGGGCCGATGCGGTGACGAGGCCGGCCGCCCGGCTGCGGTTGTTGGTGGGGAAGAGTTCGGTGCGGTACACGGCAAGTGCCGGATACGCCGAACTGGCGACGATCCCGCCGAGGAGTGACAGCCCCCACAGTGCCGGACCGCCCACCGAGTACGCGCCGACCAGCGCCGCGGTCGACACCGGGAGCGCGACCGCGATCAGGCGGCGTCGCCCGCTGGTGTCCGCGATCCGGCCACCGAGGATGAGACCGATGCCCGCCGGGGTGCCCACGGCGATGGAGAACAGGCCGATCATGCCGCCGGAGAAGTCGTGCACGTCGGTGAGGTAGCGGTTCTGGAAGAAGCTGGCCGGGGCCACGAAGATGTTCCCGGCGAACGCCACGGTCGCCAGCAGCGCGAGACGCTTGCGGTTCAGGCGGGGCGGGCGGCGCCGCGCATCGATGTGGGCGGCGGCGAAACGGCGCGTCTCGGGCAGGCGCCGGCTGAGGTCGAGGGCGACGAGGCACCAGATCGCCGCCAGCAGGTACACGTAACGCCAGCCGCCGTCGCCGATGTCGGCGAAACGGAGCGAGAGCACGGCGATGCCGGCTCCGAACCCCGCCGCCATGGCGAGGACGCTCACCGCATAGGCCCGGCTGTTGCGCGGCATCTCCTCGGCCGCCACCACACCGATCAGGAACGCGAGCGCGATCCCCATCGGCCGGGCGACGGTCTGGCTCAGCACCAGCACCGGGAACGACGGTGCCAGCGCACCGAGCAGTGACAGCAGTGGGCCCAGCCAGGCCACCGCGACGATCACCCGCCGCCGCCCGATGCGGTCGGCGATCAGCGCGGCGGGCAACGCGACGAGAATGCCGGCACGCACCACCGCCCCGGCCACGCCGATCCCCGTGTCGCTCACGCCGAAGTCGTCGGCGGCGAAGTTGACGGTCTGGGTGAACAACGTGTTGACGAACGCCGCACTCATCGACGCCGCGGCGAGCAGGCCGATCACCAGGACCTGGGTGGTGTCGAGCCGGTCCGGTGGAGCCCACCACGAGTCGTGGGAGAGCTGTCGGGCCAGCACCCGGCGGACCGGGATCCGGAACACCCACCCGAACCACGGGATGCGCAGCGCATACCGGGTGGTCTCCTCGAGTGCGGCGGGCTCGGTGTCGGTGGCCTCCCGGCGCTCGACCGTGCGTTCGTAGACGGTGAACGGGCCGTCGTCCTGCACGAAGTGCAGCGGGGAGGAGGGATCTGCCGGGTCCTCGGACGCCGGGGCCTCGAGCACGAGGTCGTCGCGCGGTTCGCCGAGCCGACGCAGCTGGTCGTGGGTGTCGGGCCACCGTCGGATGAGGGTGCGCCCACCTGCCTGCACGGCGGGAGCATACTTGGACCCCATGAATCCGAACCCCGGCGACTTCGCCGCGAGCGCTCCCTCGCCGGACGACACCATCGTCGTGAGGGGCAACGGGCCGCTCGCCGGCACCGTGGCCGTACCCGGCGCCAAGAACTCGGTGCTCAAGTTGATGGCCGCCACACTGCTCACCGACGGCACCTTCGAGATCACCAACGTGCCGGACATCGCCGACGTGGGCATCATGGGCGACCTGCTCGAGGCGATCGGCGTGCGCATCGACCGCCCGACCCGCAACCGTCTGCTGCTCACCGACACCGGTGACCTCACGCCGGTCGCGCCGTACGAGCTCGTCGAACGGATCCGTGCGTCGATCAACGTGCTCGGACCGCTGCTCACCCGCTGCGGCCACATCCGGTTGTCGATGCCCGGTGGCGACGACTTCGGCGCCCGGCCCATCGACATGCACGTCGCCGGGCTGGAGGCGATGGGTGCGTCGTTCAAGTTCAGCCACGGCTATCTCGAAGCCACGGCCGACCGCCTGCACGGCGCCGACATCACCTTCGACTTCCCGAGCGTCGGAGCCACCGAGAACCTGCTCACCGCGGCGGTGCTCGCCGAGGGCACCACGACGATCGACAACGCGGCGCGGGAGCCGGAGATCTCCGATCTGTGCGACTTCCTCGTGGCGATGGGCGCCCGGATCAGCGGCGGAGGCACGTCCACACTGGTGGTCGAGGGTGTGGAGCCGGGCGATCTCCGCCCCGTGCAGCACCACACGGTGCCCGACCGCATCCAGGCCGCCACGTACGTCGCCGCCGTCGCCGTCGCGGGTGGTGAGCTGCTGATCGAGGGCGCCCGCCCCGATCAGATGACGATGCTGCTCGAACGATTCGGCGACATGGGGCTCGACATCACCCCCGTCACCGATCGCCACGGTTCCCGGCTGCGGGTGTGCGCTCCCGACCGCTTGCGGTCGATCGACGTGGCGACCCTGCCGTACCCCGGCATCGCCACCGACTACAAGCCGCTGATCATCACGATGCTGTCGGTGGCCGACGGCGTCGGCATCGTCACCGAGAACCTGTACCCGGGTCGTTTCCGGTACGTCGAGGAGCTGCAACGGCTCGGCGCCGACATCCGCACGAGCGGTCACCACGCCGTGGTCCGCGGCGTGCCGCGCCTGTCGGGAGCGCCGGTGAAGGCACACGACATCCGGGCGGGAGCTGCGATGGTGGTCGCCGGGCTCGCCGCCGAGGGATCCACCGAGATCGCCGGTGTGCACCACATCGACCGCGGCTACGACGATCTCGTCGGCCGTCTCGCTGCGGTGGGTGCCTCGATCGAGCGCGCCGGCGAGCGCACGGTCATCTGATCAGCCGTGGTCGGTGCTCTGGTCGACGTGGTCGGCGTGGGCGGCGTCGACGCGACGCTTGGCCAGCATCAGCAGACCGACGATCACCACGATCGGCCCACCGATCAGCAGCGCCTCGTCCCAGCCACCCTGGTGGGCGAGCAGGACCGCCCCGGCCGACATCGACGTCGAGCCGGTGGCGGAGCCGGTCGTGGATCGTGTCTCGGACAATGTCCTCACGATCACCGATCGTACGGGCTCGGCTGATTGAATGTTCGTTGCCATGCGCGAACAGGTCGAAGCCACCATCGAAGTGATCCGCCCGGCTCTGCAGGCCGACGGCGGCGACATCGTCCTCCACGACGTCGACGAGGACTCCGGCATCGTGTCGGTCGAGCTCGTGGGTGCCTGTGTGGGGTGTCCGGCGTCGACCCAGACCCTGAAGGCGGGCATCGAACGGATCATGCGCGATCGCGTCGACGGCGTCACCGAAGTCGTGAACATCGCCGAAGAAGCCGCATGAGCCGTCGGCACCGACCGGCACCGGAACTCTTCGACGCGGCAGCAGCGGGTGACCGTACGGCGCTGGCCCGCCTGTTGTCGCTGATCGAACGCGGCGACGACGAGGCGCGGGTGGTCGGGCGCCTCGCGTACCCCCGCAGCGGTGAGGGCTACACCATCGGGCTCACCGGAGCGCCCGGGGCGGGCAAGAGCACGTTGACGAGTTCACTGATCGGACATCTCCGTGCGCGGGAACTCGAGGTGGCGGTGCTCGCCATCGACCCGTCGTCGCCGTTCAGCGGTGGGGCGATCCTGGGCGACCGTGTCCGCATGCAGGACCACGCCACCGATCCGGGCGTGTTCATCCGTTCGATGGCCACGCGCGGGCACCTCGGCGGTCTCACCCTGGCCACGCCCGAGGCGGTGCGGCTGCTCGACGCAGTCGGACGCAAGTGGATCCTCGTGGAGACCGTGGGTGTCGGGCAGGTCGAGGTGGAGGTGGCCGGCAAGGCCGACACGACGGTGGTCGTGGTGAATCCGGGGTGGGGCGACAGCATCCAGGCCAACAAGGCGGGGCTGATGGAGATCGCCGACGTCTTCGTGATCAACAAGGCCGACCGCAAGGGCGTGGAGGAGACGAGCCGCGACCTGATGCAGATGCTCGACCTCTCCGATCTGCCGCACGACTCGTGGCGACCACCGATCGTGCCGACCGTGGGTTCCACCGGCGGGGGCGTTCCCGAACTCTGGGATGCGGTGCTCGCCCATCGCGAGTACGCGGAGTCGTCGGGGCTGCTGCACGAGCGCCGCACCTTCCGTCTGCGCGAGGAACTCCGCGAGATCGTCGCCCAGCGGCTGGGTCGGCGCGCCCGCGAGATCTGCTCGGGGGAGCGTTGGGACGAGCTCACCGACGCCGTCGTGGGCCGGACCACCGACCCGTGGACCGCCGCCGACGAGATGCTCGCCCCCGTCGACGCCTGAGCGTCCGGGCCGGTCGCCGCGACCCCGGGAGGAACCCTGCGCACGGCGGTGCGCGAGACTCGGGGCATGGCCGGGTACGAACTGCTGACGCTGGAACGACGAGACGATGCGGTGGCGGTCGTCACTCTCGCGCACGGCAAGGTGAATGCGCTGTCGCAGGAGCTGCTGGCCGAGCTCCACGCCGTCACCGAGGATCTCGCGGGCGATCTCCCGGGCGCCGTGGTGATCACCGGCGGCGACCGGCTCTTCGCCGCAGGAGCCGACATCAGCCAGTTCGGTGGCCCGGCGGAAGCTCGATCGATCACCGTCGCTTTCCACACGGCCCTCGACGCCGTGGCTGCACTGCCCCGGTTCGTGATCGCCGCGGTCAGCGGGTACGCGCTGGGCGGCGGCTGCGAGCTGGCGCTGGCCTGCGACTACCGGATCGCGTCACAGCGAGCGGTCTTCGGTCAACCCGAGATCCTGCTCGGCATCGTGCCCGGTGGCGGCGGCACTCAACGCCTGGCCCGCACCGTCGGTTCCAGCCGGGCCAAGGAGATGTGCGTCACCGGCCGTCAGGTGCGTGCCGACGAGGCCCTGCGGATCGGTGTCGCCGACGAGGTCGGCGAGGCCCCTCATCTGCACGAGCCGGCGCTCGCACTCGCCTCCGAGGTGGCGGCCGGTGCGCTGACCGCCCAGGCGATCTGCAAGCAGCTGATCGACGACGGGCTGTCGACGTCCCTCGCCGACGGTCTCCGGCTCGAACGGGTCGGCTTCGAGCAGGTGTTCCACACCGACGACGCCCGCACCGGGGTGGCCAGCTTCCTCGAGCACGGCCCCGGCAGGGCCACCTTCACCGGCCGCTGACCCACCCCGGCCGGCACCGCTCCCTGCACACGTACACCGCACACCGCAGGGGGAGTCAGACGACGGCGGGTTCGGGTGCGTCGCCGTCGCCGGCGGGAGCCCAGCCCGGTTCGGTGGTGGAGGGGTGCAGCGGACGGCGCGTCGACCAGGCCGAACGGGCCAACCAGACCCCCGATCCGACCAGCGTCAGCATCACGCCGCCGCAGACCAGGTAGGCAACGGTCCGACCGAACTCGTCGTACAGCGCGGCCGTGAGGACGGCCATCACCCCGGCCGAGATGGCCTGTGCGGCACCGAGCACGCCCTGCGCGCCGGCCTGGCGGTCGGCCGGCACCGTCATGCCCACCGCCACTCCGGTGCTCGAGATCGTGAGCCCGTCGCTCACGGCGTGCACCATTGCCACGGCGAAGATGAGGCCGCCGGTGGGAAGTACTCCGTACAGTGACATGAACACCGCACCGGCCGACAGGCCCAGGGCAGCGAGACGGAACGGTCCGAACGTCTGTGACAGCCGGCCGCCGAACGGGCCGAGCAACACCAACGGGAGGGCGAACAGGGTGATCCCGAGGTTGGCCACCGTCTCGTTGGTGCCGAGATCCTCGTGCACCAGTGCCCACAGGGCATCGAACGCCCCGATCATCACGAAGACGGCGGCGCCCAACACCACCGCCCCGGCGAACGGACGGATCCGCAGCAGGTCGAGGGCGAGCCGCCGCTTGGGCGGCTCGGCGCTCTCGGCCACACGGACCCTGGCCACGAAGGGCAGCAGGACGGCCGTTCCGAGGGCGACCGCGATGAACGGAGCCGGGATCCCGAACGGCCCGACGAGCACCGCCGACACCGCCGGCCCCATGGCGAAGCCGAACACGTCGGCCGCCAGCAGGCGGCCGAGGTTCTGGCCGAGGTGATCGGGGTCGGAGAGGATCACGATGCGGCGGATCGCCGGCCCTGCCGCACCGATCCCGATGCCGGAGACGAATCGACCGATGAGGATGGGGGTGAGCGTGGTGCCGAGCGCCATCAGCAGCAGGCCCGCCACGTTGACGGCCACGCCGAACACGACCACCTTGCGGGCATGACCGCGGTCGGCGTACGGGGCGACCAGCAGCTGGGACAGGAACCCCGCCACGAAGCCGATGCCGATCACGACGCCGATGGCGGTCTCGCTGATGCCGTACTCGTCGCGGTAGTCGTCGACGATCGTGAACAACACGCCGTAGCCGGCGGCGAGACAGGCCATGAGGCCGCCGAATGCGAACAGCAGCAGGGTCGGCGACGGCGGGTCGTCGCCGCGCGGACGCAGCCGCCGTCGGGGGGAACGGATACGCATCGGCGCCAGCGTAACGTCGGGGCGCGGGTCGATCGGATGGGAGCGCGACGCTGGTCAGCGCCCGTCGACGGCGACGAGACCTGTCTCGTAGATGCTCGACAGACCCGGATGGGTGGGCAGAGCCCGGACGGTGACGCCCCAACGACCGGCTGCGGTCGGTGTGAACCGCCCCTCGTGGGTGCCGTCACCGAGTGGCTTCATGGGTTCGACGGCGAGCCTCGCCGAGTCGAAGCTGCCGTCGCGTGCGAGTGGGCCGTGCACGATCTGCACCGTGAGGGCGCCCTGGTCGATCGATCCCGACTCGACCGTCGCCCGCAGGGTGCGAACCTCCCCTGCGGCGCCGTCGGCCACACCGGCCGCATCGGGCTCGAGACGGATCCGTACCCCGCCCCACGCCGAGTGCACGTGCTGTTTCCACACGGTCAGCTCCCGGGCGCCATCACCGCCATCAGCGGTCGCCCGGTCACCCGCGGTGGCAGCCGGCTCGTAGAGTTCGGTGACGTAGTCACGCACCATGCGGCTCGCCGTGACCCGCCACCCCAGCGTGGCCCAGTTCGCCACGATGTGGTCGATCCACCGGTGCGGGACGCCGTCGTCGCCACGGTCGTAGAAGGCGGGCACGATCCGCTGCTCGATCACGTCGAACGCCGCAGCAGTCTCACGGCGGTCGCGGCGGGCGAGGTCGTGGTCGGCGTCGAACGAGGGGATGTCGAACCCGTTGCTGGGCGAGTCGCCGTCGAGCGACATCTCGTCCCACCAGCCGTCACGGATCGAACAGTTCAGCACCCCGTTGAGTGCTGCCTTCATGCCACTCGTGCCACATGCCTCCATCGGACGCCGTGGCGTGTTCAGCCACACGTCGCAGCCGTGGTACATGGTGCGGGCGATGCCGATGTCGTAGTCGGGCACGAACACGAAACGGTGGCCCACGTCGGCGTCGTCGGCGACCCGCTGGATCTCGCGGATCAGCTCCTTGCCGGGTTGGTCGGCCGGGTGCGCCTTGCCGGCGAAGACGAACTGCACCGGGCGGTCGGCATGGAGCAGCATCGCCCGGAGACGGTCGAGCTGCCCGAGCAGGAGAGTCGACCGCTTGTAGGTGGCGAAGCGGCGGGCGAACCCGATGGTGAGCACGCCGGGATCGAGCAGGCCGTCGCCCAGCAGCCGACGCACCATCTCCACGAGTTCACGGCGGCCGCGGTTGCGCACCTCCCAGATCTCGTGGTGCGACACGTGGCGGATCCGCTCCCAGTCGTCGTGGTCGGCCAGGTGCCAGTCCTCGCCGATGACACCGTCGAGCAGTGCGTCGACGTCGTTGCTCACCCAACTGCGCGCGTGGACGCCGTTGGTGACGTGGCTGATCGGCGTCTCGGTGTCGGGAAGGTCGGGCCACAGCCCGGAGAACATCTCGCGCGACACGGCGCCGTGCAGTTCGGCGACACCGTTGGCGCGGGCGGCGAGCCGCAGACCCATCACCGCCATGTTGAACTCGTGCGAGTCGGGCGAGCGCTGACCCAGGGCGAACAGGTCCTCGAAGGTGACGCCGCACAGCGCGGCGAACGATCCGAAGTACCGGGCGAAGAGTTCGTGGGGGAACCGGTCGATGCCCGCCGGCACCGGCGTGTGGGTGGTGAACACGCCGCCGGCGCGGACCGCCTCCACCGCCTCCGGGAACGAGAGGCCGCGATCGACCCACTCGCGGGCGCGTTCGAGGCCCAGGAATCCGGCGTGGCCCTCGTTGGTGTGGAACACCTGAGGTTCGATGCCGAGAGCCCGCAACGCCCGCACTCCGCCGATGCCGAGCACGATCTCCTGACGGAGACGGTGCTCGCTGTCGCCGCCGTAGAGCCGGTCGGTGACGGCGACGGCCTCGGGAGGGTTGCCCGCGACGTCGGTGTCGAGCAGATACAGAGGGATGCGTCCCACGTCGACACGCCACACCCGCACGGCCACCTCCACGCCGGCGAGGTCGACGTGCACGACCACGCCGGTGTCGTGCAGCCCGAGCGCCACCGGTTCGATGCGCTCGTTGCGCTCTTCCTGCCAGCCGTCGGGGCCGAGTTCCTGATGGAAGTAGCCCTCGGCGTAGAGCAGGCCGACGCCCACCAGCGGGATCCCGAGGTCGGACGACGCCTTCAGATGGTCTCCGGCCAGCACTCCCAGTCCGCCGGAGTACTGCGGCAGCGCTTCGGTGATGCCGAACTCGGGGGAGAAGTAGGCGACGAGGTCGAGCGGCGAGTCGGCACTGCGGTCACGGAACCACGAGTCGCCGTCGAGCCGGGACGCCAGGCGCCGGCGAGCGTCGTCGACACGGGCGACGTAGTCGTCGTCGGCAGCGAGCTCGTCCCAGCATGCCGGCGTGGTGCGCCGCACCAGATCCACCGGGTGCTGTCCCGACTCGCGCCACGACCGGCCGTCGGGAGTGCCGTCGAGGCGATCGAAGAGGCCGGCCACGTACCGGTCCCAGGCCCAGTGGAGATTGGCGGCGAGCTCCTCGAGCGGACGCAGCTGGTCGGGGACCCGGCTGACGACGGTGAAGTGGTGTGCGGGACGCATGACGGGTGAGGGTATCGACCTCGTCGCACCCGCGGAACCGGCACGTGGATCGCGTCAGCGGCTGCGTTCGGCGCCGCTGTAGACGTCGGCGGTGGCACCGGCGATCGCGTCCCAGGCGTACTTGCGTTCCACCAGGTCACGTGCGCTGCCGACGAGGCGCTCGGCGAGCTCGTCGTCGGTGAGGACCCGTTCGATCACGTCGGCGAGATCGTCGGGGTTGCCGGGTTCGAACGTGACCCCGGCGTCGGTACCGGCGATGAGCTCCGCCAACCCGCCGGTGCGGGCCACGACGAGCGGGGCGCCGGCAGCGAGTGCCTCGAGGGCCACGATCCCGAACGGCTCGTACAGCGAGGGGATCACGACGCAGCCCGCCCGGTGGACGAGCATCCGTAACTCGTTCTCGGGCAGGTATCCGGGGAGGTCGATGATGTCGCTCACCCCCTCCACGTCGATCTGGGTCTGCAGCTCGGGGAGATAGCTGCCCCGTCCGGCGATCACGCCGTGGACGTCGGGGACCCGGCTGCGCAGCTCGTTGATCGCCCGGGCCAGCACCTGGAAGCCCTTCTCGTACTGCACGCGACCCCAGGACACGACGAGCGGTTCCGCGGGGCGGTGCGCCGGCGCACCGGTGCGCCACACGTCGGGGTCGATGCCGTTGGGGATGTGGACGACCTGCTCGGCGTCGAGTTCGAAGCCGGTGATGAGCTGCTCGACGATGAACCGTGTGGGAGAGATCAGGCGGTCGGCCTGGAAGGCCAGCCACCACTCGATCGAGTGCACGTCGGTGGCCGGTCCGAGCGGGAGCTGGCCGCCGTGACGGGCCCGTTCGGTGCCGTGCATCGTCAGCACGAACGGGGCGTCGAACCTGGCCGCCAGGGTGTCGGCGGCCCAGCCGAGTGGCCAGTCGTGGCCGTGCACCACGTCGGGTACCCAGCCCTGGAGGTCGGCGGGGAGGGCGACGCCGAGTTTCGTGACGGCGTGGTTGGCCGACGCCGTGCGGGCCACCGACTCCGTCGGCGGGAGATACGGCATGTCGACGAGTGTCCGCAGCACGCGCACCCCCGGCGGCGGCATCGCGTCGAGCCCGGCCGGCCGGTCGGCGACCGTGAGTACCACCACGTCGTGGCCGGCGCCCACGAGTGCCTCGGACAGGCCGGCGGCGTGTGCTGCGGTTCCGCCGGTGGCCCGGGGCGGGAAGTCCCACGACAGCATCATCACGCGCACGGCGGCGCACGCTACCGGGTCCGCGTCTGCCGCCTCCGTCCAGCCCGTACGCTGACGGTGATGTCCTCCGTGGCCCGCCCGATCGGCGACCTCGATCTGCACCTGTTCGGTGAAGGCACGCACCGGCGGCTGTGGGAACTCCTCGGCCCGCAGGCGCTGCACGTCGACGCCGACGGCGCGGCCAGTGCCGTGCGTTTCGCCGTCTGGGCGCCGCGGGCGTCGGCCGTGGACGTGATCGGCGACTGGAACGGCTGGAATCCGGAACCGTTGACGATGCTCGACGCCGACGGCGCCACCGGCATCTGGTCCACGGTGGCGCCCCACGCCCGGTCGGGGCACAGGTACAAGTACCGGATCGTCACCGAGGACGGCCGCACGATCCACAAGGCCGATCCCCTCGCCAGGCAGACCGAACTGCCGCCGAGTGACGCCAGCGTGGTGCCCACCTGCGCCGCCTTCGACTGGGCCGACGACGAGTGGATGTCACGCCGCGTGGGCACGTTGCGCGGTGACGACGCACTCCGGGTCTACGAGGTCCATCTGGGATCGTGGCACTGCGACGTCCGCACGTGGACCGACCTCGCCGAGCGTCTCGGTGATCACGTGACCGCACTGGGGTTCACCCATGTCGAACTGCTGCCGATCGCCGAACATCCGCTCGGGGGGTCGTGGGGATACCAGGTGTCGGGCTACTACGCCCCCACGGCCCGATTCGGCGATCCGGACGGGTTCCGCCGATTCGTCGACCTGCTGCATCGGCGCGGGATCGGCGTCATCGTCGACTGGGTGCCGGCCCACTTCCCCCGCGACGAGTGGAGCCTCGGGCGCTTCGACGGCGCCCCGCTGTACGAACATCCCGACCCGCGTCGCGGGGAGCACCCCGTCTGGGGGACGTACGTGTTCGACTACGCGAGCAACCAGGTGCGGAACTTCCTGGTGGCGAATGCCCTCTACTGGTTCGACGAGTTCCATGTCGACGGCCTGCGCGTCGACGCAGTGGCGTCGATGCTGCACCTCGACGACGGACGTGGTCCCGGCGAGTGGGTCCCCAACGAGCACGGCGGTCGTGAGCACCTGGAAGCTGCGGCGTTCCTGCAGGAGATGAACTCGGTGGTGGGCGAGGAGTTCCCCGACGTGCTGATGATCGCCGAGGACTCCACGGCGTGGCCCGGTGTCACGCAGCCGGTGTCCGGTGGTGGACTGGGGTTCAGCCACAAGTGGAACCTCGGTTGGATGCACGACTCCCTCGGGTACCTGTCGCACCGGCCCGACGATCGTGCACGCGTCCACCACGAGCTGACCCTCCCGCTCGGGTACGCCTTCGACGAACGCTTCGTGCTGCCGTTGAGCCACGACGAGGTGGTCCACGGCAAGGGCAGCCTGCTCTCGCGGATGGGCGGCGACGACGAGACCGAACGCGTGGCGGCGCTGCGCGTGCTGCTGGCGTGGCAGTGGGCCCTGCCCGGTGCCCCTCTCGTCTTCATGGGCACCGAGTTGGCGGCGGGACAGGAGTGGAACGACGCCGAGTGTCTCCCGTGGCACCTGCTCGACGACGCGGCGCACCGGGGTGTGCACGACCTGATCGGCCGGCTGAACGCGGCAGCCGACGCCTGGCCGGCGCTCTGGCGCCGTGACAGCGATCCAGGTGGCTTCGACTGGCTCGATGCCGACAACGCCGAGCACAGCACCTACTCCTTCATCCGCTGGGATCGCGGCGGTGAGGCCGCGGTGGTGTGCATCGCCAACCTCGGTGGTGCACCGCGGCCTGGTTACCGGGTGGGCCTGCCCTGGGCGGGCGACTGGGAGGTGGTGCTCGACACCGACGACCAGCGGTGGTCGGGGAGCGGTTGTCGCAGCGGCTCGATGTCGTTGCACGCCGTGGACGAGCCGTGCCAGGGCCGCGGATCGTCGGCCGTGATCGATGTGCCCCCGCTGTCGGCGGTGTGGCTGGCGGCACGAGCGCCGCACTGAGCCGCGTTCCGGTCGCACTGCCGCGGTGACGGCGGGACTGCGACGGTGACGCTCAGACCGCGGCGGTGACGCTGCGCAGCGTGTCGGTCGCCTGCTCGGGTGGAACGATGTTGATCATCACGCCCGTGCCGCGTTCGAAACCCGCCTGCGTGACGAGGTTGGGCCAGATGTGTGCGTGCCAGTGGTACTGGCCGGTGTGCTGGTGGGGTGCGGTGTGGAAGCCGAGGTTGAACGCAACGTCTCCGAGGGCGGCGTTGAGGTGGCCGAGGGCGTCGCGCAGCGCGATCCCGACCGCTGCGAGGCTCTCGGGCGAGGCGTCTTGCATGTGCGGTTCGTGGACGCGGGGAATCACGAGCATCTCATAGGGCACTCCGCTCCAGTAGGGACACAGCACGGCGACGTCGTCGTTGGCGAACACCACGCGCTCGTCGGCGGCCAACTCGGCCTCGACCGTGGTGCACAGCACGCAACCACCGGCGAATCGGGCGAAAGCGCGTTCTTCGTCGAGGATCTCACCGGGCACGAACGGCAGACCGAGGATCTGGCCGTGCGGGTGGGCGATGGAGGCGCCGGCCTCGCGTCCGTGATTGACGATGGCCTGGGTGTAGCGAACCTGCGGGGTCGCTGCGTGCTCGGCGAATCGACGGCCGAGCACGTGCATCATCTCGGTGGCGTGGTGGTCGTCGAGCTGGTGCAGGCCCGACACGTGTTCGGGGGTGTACACGAACACCTCGTGGATCCCGCTCGCCTCGGCCATGACGTGCACCGGCCCGAGGTTGTGCACGGCGAAGGCGTCGTCGCCGTCGAATGCGGGGTAGCGGTTGGGGATCACGCGCATCGACCACGTGCCGTCGGCCTCCACGGTCTCGAGTGCCGGTGGGGTGATCTCCTCGTGGCCCGGACAGAAGGGGCAGGGTCGTCCGGGCACGGATTCGATCGTGCGATCCCGGGGAGCGAAGTCACTCGGCCGTTCTGCCCGCTCGGCGACGATCGTCACCCACCGCCCGTTGAGTGGATTCAAACGCATCTGGCTCATTGTGGAATCAAGGATACGGCCGATCGGTGTGTGCTGCGTGACACTGCACCAACGTTCATCTTTCGCGCCCGATGTCACGGGCCCCGCCGTCGGACGTGGGGATCTGCGCGGAGGGGTCGTCGGTGACGGTGTCGGCGGAGCCGACGTCGGTGACGGTGTCGGCGGTGGGAGCGGTGTCGCCGGAGTCGGTGTCGCCGGAGTCGGCGTCGCCGGAGTCGGCGTCGCCGGAGTCGGCGTGGGCGGGCGCGGCCGCCGCGGCCACGGTCGTGTCAGGTGCGCGCGGTGCCGGCGGCTCCAGCGTGAGCGCGAACTGGCGGTCGAGCCGTTCCTGGTTCCAGCGGTGGACGCCCCAGCCGATCAGGGCGCCGATCCCGAACACGATGATCCCGCCCACACCGTCGATCCAGTAGTGGTTCGCCGTCACCACGATGCCGAACAGGGTGGCAGCCGGGTACACGAGGACCAGGGCCTTCGTCCAGCGCCGCCGGAGCAGTGGCCACACCGCGATGGCACACCACGTGGACCAGCCGATGTGCAGGCTCGGCATCGCCGCGTACTGGTTGGAGATCGACGCCATCGCCTCCGACTCGAACGACCACGGCCCGCCGAATTCCACGAGCGTGTCGACGAAACCCCACCCGCCTTCGGGTCGGAGGTCGCTCGGGATGCAGGCGCCGCCATAGCTCGACGGATCGTCGCGCGGGCACGGCTCGTCGAGCAGCCGAGGCGGCATCAGCGGGAACCAGGCGAAACCGATGATCGCCAACGCGGTCATCGCTGCGAGCGTGTTGCGCCACTGCGGGAACACGTCACCGCGCTTCACGAACAACAGGATGAACACGCCGAGCGTGACGAAGAAGTGCGCCGTGCCGTAGTAGGTGTTCCAGAACTTGATGAACCAGTCGTAGGGCAGGAACCACGACTGCACCGTCTGCTCGTGGAACGTCCCCATCCACAACTGGAACTCGATGATCCGTTCGGCGTTGGTGAACGCCTGTTCGGGGACACCGTCGGCGGCGATCTCGTTCGACCCGAACTGGTTGCGGATCGCCGAGTAGACCGCGTAGAAGACAGCGACGATCAGGGCTTCCTTCCACCAGTACAGACGGTGTCGCCGCTCCGGTGCCGTTGCGACGTCGGCAACCTGCATCAGTGCGCAACTGTAGGCGCGCATTACGGTCTTGTGACATGGGATTGATCGAGGGACATGCAGGCGAACAGGCGGTCGCAGCGATCGCCGGATTCGGCACCGACGTGATGTTCACGTTGAACGGTGGCCACATCTGGCCCTTCTACGACGCGGCACGCAACCAGGGGATGCGGGTCGTGGACACGCGCCACGAATCGGCTGCGACGTTCGCAGCCGAGGCCTACGCCAAACTCACGCGCCGGCCCGGCTTCGCCACGCTCACGGCCGGCCCCGGCATCACCAACGGCGTGTCCGCGGTGACGTCGGCGCACTTCAACGGTTCACCGCTCGTGGTGCTCGGCGGCCGGGCCCCGCAGGGCCGGTGGGGTGCCGGCTCACTGCAGGAACTCGATCACGTCCCGATCCTGGCGTCGATCACCAAACAGGCCGCCACGGTCACCGATCCCGAACGCGCGGGGCGCATGGTGTACGACGCCGCGCGACTCGCCGTGGAGCCACACCGGGGGCCCGTCTTCCTCGACTTCCCGCTCGACGTGTTCGGGCCGTCGTCGGGCGAGGTGCCCGAGGTGCAGGAGTGCGACGGCCGCGGGGCCGCACCCGACGACGACGCAGTGGCAGCCCTGGCGGCGATGATCGCAGGCGCGGAGCGTCCCGCGTTCATGGTGGGATCCGACGTCTACTGGGACGGAGCCTGGGACGAACTGTCCGCTGCTGCCGCTGCGCTGGGGGTGCCGTGCTTCTTCAACGGGATGGGCCGCGGGCTGCTGCCGGCCGACCACGACCTGGCGTTCCTGCGGACACGCGGTCTGCTGAAACAGCGCGCCGACCTCGTGGTGGTGCTCGGCACCGCACTCGACTTCCGCCTCGGGTTCGGCTCGTTCGGTTCGGCCACCGTGGCCCATGCGGTGGACGCCGAGTCGCAACGCGCCCCCCACGTCGACGTGCACACCGTGGTGGGTGACCTTCGACTCACGTTGGCAGGGCTGGCCCGGTACGGCGGTGACCGGGTCGATCACGCAGGTTGGGTGGCCGAGTTGCGCGAAGCCGAACAGGCCGCAGCGCAGGGGGAAGTGGCGCTCATGGAGGCGGGTGACGATCCGATCAAGCCCAGCCGGATCTACGGCGAACTCCGCCGGCGGCTCGAGCGTGACGCCGTGGTGATCTGCGACGGCGGCGACTTCGCCTCCTACGCCGGCAAGTTCATCGAGGTCTTCGAGCCCGGTGGCTGGCTCGACACCGGCCCGTACGGGTGCCTCGGCAACGGTCTCGGGTATGCGATCGCCGCCCGGATCGTGCGGCCCTCGTCGCAGATCGTGCTGCTGCTCGGTGACGGTGCCGCAGGTTTCAGCCTGATGGACGTCGACTCGCTGGTGCGCCACGGACTGCCGGTGGTGATGGTGGTGGGCAACAACGGGATGTGGGGGTTGGAGAAGCACCCGATGCAGGCGATCTACGGCTGGGACCTGGCGTGCGACCTGCAGCCCGGATGCCGATACGACGACGTGGTCAAGGCCCTCGGTGGCGGTGGCGAGACGGTGTCGTCACCCGACGAGATCGGCCCGGCACTCGATCGTGCCTTCGCCAGCGGGGTGCCCTACCTGGTGAACGTGCTCACCGATCCCGACGACGTCTACCCGCGTTCGAGCAATCTCGCCTGACGCAGGGTCAGGTGCGGCAGCACTTCGACATGAAGCGCTCGGGGTCCACCAGGACCCGGGTGATCTTGCCTGCGGCCACCAGGCCGCCCGAGTCGGTGGCCGACACGGTGAACTTGAGGCGGCGGCCCTCGATCTTCTCCAGGACCGCCTCGGCCACCACTTCCACGCCCACCGGTGTGGGCTGCAGGTGGTCGAACTGCACGCGCATGCCCACCGTGGTGGTGCCGTCCTCGAGTGCGGTGGCCACGGCGTTGCACGTGGCCTCCTCGCACAATGCGATCAACCGCGGTGAGCCGAGCACGTCGACCATGCCCGAACCGATCGACCGCGCCGTGTCGGCGTCGGTGACCATCAACTTGGCGTCGCCTCGCAGGCCTGTCTCGAGAGCCATCACCCACACGCTAACAACGCGCGCACGCCCCTTGCGCGATGAAGCATCCGGTGGCGTCGACCCTGTCACTTGCCGGTGACCTCCCCGTCACGTCCGCCCCGCTCGTCCGCGCTTCGACCGCCCATCGCGTGAACAGTGTGCGGCCCGTCACCGGACACTGTTCACGCGTTCGGCGCGGTGGCCCGACGTTCCCGGCCCATCGCTCGGGCCGTAGGCTCGACAGGGTGATCGAACGTGACGTCCTGGAACGAGTCCTCGCCGGTGCCGTACGAGGTGGTGCCGACTTCGCGGAGGTCTACGCCGAGGACAAGCGGTCCACGTCGGCCGGTCTCGACGACGGGCGGGTCGAGCAGGTCACCAGTGGCCGCGACCGTGGAGCCGGTGTCCGCGTCGTCGCCGGCGAGACCACCGGATTCGCGTACACGTCCGACCTCAGCGAGCCCGGCCTGGCCGCCGCCGCAGCAGCAGCCGCCACGGCAGCGAAGCAGGGGGGCGGGGGTGTCCGCACCGTGGCGCTCACGCCATCGGCGCCACACCGTCCCAACACGGTGCAGCAGGACCCCGACACGATCGCCAAGGCGATGAAGATCGAGCTGCTGCAGCGCATGAACGACGCGGCGCGCAGCCACGGGCCCGAGATCGTGCAGGTGTCCGCCGGCTACGGCGACAGCCGCAAGCAGGTGCTGGTGGCGAACACCGACGGCGTGCTCACCGACGACGAGGTCGTGCGCACACTGCTGCGCGTGAGTGCCGTGGCCGACGGCGACACCGGCATGCAGACCGGCTACCAGTCGATGGGCCACACCATCGGCTTCGAGGTCTTCGACACCGTCGACGTCGAGGAGCTGGCCCGCGAGGCGGCACGGCAGGCGATCACCAAGCTGCGGGCGCGGCCGGCCCCCTCGGGCACGATGCCCGTGGTGATCGAGCACGGCACCGGCGGTGTCCTCTTCCACGAGGCGTGCGGCCACGGTCTCGAGGCCGACCACATCCACAAGGGCGCCAGCGTGTACGCCGGCAAGGTCGGCCAGCAGGTCGCGTCACCGCTCGTCACACTCGTCGACGACGGCACGATGCCCGGCGAGTGGGGCACCCTCGGGTTCGACGACGAGGGCCACGTCACCCAACGCAACGTGCTGATCGAGGACGGCGTCCTCACCGACTACATGTGGGACTACCTCCGGGCCCGCAAGGACGGCCGCCCGCAGTCGGGCAACGGCCGCCGCCAGAGCTACCAGCACCTGCCGATGGTGCGGATGACCAACACGTTCGTGCTCGACGGTCCCGACGATCCCGCCGACATCGTCTCCTCCACACCACACGGCGTGTACGTCGCCAAACTCGGTGGCGGCAGCGTCAACACGGCGTCGGGCGACTTCGTGTTCGGCATGACCGAGGCCTATCTGATCGAGAACGGCGTGATCACCGAGCCGCTACGCGACGGCAACCTGATCGGCAACGGCCCCAAGGTGCTGGCCGACATCGACATGCTCGGCGACGACTTCGCCATGGGCAGCCCCGGCACGTGCGGCAAGGACGGCCAGGGCGTACCCGTCGGCGACGGCCAGCCGACGCTGCGGGTGAAGTCGCTCACCGTGGGCGGCACCAGCTCGTGAGCACCTTCGAGAGCGAGCTGCAGGCCGTCGCCGACCGGGTCGTCGAGCAGGCCCGTCCCGGCGAGCAGGTGGAGGCGTTCGTCGCCCGCGGCGGCGAGACCGAGGTGCGGGTGTACCAGGGTGACGTCGAGCACTTCGTGTCGGCGCAGAGCGAGGGCATCGGGATCCGCGTGATCCACGAGGGCCGCACCGGGTTCGCGTACGCCGGCACGCTCGAGGAGTCGGCGATCGCCGAGGTGCTGGCCGAGGCACGTGACAACGTGCAGTTCGGCACCGTCGACGAGTGGGCCGCACTCGCCGAGCCCGACGGCGTGCCGGTCACCGAACAGGAACTGTGGAACGAGCGTCTCGCCGAGTACCCGACCGACGACAAGATCGACCTCGCCAAGCAGCTCGAGAAGCTGACGTCGGGCACCGACCCGCGCGTCCGCGTCGACGATGCGAACTATGCCGATGCCCACGGCGAGTCGGCGGTGGCATCCACCACCGGCATCCGGATGTCGGGTCGCGAGAACGGCTGCTACGTGTCGGTGTCCACGCTCGCCGACGAGGGCGAGGGTGACGACGCCGAGACGCAGACCGGCTTCGGATTCTCGGTGGGTCGTTCCCCCGACGAGTTCGATCTCGACCGGGCAGCACGCGAAGCCGTCGATCGGGCCACGCGGCTGCTCGGCGCCACGCAGCCACCGAGCAAGCGGCTCACGGTGGTCCTCGACCCGTTCGTGACGGCCCAGTTCCTCGGGGTCGTTTCCTCCACCCTCAACGGGGAGGCCGTGGTGAAGGGCCGCTCGCTGTTCCGCGACCGCGTCGGCGAGGAGGTGGCCTCGCCGCTCGTCACGCTCGTCGACGATCCCACCAACCCGCTCGCCTACACCGCCACCGACGTCGACGGCGAGGGTCTCGCCGCCCGCCGCAACGTGTTGATCGACGGTGGCGTGCTGCGCCAGTTCGTGCACAACTCGTACTCGGCCCGGCGTGCCGGCACCGTCTCCACCGGCAATGCCACTCGTGGGGGATTCGCCGGCACCCCCGGTGTGGGGTGTCTCGCCCTGTCGCTCGTGCCCGGCACCCGCTCGCAGGAGGAGCTGATCGCCGACGTCGACGAGGGTCTGCTGGTCCAGCAGATGCAGGGGCTGCACTCCGGCGTGAATCCCGTCAGCGGCGACTTCTCCACCGGGGCTGCCGGCCTGCTGATCGAGAACGGCACGGTCGGGGCGCCCGTCCGCGAGGTCACCATCGCGTCGACCCTGCAACGGATGCTGCTCGACATCGTCGAGGTCGGCGGAGACATCGACTGGCTGCCGATGCGGTCGGCCGGCATGAGCCTGGTGATCCGCGACGTCACGATGTCCGGTTCCTGAGGCGGAGCGGGTCTCGTGGCGGTCGCAACGGCGGAGGCGGTGGCGCGCCACCCGCACCTCGCTGCTCCGGGTGGATCCGGCCGGATCCGTGTCGATCTCCACACCCACACGATGTGGAGCGGCGACTCCACCACCACCCCCGGCGAGTTCGTCGAGGCGGTCGTGGCGAGCGGACTCGACATGGTGTGCATCACCGACCACAACGCCATCGCCGGCGCCGTCGAGCTGGCCGAACGGTTCGAACGCGACCACGTGCCGTGTCGCGTCGTGGTGGGGGAGGAGTTGCGCACCAACGCCGGCGAGATCATCGGCCTGTTCCTCACCGAACGTGTGCCCACGGGGATCGGCCACATGGAGGCGGCGCGCCGGATCCGTGACCAGGGCGGCGTGGTCTACGTGCCCCACCCCTTCGATCCGATGCGGCGGTGCCTGGCGGAGCCGGCACTCCGCGAGCTCGCCGAGCACGATCTGATCGACGCGGTCGAGGTGCTCAACTCGAAGACCTCGCTCGACAGCCTCAACCGGCGGGCTCGCGAGTTCGCCGACGAGTACGGCATCGTCGGTGGCGCAGGGAGCGATGCCCACGTGCCCGACGCGCTCGGCGCGGCCTTCGTGGAGATCGACGACACCGTCGTGCGGGGGACCGGGCCGGACGTGTCGCCACTGGAGTTCCTGGCGGCCTTGGCCCGCGGCGTCGTCGTCGGCCACCACTGGGACGAGCCGCGGCCGTGGACGCCGCGCATCGTGCCGTCCACCCGGACCGACTGAACCTCCGGTAGAAAGGTCGGCCGTGCCCATCTACCAGGCGATCATCCTCGGGATCGTGCAGGGTCTCACGGAGTTCCTGCCGATCTCGTCGAGCGGGCACCTGCTGCTCGTGCCGTGGCTGGCCGGATGGGAGGAGCTCGACCCGTCGGCGAAGAAGTCGTTCGACGTGGCGCTGCACCTCGGCACGCTCGTGGCCGTGGTGGGCTACTTCCGGCGTGACGTGTCGAGGTACGTGGTGGAGGGCACCCGACTGCTGTGGAGACGCGAGCGGCCGGTCGACCCCGACGGCCGTCTGGCGTGGCTGTTCGTGCTGGCGACGCTGCCGGCCGCAGCCGTGGGCGCACTGTTCGAGGACCAGATCGACAGCCGGCTCGGCACGCCGACGATCATCGCCGTGTCGCTGATCGGGTTCGGTGTCCTGCTGGCCTGGGCCGACCGCTCGTTGGGGCGCCGCAAGGTCGAGCGGTTCGGTGTGCGCGACGCGCTGTCGGTCGGGGCCGCCCAGGCGCTCGCCCTGAATCCGGGGACGTCGAGGTCGGGCATCACGATGACCGCCGGACGGTTCATGGGGTTCGATCGCGATGCCGCAGTGCGGATCAGCTTCCTCATGTCGATCCCGGTGATCTTCGGGGCGGTGGTGTTCAAGCTCGGCGGGCTCGTGGCCGACGGGATGCCCGAGGGCCTCCTGGTGCCGATGATCGTGGGCATCGTGACGTCGGGGCTGGCCGGGTGGTTGGCGGTGTGGGGCACGATCCGCCTGGTGCGGACCCACAGCTTCATGCCGTTCGTGGTGTACCGCGTCGTGCTCGGCGTGGTGGTGTTGGTGGTGGTTGCCGCCGGTTGGCGGTGACGCGTCGCCCGTGCGGAGTTGCGCTCAGGACGGCACGAAGATCATCGACGCCGTGCCGGTCCGCTCGGCGGCGGCCACGGCCGGGCCGTCCCGTGCGGGGACGGCGACGAAGACCGTCGTGCCGATGCGATCCACGATCGTGGCGTCGTGGGCCAGCACGATGCCGTCGGCGACGATGCGCACGGCCAGCCCGATCTCGGCGCCGTCGCCGTCCGGTGCGGCGAGGCCCACCACGACGCTTCCGGCCGGTGCCCGGCCGGCCGGTCCCGGCGCCGCGGTCAGATCCTCGGCGACGAGGATCTCGCCGGCGCCGACCCGGTGGTGCAGACGCGCTCTCGCGGGCAGCTCGGAGACGG
>JAWLEC010000110.1:0-10469 GCA_041686315.1 Ilumatobacteraceae bacterium
CGGCCGTGCTCCTCGGCGGTCTGGCGCACGAGCGCGATCAGCTCGGCGATCTCGCTGATCGACGCACTGCCGGGGAAGAAGCCGTCGCCCAGCCGCCCGGCCCGGCGAGCGGCCGTCTTGCTGTGGCCGCCGACGATCACCGGGATCGTGCCGTTCACCGGCGCCGGCCGGCTGATGCAGTTCTCGAACTGGAAGAAGTCGCCGTCGAAGGTGGTCTTGCCGCCCTCCCACAGCGCCCGCATCACGGCGATGTACTCGTCGAGGCGCTTGCCCCGGTCGTCGAACGACGCGTTCAGCGCCTCGAACTCCTCGGCCAGCCAGCCGGCGCCCACACCCAGCACCATCCGGCCACCCGACAGATGATCGAGCGTCGCCAGCTCCTTCGCCGTGATGACGGGGTTGCGTTGCGGCACGATCAGGATGCCGGTGGCCAGCTTCACGCGCTCGGTCTGTGCCGCCACCCAGGTGAGCCAGATCAGCGGATCGGGCAGGTCGAAGTCCTCCGCCCCACCGGCCATCTTGCCGCTCGGGTCGTAGGGGTACTTCGACTCGTAGCCCGACGGCACCACCACGTGCTCCACGGTCCAGATGGCCTCGAACCCTCCGGCCTCGGCGGCCTTCCCGACGGCGGTGGCACCGGCCGGCGACGCGCCGTGGCCCGTGTTGGCGAACATGATCCCGAACTTCATGCGGCGACCCTACGGCGCAGCGCCCGGACGGTCTCGGGTCGGAGCGCCCGGTCGCAGCGGGCACGACGCCCGGCGCGAGACTGGCGCGATGACCTACGAGCACCTGCTGGTCGACCGCGACGGCGACATCACCACCATCACGCTCAACCGGCCCGAGAAGCGCAACGCGCTCGCGCTCGACGTGATGCGCGAACTCACCGAGGCGTTTCGCGACGTCGGCCGGTCGGACGCCTCCGGCGTGGTGCTCGCCGCCGCCGGACCGGTGTTCTCCGCCGGCCACAACTTCGGCGACATGGTGGGCGCCGGCCTCGACGACGCCCGCCGCCTGTTCGAGGTGTGCACCGAGATGATGGACGCCGTCCAGGAGATCCCCCAGCCGGTGATCGCCCGCGTCCACGCCCTCGCCACCGCCGCCGGCTGCCAGCTCGTGGCCACCTGCGACCTCGCCATCGCCGCCGAGTCGGCGTCGTTCGCGATCCCCGGCGGCAAGGGCGGCCTGTTCTGCCACACCCCGCTCGTGGCGGTGGCACGCAACGTCGGCCGCAAGCGGGCCCTCGAGATGGCCCTCACCGGCGACCCGATCGACGCGCAGACCGCCGCCGACTGGGGCCTCGTCAACAAGGTGGTGCCCGACGACGAGCTCGACGCCGCCGTCGCCGACCTCATCGGGCGCGCCACCCGCGGCAGCGCCCTGTCAAAGTCGCTCGGCAAGCGCGGCTTCTACGCCCAGGTCGACCTCGACCAGCCCAAGGCCTACGGCTACGCCGTCGAACTGATGGCCTCGGCGGCGATGATCGACGACGCCCAGGAGGGCTTCCGGTCGTTCCTCGAGAAGCGCCGCCCCGAGTTCACGCAGCGGCCGTCGTAGCGGCGGCCGGGTGAGCCGGTGTCACCCGCGACGTGCCGGGTGAACGGGCCTTCGGTCTCTGGCGAGGTCCCGACCCCCTGTGACGCGATGGACACATGAGTACTCCCATCCTGCGTGCCCTGGGGGTCGTCAAGACGTACCGCACCGGCGCGGCAGCGGTGACCGCGCTTGCGGAACTCGACCTCGATGTCGACGACGGAGAGTTCGTCGCGGTGATGGGCCCGTCCGGCTCCGGCAAGACGACGCTGCTCAACTGCCTCTCCGGCCTCGACGACATCGACCGGGGCCGGGTGGAGTTCGACGGCCGGGTACTGCACGAGATGTCCGACGTGAAACGGACGCGGCAGCGGGCGCAGACGATGGGCTTCGTGTTCCAGGCGTTCAACCTGATCCCGGTGTTCGACGCCGCCGAGAACGTCGAGTTGCCGCTGCTGCTCGCCGGGGCAAGGCCCGACGAGGCCCGGCGACGGGCCGTGGAGACACTCGATCGCGTCGGCCTCGGCCACCGCGTCGGGCACCGGCCGATGGAGCTGTCGGGAGGGGAGCAGCAGCGGGTGGCGATCGCCCGGGCACTGGCCGGGTCACCCCGCCTCGTGTGGGCCGACGAGCCGACCGGTGCGCTCGACTCGGAGACCGCCGCCTCGGTGATGGAGCTCCTGCGCGACCTCCACGCCGACGGCCTGACCCTGGTGCTCGTCACCCACGACCCCGAGATCGGTGCCTCGGCGCAACGGCTGATCCGGATGGTCGACGGGCGGATCGTCGAGGACCGGCGATCGGCGGGCACCCCCGTGACCAACGGCTGCGGCGGGCGGAGCAGATGACGAGGTAGCCGCATGATCTGGTCGCTCGTCGTCGCCGTCGCGGTCAGCGCGCCGTTCCTCGTGGCGCTCGCATTCCAGCCGGTGACGCGGCGGATGGCCTGGCGCTACCCACGCCGCCGCCGGATCGAAGCGCTGCTCGTGGTCATCGGCTCGATGCTCGGCACGTCGATCATCACCGGTTCGCTGATCGTCGGAGACACCATCGACCGGTCGATCGTGGCCTCCGCCTACGACCAGCTCGGGCCGGTCGACGAACTCGTCACCGTGCCGGGCCTGGCGGCCGGCGAGGAACTGGTCGACAGGGTCGGACCGCTCGAGTCGGTGGACCCGTCGGGTGAGGTGCTCGACGGGATCCTCCCGATCGTGACCGTGCCGGTGTCCGTCGTCGGCGAACGGGTCCAGCCGCGTGCGCAGCTGGTGGAGGTCGACTTCGGCGCCGCCCAGGACTTCGGTGACGACCCCGACATCGTGGGGCTACCGCCCGAGGGTCCGCAGCCGGGCACCGTGTACGTCACCGAGGACCTGGCGACGACGACCCGGGTCGGCGTGGGCGACACCGTCACCGTCCACGTCTACGGCGTCCCCTTCGAGGCTCCGGTCGCCCGGGTGCTCGACCAGCAGGGCATCGCCGGCTTCTGGCCCGTCGACGGCCGCCAGCAGTCCTACAACGTGTTCGTCACCCCCGGCACCGTGGCGGCCGGGCTGGGTGGCGTGACCCTTCCCGACGGGATCGAACCGCCACGGACCCACCTCGCCTTCTCCAACGTCGGAGGTGTGGAGGCGGGCGCCGGTCTCACGGAGGAGGCCACGGAACTCATCGCCGCCGCCGTCGGAGGAGAGGTGAGCCCCGAGTCGGTGCGACCGGTCAAGCAGAACCAGCTCGACGTCGCCCGCTCGACGGCCGACTCGCTGACCGATCTGTACCTCACCGTGGGCATGTTCTCCGTCGCCGCCGGGATCCTGCTGCTGGTGAACATCTTCGTGATGCTCGCCGACGAACGCCGTTCGCAGCTCGGCATGCTGCGCGCCATCGGCATGCGGCGCCGGACGCTCGTCGCCGGCTTCGCCACGGAGGGATGGCTGTACGCGCTCGTCGCATCGGCGGTCGGAGCGGTGCTCGGCATCGGCCTCGGCCGGGTGATCGCCTGGCGGGCCGGGCAGGTGCTCGGCACCGGCGACGACCTGTACACCCTCGAGCTGTCGTTCGCGTGGGACGTCGAGACCGTGGTGCGCGGGTTCGCACTCGGACTGGTGATCTCGGTGGTCACCATCGTGCTCACCAGCATCCGCATCAGCCGGTTGAACGTCATCGCGGCGATCCGCGACCTGCCCGTGCCGGCGAGTCGTCGGCACCGCCGCCGCCCCACCGTGCTGGGCGGCGTGGCACTCGCCGCGGGTGCCGGTTGGGCGGTCATGGCGTTCGCCGGGGACGCGGCCTACGGCATCGCCGCAGCACCGATGATCGCCGCTGCCGGGTTCGGCGGCCTGATCGCCCCGCGGGCGGGGGTGCGGACGGCGACGACCGTCGCCGCCGTCGGCGTCCTCGTCTGGGGCATGGTCTTCGTCCCCGTTCTCGGCTGGCTCGACATCGAGACCGGTATCCCGATCTTCCTGGTCCAGGGGTTCGGGATGTGCGCAGCGGCCGTCGCACTGCTCATCGTTCACCACAAGGCGCTCGGCATCTGGTTGTCGCACCGCTTCGGCGGTGCCGTCCCCGTCCGGGTGGGTCTCGCCTATCCGATGGCGCGGACGTTCCGCACGGCGATGACGCTCGGCATGTTCTCGCTCGTCGTCCTGACCATCGTGTACCTCGCCTTCATCTCGGCGATGTTCGGCCAGCAGGTCGACACCATCGCCGACCAGGCGTCCGGTGGCTTCGACGTGGTGGTCACGTCGAACCCCACCGACCCCGTGACCGCCGACGACCTGCAGGAGATCCGCGGCGTGACCGACGTGGCACCGTTGATGTACGGCATCGCCCACGTCGACCTCGCCAGCCGCGACGGCGAGTGGCCGATCACCGGCTTCGGGCCCGAACTGGCCGACGCTCCACCGTCGTTGGTCGACCTCGGCGGATACCCCAGCGAGGCGGCAGCCTGGCAGACCGTGCTGGAGGATCCCGGCCTGGTGATCGTCGACGGATTCCTCCTCGACACGAGCGGCACTGCGGCCGACATCCCCGAACCGGGCGATGCCGTCGTGCTCACCGATCCGGCGAGCGGCGCCGAACGGACCGTGGAGGTCGCCGCCGTCGCCACCGAGGACTACCTCAACAACGGCGTGTTCTACGGAGCCGAGGGCTTTCGCGACATGTTCGGCCCCCGGGCCGTCGAATCCCGCTTCTACGTCGCCGCGGTCGATCCCGGCCGGGTGGCCGACACGATCTCCACGACGCTGACGGCCAACGGCGCCGAGGCCCGGGCGATCCCCGATCTCGTCGAGGCGTTGCTGGCGCGGACCCAGGGCTTCTTCACGCTGATGCAGCAGTTCGTCGGCGTCGGCCTGCTCGTCGGCATCGCCGGACTCGGTGTGCAGATGGTGCGCTCGGTCCGCGAGCGCCGACGGGACGTCGGCATGCTGCGCGCCATCGGGGTGGTGCCGGCGAGGGTCACGGAGTCGTTCCTCCTCGAAGCGACCTTCGTCGCGTTCGAAGGTGTCGTCATCGGCGTGCTGGTGGCGCTGGTCGGGTCGTACGGGCTGGTGCTCAGCGACGCCGGGTTCCTCGCCCGCCTGGAGTGGACGCTGCCCCTCGGCGAGATCGTGACCGTCGCCGCACTCACGATCCTTGCCGCCACCGTGACCGCCGTGTTGCCGTCGCGCCGGGCGGGCCGGATCCGCCCGGCCGAGGCGCTACGCGTCGCCGACTGACGGTCGCGCCCCGCCCTCGCTCACGCGAACCCGGTCGCGTAGCGGGTCGCCGTCTCGATGCCCTTGCCGGCGATCAGCGAGTGGTGGATCGAGTCGTGCAACGCCGTGACCAGCGCGTACCTCCGGCGGCGACCTCTCAACCCGCCGACATCACGCGGCGGCGAGGGCTTCGCGGATGCCGTCGACGGCGCGGTCGCGGCGGTTGCGGATCGTGCGCGGCGTGACCCCGCACTCGGCGGCGGTGACGCCCGGCGAACCCGTGCGCACCAGGTGGCGGATCAGCTCCAGATGGTCGTCGCCGACGCCGGCCAGGCGGGCGGTGCGGACCACGTCGGCGAGTTCGAGGAAGGCATGGGGCCCTCCGGTGTCGTCGGCATCGCGGAGGAAATGGTGGGGTGACCGCGGGACCTCCGTGGCCGAACGCCGCCGGAGCGGCTTGCGGAACGCCTGGAAGACCGCGTCGGAGACCAACGTCGCCGCCACGTGGCGCGTGCGGGTCGCCGTGTCGTATCGGCGTACTGCCATCCAGGCGGCGGCGACCACGATCTCGCTGGTGTCGGTGCGCCCCTCGAAGTCGCGGTAGCGGGCCGAGCCGGCGATCAGTGCGGGCAGCAGACGCTGCACCACGATGCGGCCGGCGAGCTCGTGGTGCCGGGCGAGGTCGACCAGACGGATCAGCACGGCGTCCTCACCCTCGCCCGGGGAGCCGCCCGCTCGCGTGGCGCTCACGACGTCGTCGAGATCGGTCACCGATCGGAGCATCCGGTCGAACGGTTGCGTGCCCGGCCCGGCCCAGGTCCGCACGACCTGGAGCGCCCGGCGTGAGGTGCGCAGACGGGCCCACTCGGCGTCGAGGCGACGGCCGAAGGTGGCGGTGGAGACGGTCGAGGGCGGCGAGATGTCGTGCATGCCGAGCACGGTGACGACCACCCCTCACCGACCCCCTCACCGACCCGCTCACCGGCATGCTCACCGGCACACTCACCCGTGTCGGCGACCGCTGTGACGGGGCCCTCCCCGAGCCGCAGGGGGCCGCTCACAGGCGTCGGTCGCGGCTCACAGCACCAGGTCAGCGGCCATGTCCACCGCGACCACCGGGCGGCACCGCATCGCCTTCCCTCCTGGCCGTCGCCGCGCCCACCGTGGCACCGTGAGCAGCGAACCGCCCTTCGACGTCGTCGACAGCGACGGCCGCCGCACCACGATCCGGCCGTCCGGGCCCGGCGACACCGTCGGCGACCTGGTCCGGGCTGTGGGTGGCAGGGACGACGCCGACGTCCACATCGACGACATCCGCATCGACGGTGTCCACGTCGAACGGCACGTCCGGCTGCGAACGAGCGGCGTCCGTCACGGCTCGCAGGTGGAGCTGGTGACATCCGCCCACGGCTCGTGGCCCGCTGTCGTCCCGGTGGGCGACGACGTCGAGAACAGCACCGGGGTGATCGAGGTGGCGGTGGTGGCCGGGCCGGCCTGCACACCGTGGACGCCGCTGCCGGCCGGACGCCACCAGGTCGGCCGGGCCCGCACCGCCGGAGTGCGGATCGACGACCCGGCGGTGGAACCGCACCTCGGCGTGGTCACCGTGGACGGCTGCGGCTCCGCCACCTTCGTGCAGCTCACCGGCCGGATCCCGGCCCGGGTCGGCCGACGACCGGCGCACGGGCCGGCGGCGCTCGCCGCCGGTGACACGCTCATCGCCGGAGCGAGCCAGATCCGCCATCGTCGCTCCACCGGCGTCGCCACCGCGACCTCCGGTACGGGCGCCGTCGTCGACGATCCGGCATCGCCCTGGCGGCGGACCCTGCACCGCGGTGCCGTCACCGAGGTGGCCGGTGGTGGGCTCGCGGCGCCCGAGGTTCCGGTACCCCCACCCGAGCGCCGCCCGCCGTCGGCCACCGCTCTCGTCGGCGCCGGCGTCGCCGTGATCGGCGGAGCGGTGATGGCCTCACTGCTCGGTCAGCTGCTGATGGCGCTGTTCGGCGTGATCGGGGCGTTGGCGTCGGCCGGCACCTGGGCGGCCGGGTGGATCGGCTGCCGGCGCACACGCCGCGCCGACCGGGCCACGTATGCGCAGGCCGTCGACGACTTCGGCGTGGCGATGCAGGAGCTGCACCGCCATCGCCGGCGCGACCACGTCCGCCGCCACCTCCCCGTGAGCGACGTGCTCGCGGAACTCGAGCAGCTCCACAACGGCCGGGCCACGGCGGTCTGGTCGCGGCGCCTCGGTGCGACCGACCCGTTCGTCGCCACGCTCGGAGCGGGCGCCGATCGGTGGCACGCACCGCTCGACGTCGACGACCGCCGCCGCCTCACCCCCGACCTCGACCGCCTCGTCGCCGACGCCGAGCGGCTCGACGGGGTCGCCGTCCCGTTGGCACTGGATCCCGGTTCGGTGGTGGCGCTCCACGGTGACCCGGCCCTCGTTGGTTCCCTCTGCCGGTCGACCGTGATCCAGCTCGCCGCTCACCACGGCCCCGCCGACTGGAACCTCGTGGTCGTCACCGATCGCCCGGCCGACTGGCAGTGGGTGACCTGGTTGCCCCACGGGCCCGAGGGTCGGGCTCGGCTCGTGGTGACCGGCACGAACATCGACGAACGGTCGAGCTTCGAGACACTCGCAGGCCAGTGCGGTGCGCGGACGCTGCTGGTCACCGACACACCGGCTGCGCTGGTCACCCGGACCAGCCCCGTACGGCGGCTGCTGGCCACCACCGACACGACGTGTCTCGCGGTGATCGACGCCGACGAACCGGTACCCGCCGTCTGCGACCGCGTGGTGGAGGTGGGGTCGACGGGCTGCATCGGCTCCACGATCGCTGCGGCGGGCATCACGGTCGGCGCTGCGACCTGCGCCGCTCGACGGCTGGCCTCACTCGTGGATCCGGAGGCGGCGTCGAGCAGCGATCTCCTCGACGTCGACCTCGGCGTGGGTGAGCTCCTCGACGACCTCATCGACGATCGCACCGCCGACCCGGCCGCCGACCCGGCGCTGATCGCCCAACACTGGGCGACCGCCGGTGACGACCCGGCGCCGGCCGCCATGATCGGTGCGTCCGTCGACGGCCCGGTGGAACTCGACCTCGTCCGCGACGGTCCGCACGGCCTCGTGGCGGGCACCACCGGCTCGGGCAAGAGCGAGCTCCTGCGCACCCTCGTGCTGGCACTCGCGGCCCGGGTGAGTCCGGCACACCTCACGTTCGTGCTCGTCGACTACAAGGGCGGCGCCACGTTCGATGCCTGTGCGCGCCTGCCCCACACCGTCGGCTGCGTCACCGACCTCGACGACGGCCTCGCCGAGCGCGCGCTCGTGAGCCTCGACGCCGAGGTGTTCCGGCGCGAACACCTCCTGCGCGACGCCGGCGCCGACGACCTCGGCAGCTACCGCAGGAGCCGCCCGAACGAACCGCTGCCGAGGTTGGTGGTGGTGATCGACGAGTTCGCCACCCTCGCCAGGGAGCTCCCCGGCTTCCTCACGTCACTGGTGGCGATCGCCCAGCGCGGCCGCAGCCTCGGCGTGCACCTGCTGCTCGCCACGCAACGGCCGGCAGGGGTCGTCACCGACGACATCCGCGCCAACACCAACCTGCGGATCGCGTTGCGCCTCACCGACGCGGCCGACGCGACCGACGTGGTCGGCGACCCGGCACCGGCGCGTATCTCGCGGGCGCGGCCGGGGCGGGCGGTGCTGCGGCTGGGGCCCGACGAGCTGGTGGAGTTCCAGGCGGCCTCGTGCAGCGGCGAACTGGAGCAGTGGGTCGACGCCATCAGCGCCGCCGCACGATCCGCCGGGATCGCCGATGCGCGCCGGCCCTGGATCGAGCCACTTCCCCACCCGTTGCCCGGGTCGATGTCGACGCCAGACGGCGTCGGGCTCGTCGACGACCCGGCACGCCAGTGCCACCACCCGCTGCGCTGGTCGCCGACCTCGGGCAACCTGCGGCTCGTCGGCTCGGTGGGATCGGGCACCACCACCGCACTGCTCGCCGTCGCCGTCGACCTCTGCCGGAGCGCCGACCCCGGGCAGTTCCACGTCTACGTGATCGACGGCCGCGGCGACGACCGTCTCGACGCGCTCGCCGCCATCGAGCACTGCGGCGCAGTGATCCGGCTCACCGAGAACGAACGGGTCGACCGGCTGCTGCGCCGCCTCACCGAGGAGATCGACCGGCGAACATCCACGGGCGAGCGCACCCCTGCGGTCGTCGTGATGGTCGACGGGCTCGACGCGGTGCGGACGTCGCTGTCCACGGTGGAGCGCGCCGCATCGGCCGAGCGCCTCGCCCGGCTGGTGGCGAACGGACCCGACGCCGGCATCACCGTGTGCTTCACCGTCGACGGCGGTTCGCCCGCCGCACTCGCCATCCCGGCCGCCGACTCCTGGCTGTTCCACTCGGCCGACCCGGGCGTCGCCCGCTCCCTCGGCGTCACCGGCGCCCCGGTCCCTCACGGTCTGCCCGGCCGCCTGCGGGTGGCGTCCAGCGGTCTGACCGCGCAGATCGCCGACGACGCCGTGGACGTGTCACGTCTCGGGGACATGACATGTTTGCGGGCGCCGTCCGCCGTGAACCGTGCTGGTGTGGATCGTGGGGACGGAGCCGTCGCCGGAGGACCTGCTCCGGTCGAGACGCTGTCCCCCGCGATCGACCCCGACCTGGTCACCATCCCGCCCGACGACCACTCGCCCGACGGGTTCGTCCGGCTCGCGATCGGCGTCGGCGCCGACGACCTGCGTGTCGATGCCCTCGAACTGGCTCCCGGCGATCATGCCGTGATCGTCGGGGCGTCGCGCACCGGCACGTCCACCGCGCTGCGCCAGTTCGTGTTCGCCTGGCGCCAACTGATCCCCGCCGGCCGGATCGTCACCGTGTCGACCCGCACACACCTGGCAGCCGATCAACTGCCACCGCCGCCGGTCCTCGTCGTCGTGGACGACGCCGATCGCGTCGACGACCCCACGGGCACACTCGCCGGGATCGCCGCCGGCCGGCACCCCGGCGTGACGATCGCCGCCGCCGGCCGGCTCGAGGCGATGCGCTCCGCCTACGGCCACTGGACCCGTGACGCCGCTCGCAGCCGGTGCGGCATCGTGATGACCTCCACGGGCGACGTCGACGGTGATCTGCTCGGCACCACGCTGCCGAGGCGCACACCCATTCCCGCCCGTCCGGGACTGGGTTGGCTCGTCGACCGGCGGGGCCACCGACTCGTGCAGGTCGC
>JAWLEC010000111.1:0-10372 GCA_041686315.1 Ilumatobacteraceae bacterium
GTGCCGGATCAGGGCCCTTGCTTCATCTCAGGGGAATTTCGAGGGTCTGTTCGAGGTCGGTGATGGCCTGCTCGGCGGAGACGACCTTGATGGTGGTCATGCCCATGGCCCTGGCCGGCTTGAGGTTGATGCCGAGGTCGTCGAGGAACACGCACTCGTGCGGCTCGACGCCGACCAACTCGCAGGCGATCTCGTAGAAGCGCGGTTCGGGTTTGCGGCAGCCGACCTTGCTCGACTCCACGATGTGGTCGAACATCACCATCACGTCGCCCACGTCCATGCGCTGCTCGCCGCCGACCACGTTGTTGGTGAGGCAGGCGGTGCGGTAGCCGGAGCGGATCACCCGGTCGAGTGCCGTCACCATCTCGGTGCGCAGCTCGCCCGACAGCAGCGCCAGCACGTCGGCCCCCGGCACGCGATGGCCGAGCCGGGTCGACTCCTCCGAGAACAGCGCGTCGAACTCCTCCGGTGAGATGTCGCTGCGCTCCAGCAGCGCCCACGCATTGGTGTCGGGGTCGGTGGCGTTGACGCCACGGATGAAGTCGACGGGAAGCCCGTTGGCGGCCTCGTAGCGGTTGAACGCCTCGAAGGGGCTGGACAGGATCACGCCACCGAAATCCCAGAGTACTGCTCGGATCATGAGCGGCGAGCCTACGATGGCGTGCAGGCGGCCTCCGGTATCCGGACGATCGGCACCCGATTGCGTCAGCATCGGGTGCGACGTCGGGCCGGCACGGCTCCGCCTCCGACACTCAGGAAGAGACGCAATGACATCACGCAAGGGACCGGACCACGTCGTCGTCGACGGGTCCAACATCGCCACCGAAGGCCGCTCGTTGCCGAGCCTGGCCCAACTCAACGAGGCGGTGATGAGTTTCATGGAGGAATTCCCCGACACCGCGGTCACCGTGGTGGTCGACGCCACGTTCGGTCACCGCATCGACAAAAAGGAGCAGAAGGAGTTCGAGGAGGGCATCTCCAACAACGAGCTCGTGGCTCCACCGGCCGGCGCCGTCGGCCGCGGTGACGCCTTCGTGCTGGGCATCGCCGAGAAGGCGAACGCCTCCATCCTCTCCAACGACTCCTTCCAGGAGTTCCACGGTGACTACGACTGGCTGTTCGACGAGGGTCGGCTCATCGGCGGCAAGCCGGTTCCGCACGTGGGCTGGGTGTTCGTCGACCGCACGCCGGTGCGCGGCCCCGTGAGTCGCAAGGCCACGTCCGGATCGAAGCCGAAGGGCCGTCGGGGGTCGAAGCAGGAGGAGGCTCGTGGCCGCGGCCGCGGGGGCCGCAAGGGAAGTCCCGAGGCGAACGAACCGATGCCGGTGCCCAAGTCCCCGCCGCCCAGCCGCAAGGCCGTCGACCAGGAGATCGGCGCCGAGGACAGCAAGGACCGTCGCAGGAAGGACACCGGCAAGAAGGAGGCGGCCGACCAGGCGCAGGACCGCTCGTCGAAGGGCCGTGTCCCGCGCGGAGGCGAGCCGGTCAACGACCTGCTGCCGTTCCTCGAGTTCGTCGAGCACCACCCCGTGGGCACCAGCGTCAACGGCACCGTCGACTCGTACTCCTCCCACGGTGCCTACGTCACCATCGGCGACCAGGGTGTGCGGGGCTACGTGCCGTTGCGGATGATGGCCGATCCGCCGCCCACCAGCGCCCGCAAGGTGATGCGCATCGGCGAGTCGGTCACGCTCGTGGTGGTCAGCTACGCCCCCGAGCGGCGCAGTATCGACTGTGCGGTGCCCGAATTGGCGTCGGCGGCCATCGCTGCCGCGGAATCCGAGGGCGCCGAGTTGGAGGCCGCCGAGGAGGCCGCAGCTGCCGCGGCGACTCCGCCGCGCGAGAAGGCGCCCGCCGAGAAGGCGGCGGCGAAGAAGAAGGCGGCGGCCAAGAAGACTCCGGTTGAGAAGAAGGCGGCGGCCAAGAAGGCTCCGGCCGAGAAGAAGGCGGCAGCCAAGAAAGCCCCCGCCAAGAAGAAGGCGGCAGCCAAGAAGGCGCCGGCCAGGAAGGCTCCGGCCGAGAAGCAGGCTGCGACCGAGCAGGCCACAGCAGACACGCAGCCGGCGAAGGCGCCTGCCGAGAAGCAGGCGGCGGCGGTCAAGAAGACGGCGGCGAAGAAGGCCCCCGCCAAGAAGGCGGCAGCCAAGAAGGCGCCGGCCAAGAAGGCGCCGGCCAGGAAGGCGGCAGCCAAGAAGGCGCCGGCCAAGAAGAGGGCGCCCGCCAAGAAGCAGGCGGCAGCGAAGAAAGCGGCGTCGCAGCCGGCGAACGGCGACGCCACGGGAGGCTGACGTGCGCTTCGTCACCTGGAACATCAACTCCCTGCGCGCCCGCCAGGAACGCGTGGAGGCCTGGATCGCCGACGTGCAGCCCGACGTGCTGCTGCTGCAGGAGACCAAGCTCGCCGACGACGCGTTCCCAGCGCTGGCGTTCGAGGCGATGGGATACTCGTGCGCCCACTACGGCCAGGGCCAGTGGAACGGCGTGGCGATCCTGTCGAAGGTGGGCCTCGACGACGTGGTCACCAACTTCGCCGGCGGAGTCGACCCCGATCCCGACGCCCGGATCATCACCGCCACGTGCGGCGGCGTGCGGGTGAGCAGCGTCTACGTCCCCAACGGCCGATCCCTCGACCACGAGCACTACGTCTACAAGCTGTCGTGGCTCGACCGCCTGGTGGCGCACCTCGACGCCGACACCGACCCGTCGGCCGACGTCATCGTCGGCGGCGACTACAACGTCGCCCCCGACGACCGTGACGTTCCCGATCCGGCCAAGCTGGTCGGGGCCACGCACGTCAGCCAGCCCGAGCGCGATCGGCTCGCCGCCCTCGAGGCGTGGGGGCTCACCGACGTGTTCCGCGTCCATCACCCGGAGGACCGGGTGTACTCGTGGTGGGACTACCGGGCCGGTGACTTCCACCAGGGACGCGGGATGCGCATCGACCTGCTGATGTGCTCGGCCCCGGTGGTCGATCGGGCCACGTGGAGCGTGATCGACCGCAACGCCCGCAAGGGCAAGCAGCCCAGCGATCACGCACCCGTGATCGTCGACCTCGCCGACTGACCGGAGGTGCCGTCGGCCGCCGGCGCACCGTCGAGCACGGTCAGGATCTCCGGCGCCAACCGGTGGGCGGTGATCGACCCGAACGACGTCACCTCGGCCAACTCGTCGGCCGTGGTGGGTCGGGACCGGGCGATGGCCGCGAGATCGCGGCCGCTGCAGAGCTGTTCGGGGAGGATGCCGGCGCGCCGGGCCGCGTCGTTGCGCCACGCGCGGAGCCGCTCACCGACGGGGTCGGTCGTCGCCCGTCGCCGGCGCGGCGGGGGAGCAGCGGTGGGTTCGTCGAGATCCAACCCGTCGAGGAAGGGGCTCGCGGCGCGGGCGTAGCCGTGCCGCCGGGCAGCGTGGGTGATCAGCAGGCGGTCGGTGGCCCGCGTCAGCGCCACGTACAGCAGGCGTCCCTCCTCGGCTCTCGTGTCGGCGGTGGTGGCCGACTTGTGCGGCACGAGGCTGGTCTCCACCCCCGACACGATCACCGTGTGCCACTCGCGTCCCTTGGCGGCGTGGAACGACAGCAGGTCGACACCGTCGGTCGAGGCATCCCGGAACGGGTTGGTGGTGGCGACCCACCCGCGGAACCCGGCCCCGTCACCCAGCGGCTGCTCGCGCAGGTAGTCGAGCACCGCAGCGGCCACGCGACGTTCGGGGTCGGGCGTGTCGTCGTCGCGGTCGCGGGCGCTGCTCGTCGAGCGGGTGGTGGCCGGCGCCGGCGGGGGAGCGTCGAGGATGTCGTGCGCCCAGCCGCGCAGTTGCGACGCCGACCCGCGGGTGGCCGCCGACCGCACCACGGCCTGCAGCGGGGAGCCGGCCGCCGTCGCCGAACGTCGAGTGGGCACGCCTACTGACCGGAAGGCGGCCTCGAACGCAGCGAGCTGCTGGTTCGTGCGGGCGAGGACCGCCACGTTGCCGCTGCGGACGAGGTTGGGATCGAGCCCGACGACGAACCGCGCCGCCCGCGCGGCCTCGTCGTTTTCGTCGGCGGCGTGCAGGCGCTCCACCACCGGCCCGTCGCCGCGGTTCGACACGAGCGCGCCGGGCTGTCCGGTGGTGTCGAGCACGTGCACGCCGGCGCGCACGATCTGCGGGGTGCAGCGGTGGTTCACCGGCAGGCGCACCACCTCCACGCCGGGAAACCGTGTCTCCACCTCCACGAGCAGGCTCGGGTCGGCGCCGTTGAACCCGTAGATGGCCTGGGCGGGATCACCCACGAGGAAGAGGTCGTCGCGTCCGTGACGGAGCAGGTCGACCAGCTGGTGCTGCAGAGGGTTGAGGTCCTGCGCCTCGTCGACCAGGACGTGGCGGAAACGCCACCGCACGCTCTCGGCGAAGTCGGCGTCGCGCTGCATGTCGCGGATCGCGTGGCCGAGCACGTCGTCGAAGTCGATCACGCCGCGGCGCCGCTTGAGCTGGGCGTAGTCGGCGTACACCGCGGCACAGCGGTCGACGCCCGGCCCGGGCCGGCGCTGCTGCCGCCGGCAGGCAGAGGCGTAGGCGTCGGGGGCGATGCCGCGAGCCGACGCCCAGTCGATCTCGGCGACGAAGGCCGCCAGCTGGCGCCGGTCGACATCGGTGGAGCCCGCCGAGAGGGCGTCGCCCACCAACCGTCGTCGGTCGGACACCACCGTGAGGGGGCGACGGTCGGTGTCGGCCCAGCGCTGGGTGAGCACGCCGAGCATCACCGAGTGGAACGTGCCGGCCTCCACCCGCTCGCGCAGGCCCAGCCGGAGCAGGCGGCGACGGATCTCGCCGGCGGCCTCGCGGGTGAACGTGAGCGCGAGGGTGTGCCGGGCGTCGGCCGACTCGGTGGCGATGCGGTGGGCGATCCGGCGGGTGAGCACCCGCGTCTTGCCCGAACCGGCGCCGGCGATCACGGCCACCAGCCGCGAGTCGCTGGTGACGGCGGCGCGCTGGTCGGCGTCGAGGTCGGCCAGCACGGCGTCGGCGTCCACCAGCGACACTGTAGAGGGCCCGTGTCGCAGCCCCCGGTGCGCCCAGCGGTGGGACCATCTCGCGCCACGGACGGACCCGGCTCCGATCACCAGCGAACGCCCCTGCTGCCGGCTGGACGAACAGACGTTCGGCGGTAGGATGATCGCATGTCCGCGCCCTCTGCGCCCACTGCACCCGAGGCCCCCGAGGCGGTGCTCCTCGAGTCGGCACCCGCCAGCAACTACGCGGCCCACGACGACCAGCGCTTCCGCATGGTCGCCGACTACGAGCCCGCCGGCGACCAGCCCGCCGCCATCGCCGCGCTCAGCGACGGCATCGAGGCCGGCGACCGGTTCCAGACGCTGCTCGGCATCACCGGATCGGGCAAGTCGGCCACCATCGCCTGGACCATCGAGCAGACGCAACGCCCCACGCTGATCCTCGCTCCCAACAAGTCGCTCGCCGCCCAGCTGGCCCAGGAGATGCGCGAGTTCTTCCCCGACAACCGGGTCGAGTACTTCGTCAGCTACTACGACTACTACCAACCCGAGGCGTACATCCCCAGCAGCGACACCTACATCGAGAAGGACAGCTCGATCAACGACGAGATCGACCGCCTGCGGCACTCGGCCACGGCGGCGCTGCTCACCCGGCGTGACGTGATCGTGGTGGCGTCGGTGTCGTGCATCTACGGCATGGGCAACCCCGAGGAGTACCGGGGCAACCTGCTCGACCTCAGCGTGGGCGTCGACTACGACATGCGCAACATCCTGCGCCGCCTCGTCGACATGCAGTACGACCGCAACGACATGACCCTCGGGCGGGGCAACTTCCGGGTGCGCGGCGACACCATCGAGGTGCACCCCGCCTACGAGGAGTCGGTACTGCGCATCGAGATGTTCGGCGACACGGTCGACCGCATCACCACCATCGACCCGCTCACCGGCGAACAGCTCAGCGAGCTGCAGCGGGCCTACGTGTTCCCCGCCACGCACTACGTCACCGGCTCCGAGCGCATGGCCACGGCGATGGGCAAGATCGAGGCCGAGCTGCAGGAGCGGCTGCAGTGGTTCGAGGAGAACGACAAGCTGCTCGAGGCCCAGCGGCTGCGCATGCGCACCCAGTACGACCTCGAGATGATGAGCGAGGTCGGCTACTGCAACGGCATCGAGAACTACTCGATGCACATCGACGGCCGCGACCACGGCGAACCGCCGTTCACGCTGCTCGACTACTTCCCCGACGACTACCTGCTGGTGATCGACGAGAGCCACGTGGCGGTGCCGCAGTTGCACGGTCAGTTCGCCGGCGACCGCAGCCGCAAGGACATGCTGGTCGACCACGGCTTCCGCCTGCCGTCGGCGCGCGACAACCGGCCGCTCACCTTCGACGAGGTGCTCGAACGGGTCAACCAGGGCGTGTTCATGTCGGCCACCCCCAGCGACTACGAGCTGCGCGTGTCCACCAAGGTGGTCGAGCAGATCGTGCGGCCCACCGGCCTCGTCGACCCCGAGGTGATCGTGAAGGCCACCAAGGGCCAGATCGACGACCTGATGGAGATGGTCAACGACCGCGTCACCCGCGGCGACCGGGTGCTCGTCACCACGCTCACCAAGAAGATGGCCGAGGACCTCACCGACTACCTCCTCGAACAGGGCCTGCGGGTGCGGTACCTGCACTCCAACATCGACACGATCCAGCGCATCGAGATCCTGCGCGGGTTGCGCCTCGGCGACTTCGACGTGCTGGTCGGCATCAACCTGCTCCGCGAGGGGCTGGACCTGCCCGAGGTGTCGCTGGTGTGCATCCTCGACGCCGACAAGGAGGGTTTCCTGCGGTCGGAGACGTCGCTCGTCCAGACCATGGGCCGAGCGGCGCGCAACGTCGACGGTCAGGTGGTGATGTACGCCGACACGGTCACCCGGTCGATGGAGGCGGCGATCGGCGAGGTCGAGCGGCGCCGCAAGTTGCAGCTGGCGTACAACGAGGAACACGGCATCGACCCGCAGACCATCCGCAAGGCGGTGGGCGACATCCTGTCGCTGTTGCGGCCCGACGACACGGCGCCCGTGCCGGGCAAGGACCGTCGCCGCCAGCGCGAGCGCGACAAGGTGCAACGCGACCTCGAGTCGCTGCCCCAGCAGGAACTCGGGCGGCTCGTCCAGACGCTCGAAGCCGAGATGCACGAGGCGTCGGCCGAGCTGAAGTTCGAGTACGCCGCCAAGCTCCGCGACGAGATCAACGACCTCCGCCGCGAGCTGCGCGACGCCCAGTGAGCCGGCCGTACGCCGATCACCGCCACGACGGGCAGGACCGAGCGGAACACGTGTTCGGCGATAGGATCGGGCGCTGATGGCCGCCCGCAGTTCCGCCGCTGCCTCCGCCGCGAGCACCGACGCTCCGACGAAGGCGACGCCCGCAACCCCCCGCAAGCGCAAGCGCACCTCCGACGACCCGCAGATCGTCGTCCGCGGGGCGCGCGAGCACAACCTCAAGAACGTCAACGTCGAGCTGCCGCGCGACAAGCTCATCGTGTTCACGGGGCTGTCGGGGTCGGGCAAGTCGAGCCTCGCGTTCGACACGATCTACGCCGAGGGCCAGCGTCGCTACGTCGAGTCGCTCAGCTCCTACGCCCGCCAGTTCCTCGGGCAGATGGACAAGCCCGACGTCGACGTGATCGAGGGGCTGTCACCCGCGATCTCCATCGATCAGAAGTCGGCCAGCCGCAACCCGCGCTCCACCGTGGGCACCATCACCGAGGTCTACGACTACCTCCGCCTGCTCTACGCCCGTATCGGCGTGCAGCACTGTCCCAACGACGGCACCAGGCTGCAGCGCCAGACGCCGCAGCAGATCGTCGACCGCATCCTCGACATGGACGACGGCATCCGCTTCCAGGTGCTGGCTCCGGTGGTGCGCGGCCGCAAGGGCGAGTACGACACGCTGCTCGAGGACCTCTCCGGCCAGGGCTACGTGCGTGCCCGCATCGACGGCGAGACGGTCGACATCGACGAGTTCCTCAAACGCGACGAGCGCCTCGCCAAGTACGAGAACCACAAGATCGAGATCGTCGTCGACCGCCTGGTGCTGAAAGAGGGCATCGAGCGGCGGCTCACCGACTCGCTCGAACAGGCGCTCGGCCTGGCCGACGGTGTCGCCGAGATCGAGGTCGTGCCGCGTGAGGGCGAGGGCCAGCCCGAGACGCTCACGTTCAGCCAGCACCTCGCCTGCCCCGTGTGTGGCACCAGCTACGACGAGCCGGCGCCGCGCAATTTCTCGTTCAACTCGCCCTACGGCGCCTGCGTGGCCTGCGACGGCCTCGGCACCACGTTCGAGGTCGACCCCGAACTGATCATCCCCGACCCCGAGATGGCGGTCGCCGACGGCGCCATCGCCCCGTGGCGCAGCGCCCACACCCAGTACTTCACCCGCATGCTCGAGTCCTTGGCCGAGGTCAACGACATCGACCTCACGGCGCCCTGGGAGGAGCTCACCGCCAAGCAGCAGAAGGTCATCCTGCACGGCGTGAAGGGCAAGATGACGGTGAAGTACAAGAACCGGTACGGCCGCAGCCGCTCGTACTCCACCGAGTACGAAGGCGTCATCCCGTGGATCAAGCGGCGCCACGAGGGCAGCGACAGCGACTGGGCGCGTGAGCAGTACGAGGGCTACATGCGCGAGGTGGCGTGTTCGGCGTGCAACGGCGCCCGCCTCCGGCCGGCCACCCTGGCCGTCACCATCGAGGGCAGGCACATCGCCGAGGTGTCCGACATGTCGATCGGCGAGTCGGCCAAGTTCCTTGCCGCACTCGAGCTCAGCGAACGCGACCGGCTGATCGCCGAGCGGGTCACCAAGGAGATCAACGCCCGGCTCGGGTTCCTGCTCGACGTGGGCCTCGACTACCTCACGCTGTCGCGGGCGGCCGGCACGCTGGCCGGTGGGGAGGCGCAGCGCATCCGGCTCGCCTCGCAGATCGGGTCGGGGCTGGTGGGCACGCTGTACGTGCTCGACGAGCCGTCGATCGGACTGCACCAGCGCGACAACCGGCGGCTGATCGACACCCTCACGCGGCTGCGCGACCTCGGCAACACGGTGATCGTCGTCGAGCACGACGAGGAGACGATCCGCGAGAGCGACTGGATCGTCGACATCGGGCCCGGTGCCGGCGAGCACGGCGGCGAGATCGTCTACTCGGGCAAGGTGCCCGGCATCACCAAGGTGAAGGAGTCGATGACCGGGCAGTACCTGTCCGGTCGCAAGTCGATCCCCGTGCCCGACCAGCGTCGGCCGCAGGGCCTCGAGTTCCTCCGCATCGAGGGAGCCCGCGAGCACAACCTGCAGAACATCACCGTCGACATTCCGCTCGGCAACTTCGTCGCCGTCACCGGCGTGTCGGGATCGGGCAAGTCCACGCTGGTGCGCGACATCCTCCTGCCGGTGCTGATGCAGGGCATCTACAAGTCGAAGATGGCCGCCGGCAAGCACAAGCGGGTCAACGGCGTCGAGCTGCTCGACAAGGTGATCGACATGGACCAGTCGCCGATCGGCCGGACGCCACGGTCGAACCCGGCCACCTACACGGGCGTGTTCGACAACATCCGCAAGCTGTTCGCCTCCACCAACGAGGCCAAGGTGCGCGGCTACATGCCGGGCCGGTTCAGCTTCAACGTGAAGGGCGGCCGCTGCGAGGCGTGCTCGGGCGACGGCACCTTGAAGATCGAGATGCACTTCCTGCCCGACGTGTACGTGCCGTGCGAGGTGTGCAAGGGCGCCCGATACAACCGTGACACGCTCGACATCGAGTTCAAGGGCAAGAACATCGCCGACGTGCTCGACATGCCGGTGGCCGAGGCGGTCGAGTTCTTCGCCAACCAGCCCGGCATCGCCCGCTACATGCAGACGCTGGTCGACGTGGGCCTCGGCTACGTGCGGCTCGGCCAGTCGGCACCCACGTTGTCGGGTGGCGAGGCGCAGCGGGTGAAGCTCTCGACCGAGCTGGCCAAACGGTCGACCGGGCACACGATCTACCTGCTCGACGAGCCCACCACGGGCCTCCACTTCGACGACGTGCGGCGACTGCTCACGGTGCTGCAGCGGCTGGTCGACCAGGGCAACACGGTGCTGGTGATCGAGCACAACCTCGACGTGATCAAGACCGCCGACTGGATCGTCGATCTCGGTCCCGACGGCGGCAGCGGCGGCGGGATGATCGTGGGCGAGGGCCCGCCCGAGCACATCGCCTCGATCGAGCAGTCGCACACCGGCCGGTTCCTCCGCGACATTCTCTGATCTCGCGACATCTTGCAGATCTGAGGCGCAGCGGGCGCCCTCTGGCAGACTCGCACCGTGGTCGAGACCGTCGTCGACACCGGCGTCGACCGGA
>JAWLEC010000112.1:0-10259 GCA_041686315.1 Ilumatobacteraceae bacterium
GGCGCGATGGGTTGGGACCGCAACCGTCCGGTGCCGTGGCAACGGCTGGTGCGCGAGTGGGTCGTGTACGCGCTGATCATGTCGGCGCTCTTCCTGCTCTTCTTCCGTGACAGCAACCTCATCGGCGCACTCGCCGGCATCCTCGTGAGCGGGCCGCTCTACGTCGCCCTGGGCGCTGCGCTCGCCAAGTTCGGCTACCGGCGCAAGAGCCTGAAGGAGCTGCGCGCCGAGAGCCGCGAAGCGGCCGACGCCAAGGCCGCTTCCGACACGTCGGACGGCTCGGACACGGCTGCGGCGGGTCCGCCGCGCCAACGACCGGCCCCCACCAGCCGCACCAGTGGTGGCGGCAACCGGCCCAAGTCGTCGAGCAAGCGCAAGCGCTGAGCGGCGCCACGGCGACGCCGTCGGCTACTCTGCGCCGCCGTGACGGACCAGTGTGTGATCGCGATCGACGCCGGCACGACCGGGGTGCGCAGCCGAGCGGTGTTCACCGACGGCCGCCCGCCCGTGGCCGCCTACCGCGAGTTCGCGCAGCACTATCCCGAGCCCGGATGGGTCGAGCACGACGCCGACGAGATCTGGAATGCAGCTGCCGCCACCCTCGCCTCCGTGATCGGCGACGTCGGCGTCGACAACGTGGCCGCCATCGGCATCACCAACCAGCGCGAGACCGTGTTGGCCTGGAACCGCAGCACCGGCAGCCCGTACGGCACCGCGATCGTGTGGCAGGACCGCCGCACCGCCCAACGCTGCGACGAACTCCGTGATGCCGGACACCTCGACCTCGTACGCGAACGCACCGGCCTGGTCCTCGACCCGTACTTCTCGGGGACCAAGGCCGAGTGGCTGCTCACGCACCGTGACATCCCCGTCGACGACGACCTCGCCATCGGCACCATCGACGCCTGGTTGATCTGGAAGCTCACCGGCGGCACCACGGCGGCCGGCGCCGTGTTCGCCACCGACGTCACCAACGCCAGCCGCACCCTGCTGTGCGACATCCGCAGCCGCACGTGGGACGCCGACCTCTGCGAACTCCTGGGCGTACCGCTGTCGGCGCTGCCGGCGATCGTGCCCTCGAGCGGCCGGATCGCCGTGACCGCAGCGGTCGACGGGCTCCCGGAGGGTCTGCCGATCAGCGGGGTCGCCGGCGACCAGCAGGCAGCACTGTTCGGCCAGGCCTGTGTGCGCCCCGGCATGGCGAAGAACACCTACGGCACCGGCTCGTTCGTGCTCCTCAACGTGGGGCCCGACTGCCCGCCGCCCACCGACGGGATGCTGACCACGGTGGCGTGGACGCTCGCCGACGGCACCACCCACTACGCCCTCGAGGGCTCGATCTTCGTCACCGGCGCCGCCATCCAGTGGCTGCGTGACGGCATCGACATCATCGACGAGGCGGCCGAGGTCGGACCGCTCGCCGAGTCGGTGGCCGACACCGGGGGCGTCTACGTGGTGCCGGCGTTCGCCGGTCTCGGGTCACCGTGGTGGGACCCGTACGCCCGGGGCACCATCGTGGGCATCACCAGGGGCACCGGCCGGGCCGAACTGGCCCGCGCCGTCGTCGAGTCGATGGCCTACCAGACCCGCGACGTCGTCGACGCCATGGTGTCGGCCAGTGGCACGCCCGTCATCGACCTCCGGGTCGACGGTGGCGCCTCGGTGATGAACCTGCTGTGTCAGTTCCAGGCCGACCAGCTCGGCGTGACGGTGCAACGGCCCGCCGACCAGGAGACGACCGCCCTCGGTGCGGCCTTCCTCGCCGGCCTCGCCGAAGGGGTCTGGGCGTCCACCGACGACATCTCCTGGATGCTCGACGCCGAGTTCACCCCTGCGGCCGACCGCACCATTGCCGACGCACTCCACGCACAGTGGCTGCGCGCCGTCGAGCGGTCGCGCAACTGGATCGAACACTGACGGCGGGCGAACACCACTCCGCCGGGGTTCACACCCCGGTGATCAGCGCATCGGCCAGCCGGGAGAGCAACGAGAAACGCACCCGCTCGCGTTCGTGGATCGGGTGGAGCGCCCGCCCCGCAGCGATGGTGAGGTTCGACCCGATGAGATGGGCCCACAGCAGGTCGCTCGGCGCCGAGTCGTCGAGGCCGTCGAGGTGTTCGCTCCCGGCGAGGAACGCCGTGAGCCACCCGAGCTCGGGAGTGTCGCCCACCTCGGCGATCGGTGCACCGTCGTGGAGCACCGCCACCCAGTCCGTCTCGGTGAAGCGGCGGATGCCGTGGATCAGCACCTCGAGGCGCTCGTCGGGCCCGCACTCGGCGAGCGCCGCACCGAGCGCCAGCGCCGACAGGCTGGCGTCGGTGCGGTCGGGGTCGACGACGCGGATGCTCTCCACCGACACCCCGTCGACGGCGTCGACCTCGGCGGTGAGCAGCGACAACAGGTCGTCGTCGGGCAACGCCACGGTCAATTCGTCGATCGCGCGGCCCGCTCCCTGTTCGAGGATCTCGATGGCGAGCACGTCGCCACGCACGGCACCGATGCGACTGGCGACCTGCCCGAGCGCGCCGGGCCGGTCGGGCATCCAGACGCGTACGACGATCGTGATCATGGCGCCCGCACGGTATCTCGGGGTTCGTCACCGCCACGTGACGATCATGTGAACCGTGCGCTGCCACAACCGCCGGCCGTGGCGCTCCGTCGCCCGCGCTGGCTGCCCCGACCGGCCGGGGTCAGCCGAGCTTGGGCAGGCCGCGCTTGAGGTTGCGGACGGCCTGCTGGATGCGCTTCTCGTTCTCGATCAGCGCGAAGCGCACGAACCCCTCGCCGCCCGGACCGAACCCGACGCCCGGTGACAGGGCCACGTCGGCGTCACGCACCACGAGCGAGCAGAACTCCACCGAATCCATCTCCGCGTACGGCTCGGGAATCGGCGCCCACACGAACATGCTGCCGCCCGGCTTGGGGATGTCCCAGCCGATCCGTGACAGGCCGTCGAGCAGCGTGTCGCAGCGGGACTCGTAGGTGGCACGCACCTCGTCGGGGAAGTCGGGCGCTTCGTTGATGGTGACGGTGGCGGCGATCTGCACCGGCTGGAACATGCCGTAGTCGAGGTAGCTCTTCAGCTTCACGAGGGCCTGGACGACCTCGGCGTTGCCCAGCAGGAAGGCACTGCGCCATCCGGCCATCGAGAAGCTCTTGGTCATCGAGTAGAGCTCGACGGCGCACTCCTTGGCGCCCTCGGCCTGGAGGATGCTGGGCGGCTCGTGCCCGTCGAAGCCGATGTCGGCGTAGGCGAAGTCGTTCACGACGATCATGTCGTGCTCACGGCAGAAGTCGACCACACGCTGCATGAACGCGAGATCGACGATGGCGCCGGTGGGGTTGTGCGGAAACGAGATCACCAGCACCCGGGGCTTGGGCCAGCCGACGTCGTAGGCGGTCTTCAGGCTCTCCATGAAGTCGTCGGCGAAGTGCTCGCGCTGGTCGGGGTCGGCGAGGAACCGCATCGGCACCTGGCGCAGGTCGGCGCCGGCGAACAGCGGGCCGTAGATGTGGATCGGATAGCTCGGACTCGGCACGATCGCTGCGTCGTCGTGGTCGAGCAGCACCCACATGAGGTGGCTGAAGCCCTCCTTCGACCCGATCGTGTTGGTGATCTCGAGTTCGGTGTCGAGGTCGACGTCCCACTTCTGCTTGTAGTAGCCGGCGATCGCCTCGCGCAGCTTCGGCAGCCCCCGGCTGAGCGAGTAGCGGTGGTTGCGCGGGTTGTGGGCCGCTTCGGCGAGCTTGCGCACGGCGATGTCGGGCGACGGGATGTCGGGGTTGCCGAAGCCCAGGTCGACCACGTCGTTGCCTGCCCGCCGTGCCTCGATCTTCAACCCGTTGATGATGGAAAACACGTACGGGGGCAGATTCTCGATGCGCCGGAACTCCATGCGGGTCGACGCTACCCGGTACTCGGCGACCGTCGTGTGCGATGCTGAGACCGATGCCCAAGACGCCTGCTCCGGACTGCATCCACGTGATCATCGAGATCCCCCGTGGGAGCCGCAACAAGTACGAGATCGATCACGAGGACGGCCGGGTCTACCTCGACCGCCGGCTGTTCACGGCCACCACGTATCCGGCCGACTACGGCTTCGTGGAGCACACGCTGGCGGGCGACGGCGACCCGCTCGACGCACTCGTGCTCCTCGAGGATCCGGTGTACCCGGGCGTGATCGTGGAGTGCCGCCCCGTCGGCGTGCTGTACATGCGCGACGAAGCGGGCGAGGACGCCAAGCTGATCTGCGTGCCGCCGAGGGAGCCCCGTTTCGTGAACGTGCACGACATCTCGGACCTGACCCCGCAGTTGTTGCAGGAGATCGAACACTTCTTCAACGTCTACAAGGCGCTCGAGCCCGAGAAGCACTCCTCTTCGGAGGGCATGGGCGGACGCGACGCTGCCTGGCGCGAGATCGAGGAGTCACGCGCCAACTACGTCCCGCACTGACACCGCGTCCGGCCGTCACGCCGCCGTCACGCCACCTTCCACCTCGGCCAACAACGCCGCGCCGACGGCGCCGGCGAGCGATCCCCAGCGGGCGAACCCGAGACGGGGCATCGGCCGCAGATCCGGCTGGTACAGCAACTCCCGGAACCAGCCCTCGATCGGTCGGAGGTAGAGGTCGGCACCGGCCGCGAGGCCACCGCCGAGCACGAACATCTCCGGGTCGAAGGCATTGGTGAGGTTCGACAGGCCCAATGCCACCCAGCGGGCGAAGTCGTCGATCACCGCGCGCGCATCGGCGTCGCCGGCACGCGCGGCGTCTTGCACGTGCTCCCCGCGCACCGCTTGCGGGTCACCTCCGGCGAGCTCCACCACGTGTTCGAGTCGGCGCGCCACCGCCGCTTCCCGGGCGAGCATCGCCAGGCCCGAGCCGGACGCGTAACGCTCCCAACATCCTCGGCGCCCGCAGGGGCAGCGCGGGCCGTCGGGGTGGACCACCATGTGTCCGAACTCACCGGCGAACCCGTTCACGCCGCGCTGCAGCGCACCGTCCGCCACCAGCCCGCCACCGATGCCGGTACCGAGGGTGACGAGCATCATGTCGGAGGTGCCGGCTCCGGCTCCGAGTCGCCACTCGGCGACCGTGGCGCAGGTGGCGTCGTTGTCGACGTACACGTCGAGGCCGGTGAGTTCGGCGAGACGTCCGGCGACGTCGACGTCGGCGACCCCGTCGAGGTTCGGTGCCGCTCGCAGGACCCCGGCTCGGGTCACCAGCCCAGGCACCCCGACGCCGAGCGCGTCGACACTGCCGAGTTCGGCGCTGACGTCGGCGATCGTCGAGAGGAGGGCGTCGATGCTGCGGTCGCCCACGTCGACGGCCCGGGGTGTGGGACGGCGCACTTCGGCGATCACCTCGCCGCCGTCGTCGAGCGCCACGCCCAGCACCTTGGTGCCGCCGACGTCGATGCCGGTGCGCGTCACGCTTCGGCGCGTGTCTTCAGCTCACGAACCGTGTTGAGGATGCGGACTTCGGCGCGGCGCTTCACGAAACCCGGCAGGGGAACGGCGAGGTCGATCTCGAGGTCGTAGCGCACGGTGGTGCGGTCGTCGCCGTCGGCCTCGAACCGCCACACACCGTCGATGGAGCGCTGGATGTCGCCGCTCAGCATCGTCCACCCCATCTCGTGAGGGGCGTTGGTGTAGTCGTACTTGAGGGTGTAGTGGGTGCTGCGTCCCAGCGCAGAGGCCCGGAACTCGACTTCGAGCGGCCGGCCCTCGTCGTCCTCGGCACGGATGTTGACGTCTTTGATGTCATGTGCCCACACCGGATAGCTCTCGAGATCGATCGCGATCTGCCACACGCGCAGGTGCGGCGCCTCGATGGAGATGATCTCGGTTGCGGTCTCAGCCATGGCGACCATTCTGGCCGATGGAGCCGTCGGTTGTGACGCCATCGGGACCGGCATCGCCGGATGTGCCGCCGGGCACGTCCTCGGACACGTCGCCGGCACCGTCACCGGCATCATCGAGCGACGATTCGGCGCGGTCGACGTCCTGCAGGTCGCCACGCGGTTCGAAGGTGCCGTGGAAGGCGGCCCACAGGCCGTTGAGCCCCATGCCGAACATCGGCACCAGGATCCCCACCGCCAACGACGACCCGGGAGAGCCGTCGGGGCCGTCCGGCCTCGACAGGGCCGTGGCCAGCGCCACCACGATCTGCACGGCCAACATGGCGAGCATGATGCGTCGCACGCGGGGCGGCGTGGGCGACCCGAGGAGGAGGTAGACCTGTGTGACCGAGATCTGCTCCTCACGGCTGCGCTGCACGGCATTCCAGAACGACCAGAGGAACGCGAACACCCCGACGGCGAACAGGGCCATCGCCGTGACGGCACCCACCCACTGGGCGGCGGTGGAGAACACCGCGGCGGCGAACACCGCGGTGATCGTGAACACGATGGTGCCCACCACGTCGGTGAGCACGATCACGTCACCGGGGCTACGTTCGCGGGAGACGTCGGACTTCACCCGGCCAGTCTGCCCCGAGATGACGTCGCGCGGACCAGTTCGTCGGTCGGCGGACCGGAGCCGGGTCGTCGCTTCAGTCGTACACGCCGAGCGTGTCACCCAGGCGGCGGGCCAGGACGTCGTAGGCGAAATCGTCGAGCACCCGCCGACGAGACCGCTCCCCCATCCGGATGCGCAGGTCGGCGTCGTCGAGCAGTGTGACGAACGCGTCGACCACCGCCTGGGTGTCCTCGGGATCGGAGATCACCAGGCCCGTCTCGCCGTCGGCGACGGCCTCGGCGGCGCCACCGGAGTCGCCCGCCACCTGCGGCACCCCGCATGCGGCGGCCTCCACGAACACGATGCCGAACCCTTCCTGCTCGAGCCCACCCCACCGGTTGCGGCACAGCATGGTGAAGACGTCGCCGCAGCCGTACAACGGTGGCAGGTCGGCGTTGGGGATGCGCCCGAGGAACCGGACAGGCGCGTCGAGTTCGGTGGCGAGGCGGCGCAACCGGTCCTCGTCGCGCCCGCCGCCGGCGATCACCAGCAGGAGATCCGGGCGGGTGCGCTTCAGCCGGGCGACGGCGCGGATGGCGGTGTCGAAGCCCTTGCGCGGCACCAGCCGGGAGATGCTCACGATCACCTCGGCATCGGCGGGGATGTCGAAGTGCTCGCGAGCGGCCAGGCGTTCGGCGGCCGACAGCGGCCGGAACTTGTCGGGGTCCACGCCACAGGGCACGACCGTGACCGGCAGGCTGCGCCCAGCGGCGTTCTCGGCCTCGGCCGCGGGATATCCGCCGGCCGCGACGATGTTCCGGGCGCGGCCGAGCGTGTAGCCCAGCGCCTGCTTCGCGCCGGGCAAGCGTCCCGGCACGGTGACCTCGGCACCGTGGACGACGAGGTCGTAGGGGAGCTCGAGCGACGGGCCGATGAGCCCCAGCGGCACGGCCGGGTCGATCACCACGAGGTCGGCCCCCATGTCACGGGCGAGGTCGTCGACCTGGCGCACCATCCACGGATGCGGCAGCAGCACCGGCTCGCGGGTGCGTTCGATGCGGTAGGGCTCGCCGGCGTCGAACTCGTCGGCGCCGTCGTAGGGGCTGGTGAGGACGGCGAACCGGTCGGGCGGAAGCCGTCGCCACCATTCCCACAGCAGCGACTGGATCCCTCCGATCTTCGGTGGGTAGTCGTTGGTGACCAGCAGGTGCTTCACGAGGCGGTGGGCTTCGTGCGGCGATCGTGCAGGCGGGCCAGGGCCCAGGCGGCGTGCTCGGCGAGGATCGGGTCGATCCCCGCACGGTACTGCTCGAGCACACCCGCGACGCGCCCATCCGCGGGGTGGCCGACGTTGCCGGCGACGACGAGGGCGTTGCGGCGCACCCAACGCAGGTCACGGTCGGCGATGTACCAGTGTCCACAGCGGTCGAGCAGCGCCGTGTCGTCGGCGGTGAGCAGCCACAGTGCGTCGATCCAGGCGTCGGCGGCACCATCGAGGGGCACGGTGGAACGGGGCCCGAGCCGCACCGAGATCGGGCAGGCGGTCTGGCAGTCGTCGCAGCCGTAGATGCGGTCGTGGATGGCGACACGGAAGTGTTCGGGGATCGTGCCGGGTTTCTGGAGCACCCAGCTGAGGCACCGGCCGGCGTCGATCACCCCGGGGGCCACGATCGCGCCGGTGGGGCAGTCGTCGATGCAACGTCGGCAGCTTCCGCAGCCGTCGGCGACGGGTGTCTCGGTGGGCGGATACTCGGCGGTGGTGACGATCGAGCCCAGCACGAACCAGCTCCCCGCACCGGGCAGCAGCAGGTTGGCGTTCTTGCCGTACCAGCCGAGCCCGGCGCGGTGGGCCACCGCCCGGTCGACGAGGGCGTTGTCGTCGGCGAAGGCGACGGCCCGGTGATCGGCGCGGCGGATCCGCTTGGCGAGCTGCCGCAGCGAGGTGCGCAGCGGCGCATAGTGGTCGATCCACGCGTACCGCCCGACACGGGCATGCGGACCGGATTCGGGCGACGGTGGTGGCGGTGACGGAGGCTCGGTGTCGGTGAGGTAGGAGCGTGCGGCGACGATCACCGAACGTGCGCCCTCCACGGCGCGGCGGGGGTCGGTGGACCGATCGGGCTTGCGGTACGTGAACCCCATCCCGTCGTGGAGTTCGGCCTCTTTCCGGCGGTGCAGTTCGTGGCGCGTGTCGGTGAGCACGTCGGCGGTGGTGACGCCGACGTGATGGATGCCGTCGCGCGCCAGCGACTCGCGGATCTCGTGGATCGACAGGAGTGGCTCGGGTCGGCGCACACACCCAGCGTAGGGAACGCCGCCGGATCGGAGCCCCGGTTCGCAGTGTCGGGGTCAGTGCATCGGCACCGTGGCCCGGACGTGCGGGCGCTCGAACTCCTCGACGGGGACGAGCGCCACCGGCTCGTCGACCAGGCCGGCCCGCCGGAACAGCTCGATCACCCGATCTCCCGGGTCGGCCCGATCGCCCCGATGCCCCTGCGCCGCTGGATGTCCCCGAATGTCGACCGGAGCGTCGTCGACAGGGGCAGCGCCGGTGTCGGAGGGCGAGCCGAGGGCGACGGGGACGAAGTCGACGGGGCCGTCGTCGTTGGCGAGGAGATGGGTGACGATGCAGTCGGTGCAGGCCGTGGTGCCGGCGGCCACGCAGGTGCCGCACTCGATCGACGTGGAGGGCGTGTCGTTCATGGTCCCCATGGTGACGCCGGGGTGTCGCAGAGATGGTCCGAGACCGGCGCAACCGTCTGACGCCGACGCCAGGAGGGCGGGCGAGCCGCTCACATGACGGCGAGCAACGCATTGCTGGGCACCACGTTGGCGCCGGCCGCCTTCACGTCGCGCACGATCTCGGCGTCGTTGGTGACCACCACCACTGCCCGGTCGACGGGCAGCCGTGCCACCTCGTCACGGATGACGTCGTCGGCGGTCACACCTTCGGGTGAGTACGCCACGCGCACGGTGCGGTGACGGTCGGCATGCGCCCCGATGACCGACGACCCGTCGAACACCACGGTGAGATCGGCACCGAAACGCCGGGCCAGGTTCTCCACGCCTTCGAGCAGCACGGCGCGCTGGCGGTCGAGCGCGAGATCGGGCCAGCCGAGCTTGGCCACGTTGTATCCGTCGACCAGCACGGTCGCATCGGAACGCAGCAGTGCGCGGGCGGCCTCGGCCGAACTGGCCAACACGCCGCCGGGCAGGGGCAGCGGCTGCCGGCGGCGGCGGGGCGAGCCGTCGTCGGGCTGCTGCGTCGGCAGCAGCGACCGCAGCTCGCGCACCACCGCATCGGCGGCCTCGATGGCGCGCCGGAGGTCGGCGGGGTCCACTCCGGCAGCGGCAGCGGCCAACGGCCGACCGGGCTCGGGAGGTTCCGCCGAGGGTGTCGGCGCGGATGTCGCCGGCGATGTGCCCGACGGGGTCGGCGCCGACGAGGCCGTGGCCGGTCCGTCCGCTTCGAGCCGCTCGGCGCGCGCCCGCGCCGCCGCTTCCCGGTCGCGTGCATGACGGGCCTCGTTGCGGACGTCGATCAGCTCCGTGCGCAGCGCAGCGAGTTCGTCGTCGGCCTTGCCGAGGTCGGCGCGCAGCTGGTCGATCTCGGCGGCGCGGGCCGCAGCGAGTGCCTGGGCCTCGATCGCCCCGGCCTCCACGCGGACCGCAGCCTGTTCGGCGGCGCGCCGGCGCTTCTCCTCCCGGCGCAGGGCCGAGCGGGCATCGGCCTCCTCCTCGTCGGCCTCGGTGCGGCGCACGGTCTCGACGAGCTGCTGCTCCCATCCCGACGGGCGCTGCA
>JAWLEC010000113.1:0-10194 GCA_041686315.1 Ilumatobacteraceae bacterium
AACAGCTCCGGCGGATCCACCCGCTCCACCACCACCGTGATCCGGTGGCCCTGGTCGGCGATCCACCGCCCCGCCCATTCCCAGCCGCCGAGGTGGGGCAGCGCCAGGATCACGCCGCTGCCGCGGGCCAGGCCGTCGACGATCTGCGGGTAACCGGGGGCCCGGAACCCGGCGTCGACCACCCGCTTCGACAGCGACGGCAGCCGGAAACTCTCGAGCCAGTAGCGGGCGTAGGAGTCGAACGCCTCCTGCACGGCGCGGCGCAGCCGCAGGCCGCGCAGGGTGGGATCCACGCGTTGCAGGTGGCGCTGGATCATCGCCCGCCGTTCGGGGCTGGCGAAGCTGGCACCGGCGCCGAAGGGCACGGCGAGCCCGGCGGCCACCACCCCCGGCATGAACCGTGCCGCGGCAGCGCCGGCGCGGTATGTCGTCGTCGTGGCCAGATCGCTCAGCTCGCCGGCGAACCGTCCGACGTCGGGGATGAAATCGGACATCCGCTCAGGTGGGCGGGCGGCGCGGCACCCGGGTACGACGTCGCTCGGAACGCGCCACGCGCCGGCTCTGGCGGCGTGACCGTCGCATCTCGATGCGTTCGGCCGTGACCGGTGCGATCGCCGCCTGCTTCCACACCTTCACGAACCGCTGGATGGCGGTGACGGACGTGAGTGCCAGCATCACCCAGAGAATGGGGATCAGGAGCACGGGGAACAGCAGGCCGACACAGATGGCGATGATCCGTTCGGCACGCTCCATCAGGCCGCCCTTGGCGTCGATGCCGAGCGACTCGGCCTTCGCCCGCTGGTACGACACGAGGCTCGACACCGCAGCGACCGAGAACGGCAGCAGGGTGAGATACGGCGACTCGTTGCCGGCGAAGTAGAACGTGATGCCGCCGAGGAGCAGGAAGTCGGTGATCCGGTCGATGGTGGAGTCGAAGAAGGCGCCACGCTGGCTCGCCGCACCCGACGCCTTGGCGAGTGCGCCGTCGAGCAGATCGGGCAGGGCGGCGAGGATCACCAGCAACAGACCCAGCCGGAGCTGCCCTGCGCCGATCGCGACCGCCGCGCCGATGCCGACGAGCAACCCGACCACCGTGAGGTGATCAGGGGTCAGGCCGGTCTTGCGCAACCCGTCGCCGATCGGCTTGACGGCTGCGTCGACCGGCTTGCGGAACTTGCCGTCGAACATCGTCGCGACGCTACCCGACTCCGGGGGCGAGCTCGGGGTTGTCTTCCACGAGCTGCTCGAGGACACGGCCGTCGACGGCGTCGACGAGCACCAGTCCGCGTCGTGTGGGCGGATCGTCGGCCGAGTAGCAGAGCACCCGCCAGGTCGGCCGGCTGCGCAGCCCACGCCACACCTGCTGGGCCGAGGCGTGCCCGACCGGGAATCCCAGCGCCTGCTGGGCGGCCACGAGGGCGTCCTTCTCGTCGACGTGCATGCGCCAGCCCGACGTGATCGACACGACGCCGACGGCGGCCAGCACGCCGGCGGCGACCAGCCACCCGCTGTTGACGATCGCACTGTCGGTGCCGACGACGTACACCACGACGCAGACGGCGGCGGTCACGAGGTAGATCGCTCCCGGCCAGCGCCGGCGGCTGTTGTCGGGGAACTGGTAGGCGCCGACGTATCCCGCCGGGTTCAGGTCGTCCGGCAGTTCGTCGCGCAGGTCGTCGGTCATTGCCGTCAAGGCTACGGGGCGATCCGCGACCAGCCCTCGCGGAGCTTGGTGGCGGTGTGGTCGAGCGACTCGGGGATGGTCTGGGTGTTGGCGATCGCCGACATGAAGTTGGAGTCGCCCGTCCAACGCGGCACCACGTGCACGTGCAGGTGTCCGGGCACCGAGCCACCGGCCGGGCGCCCGAGGTTGAGACCGACGTTGATGCCGTCGGGCCGGTAGACCGCGCGCGCCACGGTGGTGGCTGCGGTGACGGTCGCCCACAGATCGGTGGTCTCCTCGGAGGTGAGGCCGTCGAGGTCGGCCACCTCCCGGTACGGGATCACCAGCTGGTGGCCGCTGGTGTAGGGGAAGATGTTGACGATCGCGAAGCAGGTGGCGCTCCGGTGCACGATGTGGGTGGCCGTGTCGGGTTCACCCGACTGCAGGAGCTGGGTGAAGACGCTCCCGGCGGGCTCGCCGCCGGTGAGCACCTCGTCGGAGGTCACGTTGTCGGAGAGCACCTCGCCGGTACGCACCGGCGTCGCCGCCACGTACGACGACCGCCACCCCGACCAGATCCGCTCGAGCACGACTAGGCCTGCAGCGCCACGGTCCGGGCGTCGTCGAGTTCGGCGAGGAAGCGCTTCACGAACTCCTCCACCGGCACGTCGCGTTCGACCTCTCCACCACGAGGATTGACGCCCACCGTGCCGGCCTCGACGTCGTCGTCGCCCACCACCAGCACATAGGGCAGCTTCTCGAGCTTCGCGTTGCGGATCCGCTTGCCCAGGCCGTCGTCGGCGTCCACCACGTCGACACGGGCGCCCGTCTCCTGCAGCCGCTCGACCACCTCGGCGGCGTAGCCCTCGTGCGCCTCCGCCACCGGCAGCACCCGCACCTGCACGGGGGCCAACCACGTCGGGAAGGCGCCGGCGTAGTGCTCGAGCAACACACCGAAGAAGCGCTCGATGGAGCCGAACAGGGCCCGGTGCAACATGATCGGGCGATGCCGGTCGTTGTCGGCACCCACGTACTCGAGGTCGAACCGTTCCGGGAGCTGGAAGTCGGCCTGGATGGTGGAGAGCTGCCACGACCGGCCGATCGCGTCGCGCACGTCGATGTCGATCTTCGGGCCGTAGAAGGCGGCATCGCCATCTTTCTGTGCGTACTCGAGGCCGTGGGCGTCGAGCGCCTGGCGGAGCGCCTCGGTGGCGCGATCCCAGATGGCGTCGTCGCCGATGTACTTGTCGGGGTCCTTCGTCGACAGGTTGAACGTGAACTCGTCGAAGCCGAACGCCCGCAGCACCGACAGCACGAAGTCGAGCAGGCTGGCCACCTCGTCGGCCATCTGCTCCTCGGTGCAGTAGATGTGGCTGTCGTCCTGGGTGAACCCGCGGATCCGCATCAGCCCGTGGAGCGTGCCTGCACGCTCGTAGCGGTACACGTTGCCGAGTTCGAACAACCGCAACGGCAGTTCCCGGTAGCTGCGCTGGCGGCTGCCGAAGATCAGGCAGTGCATCGGGCAGTTCATCGGCTTCATGTAGTACGTGCCGTTGTCCATCTCCATCGGCGGGTACATGCCGTCGGCGTACCACTGCAGGTGGCCCGAGGTCTCGAAGAGCTTGCCGTTGGCGAGATGGGGCGTGTACACGAACTCGTAACCGCCGCGTTCGTGACGCAGCCGGCTGTAGTCCTCCATCAGCTTGCGGATGATGGCACCCTTGGGATGCCACACGGCGAGGCCGCCGCCGAGCTGGCTCGGGAAGCTGAGCAGGTCGAGTTCGGTGGCCAGCTTGCGGTGGTCGCGCTTGGCCGCCTCCTCCAGCTGGTGGAGGTGCTCGGCGAGCGCCTGCTTGGACTCCCACGCGGTGCCGTAGATGCGTTGCAGCATCGGGCCCTTCTCGTTGCCACGCCAGTAGGCACCCGACACCCGCTGCAGCTTGAAGAAGCCGAGCTTGCCGGTGGACGGCACGTGCGGCCCCATACACATGTCGACGAAGTGGTCGGTGTTGCGGTACGCGCTGATCACGCCGCCCTCGCCCACCTCGCCGGCGTCTTCGCTGTCGGCCGTGCCATTTCCTTCGAGCGCCGACTCCACCCGTTCGATGATCTCCACCTTGTACGGCTGGTCGGCGAACAGCTCCTTGGCCTCGTCCATGGTCATCTCCGACCGCACGAACGGCTGGTTGGCCTTCACGATCTCGCGCATCTTGGCCTCGATGCGTTCGAGGTCGTCGTCGCTGAAGGTGGCGCCGCCCGGCAGCTCGAAGTCGTAGTAGAAGCCGTTCTCGATCGCCGGCCCGATCGAGAACTTGGCACCGGGGAAGAGCTCGGTGACCGCCTGCGCCATCACGTGGGCGGTGGAGTGCCGCAGCACGTGGCGTCCCTCGTCGGTGTTGCTCGTGATGATCGCCACCTCGGCGCCGTCGCTCAACGGCACGGTGAGGTCGGTCTCCTCGCCGTCGACCACGGCGGCCACGGCCGCCTTCTTCAGGCCCGACCCGATGGACGCGGCGAGATCGAGCGGGGTGGCGTCGGCGGGCAGTTCACGCGCGGAGCCGTCGGGGAGCGAGACGGTGATGTTCGACATGCGCTGGCCAGGATAGGAGCGCCACCGGCGGGCGGGCGCCCCCGTTTCAGTTGCCGGCGACGGCGGCGAGTTCGCGTTCGAGGCCGACGTCGGCGACGGCGACCCGATCGGTGACCGAGGCCACCTTGGCGGCGACGGACGGCTCGGCGTCGGCGCTCTGCCCGGCGTAGGTGTTCACGTAGGTCTGCCCGGTGAGCTCGCGGATCTCGAACATCACCTCGTCGATCATCGACCGCCAGGCGATGTGTTCCGAACCCCGGCCCCGGTACCGCTCGGGCCGGACCGGCCGACCGATCTTGATCTCACAGGCGGCGAACGGCTTGGGCACCTTCGCGTCGGGCGGCTGGATCTGCTCGGTGCCGACGATGCCCACCGGGAAGATGGGGCAGTCGAGCTTCATCGCCAGACGGGCGGCGCCCGTGCGGCCCTTGTGCAGGTTGCCGTTGCGGCTGCGCGTGCCCTCCGGGAAGATGCCGAACAGCTCGCCTCGGCGGAGCACCTCCTCGGCGCAGTCGAGCGCAGCGGTGCTCTTGTCGCCACCGGAACGGTCGATCGGGATCATGCCCATCGCCGGGAACAGGTACTTCGTCTTCCACGAGTCCATGTACTCGGCCTTGCCCACGAAGGAGATGTTGCGCCCGACGGTGAGCATCAGGAACGCCGAGTCGAGGAAGCTGATGTGGTTGGGGCACAGGATCGCCGGCCCCGCTTCGGGGAGCCGGTCGTAGCCGCTGAGCTCGATGTCCCACAGCTTCGTGGCGACGGGACGGCCGAGGGCGCGCACCCTGCGCTGCATCGTCCCTGCTCCCGGCCCCTTGGTCACGTCCCGAACAGTAGGCGACACAAGCGCACAAGTGAAGTCTCGGATGTGAACTTCGTGTCAACGGCCGTGACGGCACGCCGACCGGCTGCGGTGCAGGCGGTCCGTCAGTCGAGATCGACGCCGAGCAGCGCCGCAGCCTCGCCGACACCGGCTCCGGCTGCCGCCGCGGCGTCGATGGCTGCCACGGCACCCGGGGTGTCGAGATCGTCGTCGAGCCGGGCACGCACCTCCTCGAGCAGGTCGGGGTTGGAGCCACCGCGCTCGTTCCACGTGTCGAGGCGGGCGGCGTTGCGGGGCATCAGGTCGTCGTCCCACTCCCACTCGGTGCGGTAGTGGTGCTCCACGATGGCCAGCCGGATCGCCCGCGGGTCGTACACGGTGCGGAGTTGGTCGACGAAGACGAGATTGCCGAGGCTCTTCGACATCTTCTCGCCGTCCTTGGAGATCAGCGCGGTGTGCATCCAGTGCTTCACGAACGGCTCCCCGGTCGCTGCCTCGCTCTGGGCGCGCTCGCACTCGTGGTGCGGGAAGATGAGGTCGGCGCCACCGCCGTGCAGATCGATCGTGGTGCCGAGTTCACGCAGTGCGAGGGCCGAACACTCGATGTGCCATCCCGGACGGCCCGATCCCCACATCGTCTCCCAGGCGGGCTCGTCGTCGGCCGACGGGTGCCAGAGCACGAAGTCGAGCGGTGAGCGCTTGTTCGGGTCGTCGATGTTGCCGCCGCGCTCCTTGGCGAGCACCAGCATCTCGTCGGTGGTGTAGTTGCCGAGCGAGCCGAAGCTCTCGAACTTCGACACGTCGAAGTAGACCGACCCGCCTGCCTCGTAGGCGAAGCCCCGGTCGAGCACCATTCCGATGAATCCCCGGATGTCGGGGATCGCCGACGACGCCCGCGGCGCGGACGCCACGGGCAGCGCATTGAGTGCTTCCATGTCGCGTTCGAACCGTGCCTCCTCGCCGGCGGCGAGGTCGAGGTAGTGCACGCCCAGCTCACGGGCCTTGGCGAACAGCGGGTCGTCGACGTCGGTGACGTTGCGCACGCACTGCACGGTGTGGCCCATGTCGATCAGTCGCCGTTGCAACACGTCGTAGGCGACGAAGGTGGCCGCATGCCCGAGGTGGGTGGCGTCGTACGGCGTGATCCCGCACGTGTACATCAACACGTGGTCGTTCGGTCGGAAGGCGACGGTGGCGCGGCGCGCGGTGTCGTAGAGCTGCATCACCCGGCGTCAACAGCGCGGGGGTCGCGTTTGATTCCCGTCAGCTTCGGAGCGACGCGGGTCTTGTACCGCACGTTGAGCTGCAGGAGCACCGCGGTGAACGCCTCGATCGCCGTGGCGTTCGACAGCTCGCCGGCATCGAGCGGGCGGCAGCCGGGGAACTCGGCGACGATGTCGCTCACGACCGTCACCGCAGCATGGTCGTCAGCGCAGATGAGCACGTCGGAGTCGATCGGATGGTCGATCTCGCCCAACTCGGCGGCGGGGAGGTGGTGGAACGCGGCAACGACACGACACCGCGGCACCGCTGCCTGCACGTGCGCGGCGACGCTCCCGCGCGGTGGCACCAGCGGCTGGAACTCCTTGTTCACACGCACCAGCGCGTTGGCCATGGAGATGACGATCTTGCCGGCGAGGGCGTCGGCGTTCTCCTGGGCGGTGCTGGCCGCCGAGTCCCACGGGGTGGCGATCACCACGATGTCGCACTCGGCCGCATCGGCGTTGTCGCCGGCCTCGAGCAGATCGGCGAGATGCGGCCACTGCTCCACCAGCTTGTCGCGCTTCTCCATGGCGCGGTATTTCGATCGTGAGCCGATCACGGCCGGGTAGCCGACACTCGCGAGGCGGGCGGCGAGCCCGCTGCCTGCCGGTCCGGTGCCGCCGAAGATGCCGATGCGCATGGCGACAGCGTGGCACATCGGGCGCCGCGATCTTCAAGCACTACGGTCGCAGGCCATGGGTCTGCTCGACGGCAAGAAGATCGTGGTCACCGGCGTCCTCACCGACGCCTCGTTGGCGTTCGGCGTCGCCCGCCTCGCCCGCGAGCAGGGTGCCGACGTCGTGCTCACCGGCGCGGGGCGCGCCCTCAGCCTCACCAGGCGCACCGCGCGCAAGCTGGGCGACGACATCGACGTGTTCGAGCTCGACGTCACGGTGCCCGAGCACGGGGTGGCGGTGCGTGAGGCGCTCGCCGAGAAGTGGGGGCGGGTCGACGGTGTCCTGCACGCCATCGGCTTCGCGCCCGAGGCGTGCCTCGGCGACGACTTCCTCGCCGCCGAGTGGGACGACGTGGCGATCGCGATGCACATCTCGACGTACTCGCTCAAGGCGCTGGCCGACGCGTTCTTGCCGTTGATGGGGCCCGGCGGCTCGTTCGTGGGCCTCGACTTCGACAACCGGCAGGCCTGGCCCGCGTACAACTGGATGGGTGTCGCCAAATCCGCGCTGCAGAGCGTGTCGCGCTACCTGGCCAGGGAGGTGGGGCCACGCGGGATCCGGTCGAACCTCGTGGCGGCCGGGCCGATCAAGACGATGGCCGCGAAGTCGATCCCCGGGTTCTCCAAGTTCGAAGACGTGTGGGACGACCGGGCGCCGCTCGGCTGGGACGTCACCGACTCCGAGCCCGTGGCCCGCGCCTGCATCGCCCTGCTGTCGGACTGGTTCCCCGCCACCACCGGCGAGATCGTCCACGTCGACGGCGGCTACCACGCCATCGGCGCCTGAGAACACCGCCGATCCCGCCCGATCTCGTGAGTGATCTCGAACTCGGATCGGATGTTGACGATCGAACACATGTTCGATATCATCGAACCATGTCGCTGGGGGAACTGACGGAACAGCTGCGAGAGCTGGGCGACGACGACCTGGTGGCCGAGTTCCGCAGGCGCGAACTCGAGCGCCGTCGGGCCGAGGCCGAGCTGGCGGCCGTGGTCGCCGAGGCCGAGCGGCGCAAGGTGCACCGCAGCGACGGGCACCGCCACACCCGCAACTGGCTGCGGGCCGAGGCCAACTGGTCGGGCGCCCAGGTGATCCGCATGCGACGCCTCGCCGAACTCGTCACCGAACTGCCCGCCGTCGGCACGGCGCTGCACTCGGGCCACATCGGCATCGCCCAAGCCGAGGAGCTGGCCCGGGCCGCTGCCAATCCTCGCTGCGGCGACCAGCTGGGCGACGCCGCGGCACTGCTGCTCGACCAGTGCGAGCAACTGCCCTTCGACGACGCCCGGGCGTGCATCCGGCGTTGGGAGACCCTCGCCGACCTCGACGGCGCCCATCGTGATCGCCAGCGCTCGCAGGAACGGCGGGTGGCGTTCGTCGGCGAACACGACGGGGGCGTGGTCGTCACCGCGTCGGGTGGCTCGGCGATGGATGCCGCCGAGATGACTGCCGTCTTCGAGGCGTTCCTCGAGATCGAGTTCCGCAACGACGTCGCCGAACGCACGCGCCTCCACGGCCCCGACGCCCCGGCCGCCCTGCTGCCCCGCACCGACGCGCAACGCCGATTCGATGCACTGCAGGCGATGTTCCGAGCAGCGGCCGCCAACCCCACGGTGTCGCCGCCGGTGCCGATCGTGGTCAACCTGATCGTCGACCATCGCACCTTCCACGACGCCGGTGTCGATCACGGTCTGATCGATCCGGACGACCCCGACACGCCGCCCGAACCCGTCGAGCGCCGCTGCGAAACCGCCTCGGGCGTGCCGCTGCTCCCCGAGGACGCCTTGCGCGGCGCGCTCACCGGCCACATCCGTCGCATCGTGCTCGACGGTGCGAGCGCCGTCATCGACGTGGGCCGCAAACGCCGCCTGTTCACCGGTGTCGCCCGAGAGGTCGCCAAGCTGCTGGCCCGCCACTGCGAGTCGCTCGGCTGCACCGTGAGCGCCCGATTCGCCCAGATCGACCACCTCACGGAGTGGAGCGACGGCGAGGGGCCCACCGACCTCGCCAATGCCGGCGTGGGATGCGGCCGTGACAACCGGCGCAAACACCGCCTCGGCCTGCGCGCCGAGCGTCGCCCCGACGGACTGCTCAACTGGTATCGCCGCAATGGCACCGAGATGCGTCCTGTGGGTCGACGCCACGTGGCCGACCACGCCGAGACCGACGCAGCCATCCGACGCCGGGTCGACGAACTCGGATCCCTCGACGCCGCCTGACCTGGTGCGCCGGCGGCCGGTACCCTCGGGGAACGTGAACCGTCTGGCCGAGGAAACGTCTCCGTACCTGCGACAGCACCGCGACAACCCGGTCGACTGGTACCCGTGGGGCGACGAGGCCTTCGCCGCAGCCAGGGAGCGCAACGTCCCCGTCCTGCTGTCGGTCGGCTACTCGGCGTGCCACTGGTGCCATGTGATGGCCCACGAGTGCTTCGAGGACCCCGAGGTCGCCGCCAGGATGAACGACCTGTTCGTCAACGTGAAGGTCGACCGCGAGGAACGGCCCGACGTCGACGCCGTGTACATGGACGCCGTCCAGGCGATGACCGGTCGCGGCGGCTGGCCGATGACCGTCTTCATCACACCCGACGGCGAGCCGTTCTACGGCGGCACGTACTTCCCCAAGGAGTCGTTCCTGAAGTTGATGGACGCCATCGACGACGTCCACCGCAACCGGCCCGACGACGTCCGCCAGAACGTGACCGCACTCGTCACCGCGATCGACGCCACGGCCAGGATCGATCCCGCCCCCGACCTGCCCGGCGTCGAGCAGCTCAACGCGGCGATCCAGAACCTCGCCCGGGGCTTCGACCCGGAGTGGGGTGGCTTCGGCACGGCCCCGAAGTTCCCGTCCACCTTCCACGTCGAGCTGATGCTGCGTGCCTACATGTCCAACGCCGGCGACGGTCCGAAGCAGATCATCACCACCACGCTCGACGCCATGTGCTCGGGCGGTCTCTACGACCATCTCGGAGGCGGCTTCGCCCGCTACTCCACCGACCGCGAGTGGCTGGTGCCGCACTTCGAGAAGATGCTCTACGACCAGGCGCTGCTGCTCGGCACGTACCTGCACTCGCTGATCGTGATCGGCAAGCCCCAGTGGAAGCAGGTGATCGAGGAGACCGTCGACTACGTGCTCACGCAGTTGCGCCACCCCGACGGCGGCTTCTACTCGGCCG
>JAWLEC010000010.1:0-40759 GCA_041686315.1 Ilumatobacteraceae bacterium
GATTGGTCGGGCGGCACGGCGTGGCAGGACTGTCGGGCGGAGATCACCGAGGTGACTCCCGAGCAGTTCCAGCGCACCGTCCGCGGGATCGGCGGCACGCGGGGCTGGTTCGGGTTCGGGCCGCTGTGGTGGATGCGCGGGATCGTCGACCAGATGATCGGTGGTGTCGGCCTGCGACGCGGTCGCCGGCACCCCGACGAGATCTCGGTGGGGGAGGCGCTCGACTTCTGGCGTGTCGTGGAGGCGGAACCGGATCTGTTCCGGCTGCACGCCGAGATGAAGGTGCCCGGCGACGCCTGGCTGGAGTGGGCGACCAGTCGTACCGACGACGGCCGCACCCGGGTGGTGCAACGGGCCCGATTCGTGCCCAAGGGGGTGTGGGGCCGTCTCTACTGGTCGGTGTTGGTGCCGTTCCATGCGGCGATCTTCCCCACGATGCTCCGCCGGATCGTCCGTGCCGCCGAGACGGCCGGGCAGGACGAGTCCCCGACCTCCGACGTCACCGCCGCCTGAGGCGAGGAGCCGTCAGGCGGAGGGCGCCACGACGATCTTCGAGCGGGCGTGGCCCGCGCCGATCTCGGCCATGGCGTCGGGGATCACGATCACAGTCAGACCCCGATCGTGATCGCAGCACCACAAGCGACATGACCGACACCCGGACGTCGAGCAGTTTCGAGCTGGTGCTCGACCTGATCCTCGACGGCCTGGTGCGGTTGGACGACGCCCGAGGTGGCTGTGAATGGCGCCCGCCGCCTGATCGAGTGGACCTCGCCCACATCCTCTGTTCGGTCGGCCGTTCTCGTCCGACGAGCGAAACCGGCCGTGACCTGGCACGATCGTCACCATGACGCCGGTGCAGTTCGACGTGGTCCGACGGATCGAGGCGCCGGTGCGCGGCGTCTGGGACGTGCTGGTGGACTGGCCGGGGCACGCCGACTGGATCCCGGCCACCACGGTCGATCCGGGCGAGGGCGACCCGGCGGAGGTCGGCTACACCTTCACGGCGTGGACCGGCTACCGGCCGCTGGTGCTGGAGGATCGCATGCGTGTGACGCGATGCGACTTCGACGACGCCACCGGGATCGGCACGTGCACGGTCGACAAGCTGGGGCCGCTGCTCGGTGGTACCGCGGGGTTCACCGTGCGGCCCGACGGCGACGTCACGGTGCTGGAGTGGCACGAGGACGTCACCGTGCCCCGCCTGCCCCGCTTCCTGGCGCCCGTGGCAGGGCGGCTCGGAGCGATCGGCTTCAAGCTCGCCCTCCGCAAGCTCGGCAGCGTGGTGCCGACCACCCCCACCGGCTGATCCTTTGAACCACGTTTGCGTGACGGAAATGTTGGGCCGCCCCGAAAATTGTGCAACGCAAACGGGGGAGCCCGGCGATCGCTCCCGTTTGCGTGACGGAAATGTTGGGCCGCGGCGAAAATTCTGCAACGCAAACGATGGAGGCGAGGGCACACTGCGGCCGTGACGGTCGCTGTCGATCTCTACGTCGCCGAATCCGAACTGCACGGGATGGGCGTCCACGCCCGCCGAGCGGTCGCCGAGGGGGAGGAGATCGAGCGCTGCCCGGTGCTGGTCCTGCCGGCGGAGGATCTCGACGCGATCTCCGACACGGCGCTGGCCGGGTACTGGTTCGACTGGAGCGACGGCGACGGAGCGCTTGCCCTCGGGTACGGGTCGCTCTACAACCATTCCTTCACGCCCAACGCCCGCTACTTCCACGAGCACGACGACGGCGTCGTCGTGTACGTAGCGCTGCGTGACATCGCCGCCGGTGAGGAGATCACGATCAACTACAACGCCGAGCCGGAGTGCACCGACCCGCTGTGGTTCGACGTCGCGTGACGCCGGGACCGGCGTGACGACCCGGCCGCACTACGGTCGGCGTCCATGAAGATCTCCACCACCATCGGGTTCAACGGCGACCCGCAGCAACTGGCCGGGCAGGCTCGCGATCTCGAGGCGGCGGGCGTCGATCTCATCTGGGGCGCCGAGATCTACGGGTACGACCTCGTGTCCACGCTCGGGTACCTGGCCGGCCAGACCTCCACCGTGCAGTTGATGACCGGCATCATCCCGCTGTACTCGCGCAGTCCGGCGCTCATCGCGCAGACGGCGGCCACGCTCGACGCGCTGTCGGGCGGACGGTTCGTGCTCGGCCTCGGGTCGTCGGGCCCGCAGGTGATCGAGGGCTGGCACGGTGTGCCGTTCGAGAAGCCGCTGGCGCGCACCCGGGACACGATCGAGATCTGTCGCAAGGTGTGGAGCGGCGAGAAGGTCAGTCACGAGGGTCGCGCCTACAGCCTGCCGCTCGCCGAGGGCGGCACCGGCCTGGGCAAGCCGCTCAAGTTCATGAACCGGCCACCAGCGAAGGACATCCCGATCGCACTGGCCTCGATCGGCCCGAAGAACGTGGAGCTCACGGCGGAGGTTGCCGACATCTGGCAGACGATCCACTTCGTGCCCGACCGCTTCGAGAAGGTGTGGGGCGACTCGCTCGCGGCCGGTACGGCCAAGCGCGACCCGGCGAAGGCGCCCCTCGAGATCATCGCCGGGGGCACGGTCGCGCTCGGCGCCGGACCGCACGTCGACGAGGCGCGCGAAGCCGCCCGTGGCCTGATCGGCTTCTACGTCGGAGGGATGGGCGCGAAGTCGAAGAACTTCTACAACGACCTGTTCAAGCGCTACGGATGGGAGCAGGAGGCCGAGGAGATCCAGGACCTCTTCCTGTCCGGCAAGCGCGCCGAGGCGATCGCCGCCGTGCCCGACGAGTACATCGACCTGTCGTCGCTGATCGGCGACGAGGGTTTCGTGCGCGAGCGCCTCCAGGTGTTCAAAGACGTCGGCGTGACCCATCTCAACGTCACGCCCCACGGTCCCGACCCGCTGGGAACGATCGAGAAGATCAAGGCCTGGTCCGAATGACGTCGCGACCCCGGAAAATGCCTCGTTCGTAGCGCCAGGCGCTACGAAGCGGGCATTTTTCGGCTGCAGGGGCGAGGGTGGGTGCGGCGTCGCCGGCGAGCGCGTACCGTCGGGTCGATGAAGAAGATCCCCGCCGACGACCCCCGGGCCGCCTATCGGGCGAGCGACGTGCACGTCGACCGCGACGGGCTCGCCGAGTTCGTGAGCGACAAGCACCGGTGGGTCCTCGCCACCACCCGCAGCGACGGGCGTCCGCAGCTGAGCCTCGTCACCGGCGGCATGATCTCCACCGGTGAGCTGGCGATCGCCACGTATCCCGAGCGGGTCAAGGCCGTGAACGTGCGCCGGAACCCGCTCGTGTCGGTGGCGGTGATGGGCGGCGAGTTCAACGACGCCTGGGTGCAGATCGACGGCGAGGCGAGAGTGGTCGACCTCCCGGAGGCCGGCGACGGCTTCGTCGAGTACTACCGATCGATCTCGGGCGAGCATCCCGACTGGGACGAGTACCGCCAGGCGATGTTCGACCAGGGCAAGTGCCTGATCCTCGTGGAGCCCACCCGCTGGGGACCCGTCAGCACGGGAGGATTCCCTCCCTCCCTCTTCACGGACTGACCCGTTGCTCTCCCTCCTTCCCGTCCCACGGCCGCACGGACGAGACGCCGGTGACCGAGGTGTGCGGGCCCGGGTCGGCCCCCCGATGGATAGCATCTGCGTGTGGCCTCCGTGAGCCCGTTCCCCGCTCGTCATGGGTGATGTCTGGCCCCAGCTCGTGCTGGTCGCCGTGCTCGTGATCGTGAACGCAGCGTTCGCCGGCACCGAACTGGCCCTGGTGTCGCTGCGCGAGAGCCAGCTCCAACGGCTGGAACAGCGCTCGGCCACCGGCGCCGTTCTCGCCCGCCTCGCCCGAGAACCCAACAACTTCCTGGCCACCATCCAGATCGGCATCACGCTCGCAGGCTTCCTGGCCTCCGCCGCCGCCGCTGTCTCGCTCGCCGAACCCTTGGAGGAACCGCTGGCTTTCCTCGGCGGTGCCGCCGGGCCCGTGTCGGTGCTCGTGGTGACGCTCGTCCTGTCGTACTTCACACTCGTGTTCGGCGAACTGGCGCCGAAGCGGCTGGCCATGCAGCGAGCCGAGCGGTGGGGCATGGTGATGGCACGCCCGCTCGCCGTCCTGTCCACGGTGACCCGACCGGTCGTGTGGCTGCTGGCCCGGTCGACCGACATCGCCGTGAAGGTGTTCGGCGGTGACCCACTGGTGCAGCGCGAAGAGGTCACCGAGGAGGAGTTGCGCGACATGGTCGCCCTCCACGAGGACGTCACGCCCGAGCAGCGGCGCATCATCGACGGCGCATTCGAGGCAGCCGAGCGGCGCCTCGACGAGATCCTCGTGCCCCGCAACGACGTGGTCGTGATCGAGGCCGAGGCGTCGTCTGCCGACGCCATCGCCGTGCTCACCTCCACCGGCCATTCACGTGCTCCGGTCGCCCCCGAGCGCAACCTCGACCTCGTGGTGGGCGTGGTGCATCTCCAGGACCTGGTGGGCACGGAGAGCGAGCGTGTCGCCGACATCGTCCGTGACGTACCGGTGTTCCCGATCTCGGCGCGAGTGCTCACCGTGCTGCGCGAACTCCAGCTGCGCCGCACCCAGATGGCGCTCGTCGTCAACGAGCACGGCGGCACCGCCGGCATCGTCACCGTGGAGGACCTCGTGGAGGAACTCGTCGGCGAGATCTACGACGAGACCGACCTCGACCATGCGACGGTCACCTACGACGACGACGGTACTCCCGTGCTGCCCGGCCGGTTCCCCGTGCACGATCTCGTCGACTTCGACATCGACCTCCCGCTCGGTGACTACGCCACCGTCGCCGGGCTGGTGCTCGACCACGCCGAACGGTTCCCCGAGGTCGGCGAACGCCTCACTGTCGACGGGTGGGAGATCGAGGTGCGCGACGTCGCCCGGCACATGATCCGTCAGGTCGCCGTCCGGCGGGTCGACGTGGCGAATGGCGCCGACGGTCAGTTCAACGAGCCGGCGTAGATCTGCCAGGCGAGCAGCGACTTCGCACCGAGGCTGAGCACGAGGTAGGCCTTCTCGCCGTAGGCGTAGCTGCGCCAGGGCCCGACGCCCCTGTACTGCAGCCACTGGTTGAGGCCGAAGCTGAAGAAGAACAGGAACTGGGCGACGACGATGCCGTACACGAACCCGGGCACCGTTTCCGAGCCGATGATGTTCGCGAGCAGCGCCACCCACGGCGCCAGGCCGGCGAGGGTGCCGAACCAGAATGCGATCATGGTCGTGCGGCTGCGGCCCGGTGGGTTCATCCGCTCCTGCAGCCAGCCGAACAGGATCATCGCCACGTTGGCGCCGATGATCGGGATCACAGCGGTGATGTCGGTGATCCCGCTGTAGAAGCAGATCAGGACGATCATCAGCGTGGCGCTGAACGAGTACTCCATCCACCGGAAGCGGTTGATGCCGCCGCGGAGGTCTGCTTCGTAGGTCTGGCGGCCCACGGTGGCGGTGACGAGGTGATCGACGGCGGCGAGGCCGAGGAACACGGCGATCGCCACGCCGATGCGCACGTCGAACAACGACTCGGGCGTGGGTGTCCGGGTGCCGGGTGGACCTTCCGGGAACGTCGACGTGACCGTGATGGCGAAGTCGCCGGCGAGCACGAGGATCGCGACCGCCTGGACTGCGTGGAGCACCGTGAGCCCGATGTTCCACCGCCGCAGGTCGGCCAGACGCTCAGGTGTCACCCCGCCGGCGACGGTCGGCTCGCGGGCAGCCACGGACTCGGTGGTGGTCATGCGGCCCAGTGTTCCACGCCGGTGGCGAGCGAAACTGCTCGGCACGCTCGGCATCCTGGCCCGCACCGTCGCTCCCGGTCGCAGCCGCCCCGGCGCCTGACCACGTTGCATCCGGTGTCAGACACCGGATGCAACAGGTGCTGCGTGACACGTCGGTGCTCCACCGCACGTCGCGGCACGGATGCCACGCGTGACCGGCGGCTCAGTTCGAGTACTGGTGGAGCGTCCCGCCCTCGGCGGCCAGGCGCTCGAGCAGCGGCGACAGCTCCCAGTGCCGTCCGCCGAGCGAGTCCCGGTAGCCCCGGATCTTCTCGACGATCTCGGCGAGCCCGACCTGGTCGGCCCAGTACATCGGGCCGCCGCGGTACACGGGCCAGCCGTAGCCGTTCACCCACACCACGTCGATGTCGCTGCCGCGGATGGCGATGCCTTCGTCGAGGATCTTCGCTCCCTCGTTCACCATCGGGTAGAGCAGCCGCTCCAGCACCTCCTGGTCGGTGACCTCCCGTTGCTCGATGCCCTTGCCCACGGCGAAGTCGCGGATCAACTGTTCCACCTCGGCATCCGGGGTGGGCGTGCGCGTCTCCGGGTCGTAGACGTAGTAGCCACGCCCGTTCTTCTGGCCACGGCGCCCGCTCTCGCACAGCACCTCGCGCACGGTGGAGCTCGACGAGGTCTCCTCCTTCCAGCCGACGTCGAGACCGGCCAGGTCGCTCATCGCGAACGGACCCATCGGGAAACCGAAGTCGTAGAGCACCCGGTCGACCTGGGCGGGGGTGGCGCCCTCGAGGATCATCCGCTCCGCCTCGGCGCCGCGCATGAACAGCATCCGGTTTCCGACGAAGCCGGGGCACACACCCACCATCACCGGCACCTTGCCGATGCGCTTGCCGATCGCCATCGTCGTGGCCACCACGGAGTCGGACGACTTGTCGCCGCGCACGTTCTCGAGCAGCTTCATCACGTTGGCCGGCGAGAAGAAGTGCATGCCGATCACGCTCTCGGGACGCGACGTGACCGCGGCGATCTCGTTGACGTCGAGCGCCGAGGTGTTGGAGGCGAGCAGTGCGCCGGGCTTGCAGATCTCGTCGAGCTCCCGGAAGATCGACTGCTTCAGTTCCATGTCCTCGAACACCGCTTCGATGACGATGTCGCAGTCGGCGAAGTCGGCCTTGTCGGTGGAGCCGGTGATGAGGGCCATGCGCTGGTCGACGGCCTCGGCCGGGATCGACCCGCGAGAGGCCGAGCGCTCGTAGTTCCTGCGCACGACGGCGAGGCCCTTGTCGAGTGCCTCCTGGTTGCGCTCGACGATGGTGACGGGGATGCCGACGTTGGCGAAGTTCATCGCGATGCCGCCGCCCATCGTGCCGGCACCGAGCACGCCGCACTTCTCGATGTCGATGAGCGGTGTGTCCTTGGGAATGTCGGGGATCTTGTTGGCCGCACGCTCGGCGAAGAACGCAGAGCGCTGGGCGCTCGACTGCGGCCCGGTCATCAACTCCATGAAGAGCTGGCCCTCGACCTTCAGGCCCTCCTCGAACGGCAGGTTCACCGCGGCCTCGATGCAGCGGATGTTGTATTCGGGTGCCAGGAAGCCGCGGGTCTTGCGGGCGATCGAGGCGCGGAAGTCGGCGAACAGCTGGTCGTCGCCCCGGGCCTCGGCCACCTTGTCGTCGCGATCGCGGACGCGCAGCAGAGGCAGGTTCTCGGCCACCGCCCGCCGGGCGAAGGCGACGGCGGCGTCGCGCAGTTCGCCCGGGCCTCCCTCGACGACGTCGTCGACGAGGCCCGCCTCGAGCGCTTCGCCGGTGCCGATGTGGCGACCGGACGTCATCATCTCGAGCGCCTTGGGTACACCCGTGAGGCGGGGCAGGCGTTGCGTGCCACCGGCACCCGGCAGCAGGCCGAGGTTCACCTCGGGCAGACCGAACTTCGCGTCGGCGGTGGCGACCCGGTAGTGGGCGCACAGCGCCACTTCGAGGCCGCCGCCGAGTGCGGTGCCGTGGATGGCGGCGATCACGGGAACGGGGGCGTCCTCCATCTTCGACTGCACGTCCTGGAGGCCGACGGCCTGGGGTGCGCCACCACCGAACTCGCTGATGTCGGCGCCGGCGATGAACGTGCGCCCGTCGCAGATCACCACCACCGCCGATGCGCCATCGTCGACGGCCCGGGTGATGCCGTCGAACAGCCCCTGGCGGACGTGCCAGCTCAGTGCGTTCACCGGCGGGTTGTCGACGATCACCAGGGCGACGTCGCCGCCCTCGGCCGCCTCTGCGGGGACGGTCTCGAGCCGGACGGATTCACTCACCGATTCACTGGTCATGGCGCCAAGTCAAGCAGTCGCCGCCCTGCCGCCCCGATTCCGACGAACCCCGATCCGTCCGCCCCGCCTCCCCGCCTCGCCTTCTCGCCCGCCTGTCGCACGATGTTGCATCCGGTGTCTGACACCGGATGCAACGTGGCGGTCAGGGGGCGATGGCGTCGCCGGGGAGGTTGCCGTCGGGATGCAGCGCCGCCTGGAAGCGCCGCATGCCGGCGAGCCACCGGTCGCGGTCGGTGGCCTTGCGCTCGACGTAGGTGGCCACCTCTGGGTGCGGCAGCACCAGGAAGCGCTCGTCGCTGATGGCCTTCACGCACAGCGCCGCCACGTCGGCGGGTTCGAGCACGCCGTCGCCGCTGGCCACGCCGCCTTCCCAGTCGTCGTCGCCGCTGGCGGGCGCCTCCTGGAAGTCGGGGCTGTTGCGCACGATGTTGGTGCGCACCGCCTGCGGGCACAGCACCGACACCCTGATGCCCTGGTGGTGGTGGGAGATCGACAGCCATTCCGCCAGCGACACCGCCGCCGCCTTCGTGATCGAGTAGGTCATCGATCCGATCTGCGACAGCAACCCTGCGGCCGACGCGGTGTTGAGCAGGTACCCCTCGCCGCGTGCGATCATCGAGGGAAGCACCGCTCGCGCGGCGTAGATGTGGGTCATGCAGTGCACCTCCCACATCCGCTGGATCGACTCGTTCGGTTCCTCGAGTCCGGCACTCGTGACGTACCCGGCGTTCGACACGAACAGGTCGATCGGGCCGTGGGCGTCGAGGGTCGATTCCACCATCGCCACGATCGCCGACTCGTCGCGCACGTCGATCGCCACGGCGGTGCCACCGATGTCGTCGGCCACCCGCGTCGCCTGGTCGCCGTCGAGGTCGGCGACCACCACGTGACGGGCTCCGGCGGCGTGGGCGGCACGGGCGATGGCCTCGCCGATGCCCGATCCGGCACCGGTGACCACGACGACTCGATCCTGGAGTTCCATGGCGGCCGACCGTACCCAAGACCGTGCGTCACATCGGGGGTCAGACCGACGCCGTCACCTCGCTCAGTGGGTGATGGCCGCGTCGCGCAGCTCGCGCTTGAGGATCTTGCCGGACGCGTTGCGGGGGAGCTGTTCGGTCACGACGGTGACCGTCGTGGGCACCTTGAACTTCGCCAGTCGCTCGCCCACGAACTGCTGCAGTTCGGCGGCGTCGAGGGTGGCGCCCTCCTTCACCATCACGTGACAGGCCAGCTCCTCGCCGAGCCGCTCGTGGGGAATGCCGTACACCGCCGCTTCGTACACGGCGGGATGCTCGTAGATGGCGGCCTCCACCTCGGCGCAGTAGATGTTCTCGCCGCCGCGCAGCACCATGTCCTTGGCCCTGTCGCTCACGTAGACGAACCCCTCGTCGTCGACGCGTCCGATGTCGCCGGAGCGCAGCCATCCGTCGACGATCGTGTCGGCGGTGGCATCCGGTCGGTTCCAGTAGCCACGGATGAGGCTGGGGCTCCGGAACCAGATCTCGCCGGTCTCGCCGACCGGGAGCTCGACGCCCACCGGATCCGTGACCTTGATGTCCATGATCGGCACCGGACGGCCGGTGGAGGTGGGGTTGGCGATGAAGTCGTCGCCGGCGTTCTGCGGGCCGTATGCGTTCGTCTCGGTCATGCCGTAGCCGAGGCCCGGTCGGCCACTGGAGAAATTGTCGTCGATGCGCTTCACCAGCTCGGGCGGCATGGGTGCGCCGCCGCCGCCGACCGAACGGAGGCTCGACGTGTCACGCTCGGAGAACGTCGGCGCCTCCAGCAGGTCCCAGCTCATCGTCGGCACGCCGACGAAGTTCGTCACCCGTTCCCGTTCGATCAGCTCCAACGCCCGATCGGGATCCCACCTGTAGGTCATCACCAGCTTGGCGCCACTCACGAACGAGCCGAGCATCACCGGGACGAGTCCGGTGACGTGGAACAGCGGCACGCACAACATGAACGCCACCGGAGGCGTGTCGGCGTGCTCCGGTGCGGGCTCGCGCAGCGCTCCCACGGCGGCGCGAGCGGCGAAGGCCATCAGTGCGCTGAGCACGGCGCGATGGGTGGAGACGGCCCCTTTCGGCCGCCCCGTCGTTCCGGAGGTGTAGAGGATCGTCGCATCGTCGTCGGGGTCGATGTCCACGTCGGGCAGTTCGGCGCCCGGCGTGAGGAGATCGTCGAGGCGGACCACGTCGACCCCGTCGTCGGTGGGAGCCGGCGCCCGACCGCGTACGAGCACGCACGTCGCCGTGACGGCGCCCGCATCGGCGGCCCGGAGGCGGGTGAGCCGTTCGTCGTCGACGAACACGACATCGCTGCCGGAGTCGTCGAGGGCGAACACCATCTCGTCGGTCTGCCACCAGGCGTTCATCGGTACGGCGATGGCCCCCACCGAGGTGATGGCCGCGAACGCAGCGATCCACTCGGGATGGTTCCGCATCGCGATCGCCACGCGGTCGCCGTGCTGCACGCCGAGATCGTGGACCAGCGCGTGTCCGATCCGGCCGACGAGATCGAGCACGCTCGTCATCGGCCATCGTTCGTCCTCGTAGACGATGAAGTCGTCGGTGCGGGTGGCCGCCAGGGCGTACAGGTCGCGGAGACTGTCCGGCGTTCCGGCGAAGACCCTGGTCGGTTGTCCGCGCGCCTCGGTCTCGACGATCTCGAAGGGGGTGCCGGGCGCGCACACCGCTGCGCATGCGTCGTGGAAGCTCATCGCCATGGTGTCGTCGTACCACATCCTGCGCCCGCCCATCGCTGCCGTCGGCCGTCGGTGGGTCGGCGGCGGTGGGAGTGTGGATCGCAGCGGCGCCGCTGTTCAGCGCTCGATGTAGGGGCCGCGGGGAAGGAGTTCGCCGACGGTGGACTCCGCGATGGGGCTGTCGTCGTCGGTGCCGCTGACGTACACGGCCAGGCCGGGTCCGCCGAGTTCGAGCGCGACCTGGAGGCAGGCGCCGCAGGGCCAGGTCATGTCCTTCTGCGTGCGCGGCGCCACGAGGGCGAGTGCCGTCGGTCGGCCGCCGTGTGCGACGGTGGAGAAGAGGGCGACCCGCTCGGCGCACATGGCGAGACCGAGCGACACGTTCTCGACGATCACCCCCGGCGACGTGGTGCCGTCGGCCGCCATCACGGTGGCGCCGGCGCGGAACTTGGAGTACGGGGCATGGGCGAGCGTGCGGGTGGCTCGCGCCGTGGCGAGCAGCTGCTGCGGCGTGGATGGAGTCACCGACCCGGTCTACCACGCAGCGCTGTGTCAGGTCGCCGGCTGGTGCAGTTCGATGCGGTTCCCCGAGGGGTCGTGGAGGAACGACTGGAGGCTCGTGCCGACGGGGGAGGGTTCGGTGACGTCGATCCCCCGGCCACGGAGTTCGGCCACGGCCCCAGAGAGGTCGGCGACCCGGATGGCGAAGTGCTGACCCATGTCGTCGGGAACGTCCGTTTCGATGAGGTGCACCTGCTGGTCGCCGAGATCGAGCCAGGCGCCACCGATGGCGAAGTCGGGCCGGTCGCCCCGGACGGTCAGGCCGAGTACGTCGGTGTAGAAGGCGATCGCCTCGTCGGCGTCGACGACGTTGATCGACACGTGGTGGACCGCGAGTGGCTGCATCCCCCGAGTCTCGCAGACACTCCGCTGCTCCGGGTTCGACGGGACGGTCAGGTGCCGCAGAAGGTGCGGTACCGGCCGAAGTCGGCGGGTGCCGGCTCGGTGTGACGCTCGAGGCCGGGGCGTTCGCCGAACGGGTCGGTGACCACGGCGACGAGCTGCTCGAACGGTGCGAGATCTCCTGCGGTAGCGGCCGCCAGGGCCTCCTCCACGAGGTGGTTGCGGGGGATGTAGAGCGGGTTCACCGAGTCCATGGCGTCGGCGATCTCGACAGGATCGGCGCCGGTCGTGGCGATCCGGGTGCTCCAGCGGTCGAGCCACGACCGGGTGGCCTCGTTCGCCGGCAGGGGAGGCGTCGATGTGCCGTCGCGCAACAGCGCGGCGAGAGCGCGGAAGCTCGACGTGAAGTCCGCGCCGTGTTCGTGCAGCAGCGTGAGGTAGTCGTCGATCAGTGCGACGTCGCCGTCGGTGTCGCCGTCGGTGGCCGTGTCGCCGTCCGCGTCGTGGTCGCCGTGGATGTCGCCGCTCGCCCTCTCCGCCGCCGCGAGACCGAGCTTCGTGCGCATCCCCCGCTGCCAGGCGGAGACGAACCGGCCGGGGAAGGTCTGCAGCACCTCCGTCGCGGCGGCGACGGCCTGCTCCTCGTCCGCCTCTGTGCCGGACCGATCGCCGGGCACATCGCCACCCGGGCGGGGCGCTGCATCGTCGCCCGCCGGACGGTCGTCGTCGACGAACAGCGGCAGCATCGCCTCGGCCAGTCGGGCCAGGTTCCATGCCGCCATCGACGGCTGGTTGCCGTAGGCGTAGCGGCCGCCGTGGTCGATGGAGCTGAAGACGGTGGCGGGATCGTAGGCGTCCATGAACGCACAGGGTCCGTAGTCGATCGTCTGGCCGGAGATGGTGGTGTTGTCGGTGTTCATCACGCCGTGGATGAACCCGACGAGCATCCACCGGGCCACCAGCTCGGCCTGCGCAGCGACGACCCGGTCGAAGAGGGCGAGCGCCCTCTCGGCGGGATCGTCGATGCCGGCGAGGTCGGGATGGTGGCGGTCGATGGCGTGGTCGGTGAGGCGCTGCAGCAGCGGCCGGCCGCCGGTGGCAGCGGCGTACTGGAAGGTGCCGACGCGCAGGTGGCTCGATGCCACGCGGGTCAGCACGGCGCCGGGCAGCATCGTCTCGCGGGCGACCGACTCGCCGGTGGCGACCACGGCCAGCATGCGGGTGGTGGGGACGCCGAGCGCGTGCATCGCCTCGCCGATCACGTACTCGCGCAGCATCGGGCCGACTGCCGCCTTGCCGTCGCCGCCACGGGCGAACGGTGTGCGGCCCGATCCCTTGAGGTGGAGGTCGTGACGGCCGCCGTCGGGAGCGACGATCTCGCCGAGCAGGAGCGCCCGACCGTCGCCGAGGCGTGGCGAGTAGCCGCCGAACTGGTGCCCGGAGTAGGCCTGGGCGACGGGGCGGGCATGCTCGGGCATCGCGTTGCCGGCGAGCACGGCGAGCCCGTCCGCTGAGCGGAGATCGTCGGGGTCGAGGCCCAGTGACTGCGCCAGGTCGGCGTTGAGGGCCAGCAGCTCCGCCTGTGGTACGGCGGTGGGCTGCCAGTGTTCGTAGAGCCCCTCGAGGTCGTCGACGAACGTGGACTCGAGCGAGAGTTCCGTGGCGACCGGCATACCCGTCAGGCTAACGACGCACCCCCGGGTGCGTTTGCGTGACGAAAATGTTGGGACGTGCCGACAAATCCGTCACACGAACACCAGGGGATCCGGGCGCAGGACGTTTGCGTGACGAAAATGTTGGGACGTCCCAACAATTCGGTCACGCAAACGTGGTGTGGGTGCCTGGTGGGGCGGTGGATCAGGAGTCACGGGGCTGGAGTGAGCCGGCGCCCGACCACGCCGAGGGCGAGCACGATGCCGCCACCGAGCAGCGCCTCCCACGGCAGGCTGATCACGAGGACCGCGCACCCCACGAGGCCGACCACCGCCACCCACCTGGGCCAACGACGCTGGTCCGGTCGCAGGGTGAGCGCCGCCGCATTGGTGACGAAGTAGTAGGTCAGCACGGCCACGCCCGACACCGCGATGGCGCTGCGGAGATCGAGCAGCAGCACCAGCGCGATCACCACGATCGACACCGTCAGCTCGGCACGCAACGGGAGCGAGCGACGGGCGTCGACGTGGGCGAACCAATGGGGGAGATCCCGTTCGCGTGCCATCGCCAACGTGGTCCTCGACACGCCGGGGATGAGGTTGAGCAGCACACCGAGGGCGGCGACGCCGGCGCCCACCCGGACGACGGCAGCGAGTAGGTCGCCGCCTCCCGCGGCGTCGGTCACCAGACGCAGCGGCGCGTCGGTCGCCGCCAGCGCCGAGGCGCCGACCGTGGCCAGAGCGGTGACCGCCACGACGGCGTAGACGACGAGCACGAACCCGAGGGCACGCGGGATGGCCTTCGGGATCGTGACGGCCGGGTCCCGGACCTCCTCGCCCAGGGTGGCGATCCGTGCGTAACCGGCAAACGCGAAGAACAGCAATCCCGCCGACTGCAGGATGCCGAACACGTCCGTGTCGACGGGGACGATGCGGTCGAGCGTGGCGTCGCCGCTCGACCAGCCGGCGATCATCACACCTGCCAGAGCCGTGAGCGAAACCGCCAGCAGCACCCGGGTGACGGCAACGGTCCTGGTGAGCCCACCGATGTTCACCAGGGTGATGAGCGCCACGGCGCCGACGGCGACCAGTCGCTCGCGCCCGGGCCACAGATACGCGCCGACCGTGAGTGCCATGGCCGCGCAGGACGCCGTCTTGCCGACGACGAACCCCCATCCGGCGAGGTGCCCCCACGCGTGGCCCAGCTGCCGGCGACCGTAGAGATAGGTTCCCCCCGACTCGGTGTGGATCGCGGCCAGCTGCGCCGACGACGTGGCGTTGCAGTAGGCCACCAGGCCGGCGATCGCCAACCCGACGAGCAGACCCGTTCCCGCAGCAGAGGCCGCCGGTGACCAGGCGGCGAACACCCCGGCACCGATCATCGACCCGGCACCCACCACCACGGCGTCGCCGACGCCGAGTCGCCGCTGGAGGGTGCCCGACGGTGCGGGCCCGCCGGGGTTCATCTCGGCAAGTTAGTCAGCTTCGACACACTGCGGCCTGCGAGGAATGCTCCGTTCGTCCCCTGTTCACTTCCCGTTCGCGGACGGAGGCCGGGAGTCAGAGGTCGTCGAGCTCGTAGAGGCTGCGAGCGGACTCGTCGGCGGGGTCGATGCAGAGATCGTTCAACAGACCGTGGCGGATGTCGTACACCCAGCCGTGGACGTGGTCCTTGATGTCGCGTCCCCACCGGCGCTGCACGAACGACGTCGACGCCAGCCGGTACACCTGCTCGCGCACGTTGAGCTCCACGAGCCGCTGATGTTGTTCGACCGGGTCGGCGATGGCGTCGAGCTCGTCGTGGTAGATCCGGTACACGTCCTTGATCGTGCGCAGCCACTTGTCGATCAAGCCGTGGTAGCTCCTGTCGACGGCCGCCAACACGCCGCCGCAGCCGTAGTGGCCGCACACGATGATGTGCTCGACCCCCAACACCTCCACGGCGAACTGCAACACCGACATCAGGTTCATGTCGGTGTGCACGACCAGGTTGGCGATGTTGCGGTGCACGAAGAGTTCGCCCGTGCGCGTGCCGACCATCTCGTTGGCGTTCACCCGGCTGTCCGAGCACCCGATGAACAGATACCTCGGCGACTGGCCCTCGGCGAGTCGTTCGAAGTAGCCGGGGTCGGCCTCGAGCCGTCCGGCCACCCAGGCCCGGTTGTTCTCGAACAGCTGCTCGTACGTCGGGTGCTCGGCGGTCACGGGCCCCAGCCTGCCATGTCGAGCCGATACCCAGATGTGTCGGTGGGGATGCCGCCGCTCTGGGTAGTGTGAGCCGCCGTGGACGCAGCCGGCAGTGACATCGCGGTCTTTCTCGTCGTCGTGGGAGCACGGTTCCTCGTCCCCCTCCTGATCCCGCGCTTCCCCCTGCCGGCGATCGTCGCTGCGCTCGTGATCGACGCCGCCGACCAGACGATCTTCCAGCAGTTCACCGACCTCGACCTCGACGGCTACCAGAGCTACGACAAGGCGCTCGACATCTACTACCTCACCGTCGCCTACCTGTCGGTGTTCCGCAACTGGACCAACGGGTTCGCCGTCGACGTCGCCCGGTTCCTCTGGTACTACCGGCTGATCGGCGTGATGGCGTTCGAGATCACCGAGGAGCGCTGGCTGCTGCTCGTGTTCCCCAACACGTTCGAGTACTACTTCATCGCCTACGAACTGGTCCGCACGATGTGGGATCCACGCCGCATGACCCGCAGGGCGGTCGTCGCCATGGCCGCAGCGATCTGGATCGTGATCAAGCTGCCGCAGGAGTGGTGGATCCACGTCGCCCAGAACGACTTCACCGACTTCATGAAGGAGACCGTGTTCGGGGTGGATCCGCTCGAGTCGTGGGGCGATGCCTTCGCCAACCGGCCGGTGGTGCTGGCGGCCATCCTCGTCGCGATCGCTGGGCTGGCAGCTCTCGGTGTCGTGTACTCCAGGCGGCTGCCGGCGAGGGACTGGCCGTTCGGTTTCGACGTCGACCGCCCTGCCCCCGTCGACATGTGGGCCCCCGACGCCGACCGACCCGAACTCGCCGACGCGCACGTGTCGCTCCGCTGGCCGCTGTTCGAGAAGGTCGTGCTGCTCGGCCTCGTGGGCGGCATCTTCACGCTGGTACTCGGCATCGACGCTCGCGGATTCCAGATCATCGGCGCCGTGACGCTGTTGGTGCTCGTCAACGCCGGTGTCAGCGCGCTCCTCGTACGCCGCGGCGTGAACTGGTCGTCGGTGGCCCTCCAGTTCATCGTGCTGGCGGCGCTCAACACGGGACTTCTGCTCGTGTACTCCGGCATCGTCGGCGAGGACCGGATCAACCGCGGAGCGGCGATCTTCTTCGGGATGCTGCTCACCATGATCCTCGTGCTGTTCGACCGCTTCCGGCAGGACCGCCTCGATCGGCTCCCGACCGAGCGGGCATTCACCGACGTGTAGTCGGCCGTCGGCTGCAACGACCCCGAGCCGCACCGTTCATCCGGGCGCTGTTCGTCTGCGTTGCAGAATTGTGGGGACGCACCGAAGAAAGCGTCACGCAAACGTGGGTGGGGCCGGGCAGGATCGCTGGATCGTTGGGGTCACTCGTGCCAGTCGAGGGTGGTGCGCATGGTGGTGTCGAAGTCCTCGAACGGCATCGACGCCTTGGTGGCGCTGATGAGCTGCGCATCGTTGCCGACGAACTGCCGGAACGGCGCATCGGGATCCAGTGCGGCGAGCACGATCGCATCGGCCACGTCCTGCGGGTCGGGCTCGGGGCCGTCGCCGTTCAGGACACCTTGCGCCTCGCGGAGGCGCACCGACCGGTCGTGGTCGTCGGACCCCTCCCAGCCGGGCGCAGGCACGATGTTGGAGCTGAAGTCGGTCTCGAACCGCCCCGGCTCCACGAGCCGCACGCGAATGCCGGCCTGGCTGTTCTCGAAGTGAACGGCCTCGCTGAGCGCTTCGAGCGCGTGCTTCGTAGCCGCATAGGCGCCGCCGAACGGTGCTCCGACGACTCCGGCGATGCTCGACACGTTGACGATCGTGCCGCTGCCGCGTCGGCGCCAGGTGGGGATGACGGCGCGGATCAGCCGGACCGGACCGAGCACGTTGGTGTCGAGTTGTCGGTGCATCAGCTCGTCGGGGATCATGTGCACGGAGCCGGCGACCTCGAACCCGGCGTTGTTGACGATCACGTCGAGATCGGCCGGATCACCGACAGCGTCCTCGACCGAGGCGGGATCGCACACGTCGAGGTGCCGGATCTCGACGTCGAGACCCTCGGCGGCGGATCGGAGGTCGTCACCCTTGGCCAGGTTCCGCATCGTGGCGATCACCCGGTGACCGTCCTGCGCGAGCGAGAGTGCGGCGAGCTTTCCGAAGCCGCTGTTGCTGCCGGTGATCAGGATCGTGGACATCGTGCCTCCGTCGATGGGGTGTCGGCCACGAACGTAGCAACCCACCGTGGACAGATATACCCATGGGGGTATAATGGTTGCCGACTGAGGAGGACACGTCATGGCATTTCTCGCTTTCATGAACACCGTTCCCGGCCGGATCATCCGCGTCGTCGCCGGATTGGCGCTCATGGGGATCGGCGCTGCGGTCGGGGGTGGTGTGGGGATCGGCATCGCCGTCTTCGCCCTCGCACCGATCGCCACCGGCGCGTTCGGCGTCTGCCCGATCAATCCGCTCGTCGGGCAGCCGCTGCGAGCATGCGCCGTCCCCCGCACGACGCGTGCAGGGCACAGTCACTGACGTCGACGAATCCGTTTGCGTGACGGTTCTGTTGGCCCCTTCCCACATTTCTGCAACGCAAACGGGTGTGAGATCGGTGGCGCGCAGGCGGTGAGCGTGGTGAGCGGCATATCGTCGCAGGATGGGCCGCACCGTCGAGCGTCGAGTGCGGCCCCGCCTCCGGCCGCCCGTGGCCGTGCGGGTGCTGTTCGGGGTCTCGGCGACAGCGATGGTGGTCTTCAACGTGGCGCTGATGCTGTCGGATCGGGCACCCGGAGCCCTTCGTCGACTCTTCGGCGACGCCGTCGACCGGCTGTCGGAACGGATCGATGCCGGAGCCCGGGTCTCCACCGAGCAGCTCCCCGACAGCGACGTCGTGGTCCACATCGCCGTGTGGGCAGTCGCCACCGCACTGGTGGCACTCACGGTCTGGACGTGGCGCGGTCTTGCGGTGTCAGCCGCCGTGGTCCTGGCGGCGAGCGTGATCGTGGAGCTGAGCCAGGGCGTCTACTCGGCGACACGCGTGGTCGAGGGCACCGATCTGCTCGCCAATGCCGCTGGTGTCGGCGTCGGAGCGGTGGCGGCTGCGAGCGCCTACGTCGCATGGAGCGCAGCGGCTGCCCTGTTCGGCCGGTCGTGAGCCGGCCCGTTGGTCGTGAGCCCGCCCGCCGGCCCGCCGATCGTCGGTTCCCCGTCGCGTGCCGACCTCGAGTCGGTGTCCGGCGGCTCGCCCCGGGGGGACGGTCCGCGTAGCCTGCCCGCATGAGTCCGATCTCGTCACATCTCGGCGTGATCGGTGCCCTGCCCGAGGAGATCGAGCTCCTCCACGACCGGCTCGTCGACGAGCAGGTCGAACGCATCGCTCGGCGTACCTACCGCACCGGCACGCTCCTCGATGTCACCGGTTCACCGCAGGTCACGCTGGTGCAGTCACGCATGGGCAAGGTGGCCGCCGCCGTCACGGCGACGACACTCATCCGCGAGTTCGGGGTCGACGGCATCGTGTTCACGGGGATCGCCGGCGCACTCGCCCCAGGGGTCGGCATCGGTGACGTCGTGATCGCCACCGACCTGGTGCAGCACGACATCCAGGGTCCACCCGACGAGTTCCGCCGCGGTGACGTGCCGTTGCTCGGCGTCCGCGATTTCGTCGCCGACCCGGCACTGTCGGACGCGGCGGAACGCGCGGCACTCGACTTCTTCGGTGACGGCTTCACCGAGCTGGTCCCCGCCGAGGTGCTGGCCGATCTCGGGATCCGCCGACCCCGTGTGCATCGCGGACGAGTCGTCACCGGCGACGAGTTCATCCACGGTGAGGGCAAGGCCGTGGTGCTGGGCCGCGAGGCCGCCGCCGTGTGTGTCGACATGGAGGGCGCCGCCGTCGCCCAGGTCTGCTTCGAGCACGGCGGTGTCCCCCTGTGCGTGATCCGTGCGATCTCCGATCTCGCATCCGGCGAGGCGGTGTCCGACTTCCCGAAGTTCCGCGATGCGCTCGCCCGCCACTACGGCTGGGAGATCATCCGCCGCATGTGGCGTTGACCGTCAGCCGGCCGTGTGCACCGGTGCGCCGCCGAGGTCGGCCGAGGCGTAGATCGCATCGACCAGGTCGTGCGCAGGCACTGCCGCTCGGAGTGGCAGGGGGGAGGGAACGCCGTCGCGGAGCGCTCGCAGGAACGGCGTCAACGGGTTGAACATCGCTCCGTCGCGCAGGTCGAGCACGTCGTCGGACAGGAACGGCGACGCCGCAGGGAGGTCGGCCGCCAGCACATCCTCCAGCAGTGCCCGCCCCGCCGACTCCACCGCCGGCTCCCCGGCGAACTGCCAGGTCATCGAGCCGTCCGGGGTCCCGTCGAGCCGCAGGTACAGATGCTCGGAGAAGCACTCGATGTGGCGCTGGCTCGGCCGGTCGGTCATGTCGTGCCAGATCGACAGCAGGTCGGCGACGGCGCCGTTCGCGAACTCGAGACGAGCCGACGCGACGTCGTCGATCCGGGGATGGCCGTGGAACTCGCGCACGGTGCCGCTCACGGCGTCGACCGGCCCGCCGAGCCACTGCAGCACGTCGACGTCGTGGATCGAGTGCTCGAGCAGGGTGCCGCGTCCGCAGCGTGCCGGATCGACCCGCCACGTCGAGCCGTAGTAGCTCTGGATGGGGATGAACTGGTCGTCACGGAACGACACGGCCATCAATCGGCCCGCCCGTTCGTCCGCGAGCAGTTGGCGCGCCCGCACGAACTGCGGCAGGAACCTCAGCACCAGTCCGACCTGGTTCACGACGCCGGCCGACTCGACGCTGTCGGCGATGCGTCGGGCACCGGCGCCGTCGAGTGCCAGCGGCTTCTCGCAGAACACGGCCACACCCCGCTCGGCTGCTGCTGCGACCAGCCGTTCGTGCTCCGAGGTCCACGTGGTGACGAAGACGGCGTCGACGTCGTCGAGCACGGCCTCGCCGTGGAGGGCCACCTCGGCGCCGACGCGGCCGGCGAACGCGGCGGCCCGCTCGCGGTCGACGTCGTACACCGCGGCGACGCGATGGTCGATGCTCGTGTGCTTCAGGAAGTAGCTGTGGGTGCGGCTGATGAAGCCGCATCCGAGGAATCCGATCTGCAAGGTCATGTCACGAGTCCGTCGAGCCGAGGTCGAGCCGTGCCGGCTACTTCTCGTAGACGAGACAGCCGTCGTCGAGGTCCGCTGCCGGCAGGGTCTCCTTCTCGACCCAGTAGTCCTGCGTGTGCTGCCACTCGGGCTTGTCGCCCTTCTTGGGCATCAGGTGGACACTGCGCATGAGGTACCCCGGATTGAAGTTGTCGGGGTCGATCCACGACGACAGCTCCATCCCGGCGTCCTCGGGACGCAGTGCGGGGGTGACCTTCACCGCACCGAGGTCGTCCATGTGGTCGAGGAGCCGACAGACGAAGTCCGACACGAGATCGGCGCGCAGCGTCCAGCTCGCGCGGAAGTAGCCGAACACCCACACGAGGTTGGGGACGCCGGTGAACATCATCCCCCGGTACGTGACGGTGTCGGCGAAGTTCACCGGCCGGTCGTCGACGGTGAAGTCGATGTCGCCGAGCACGCTCAGTTCGAATCCGGTGGCGGTGATGATCACGTCGGCGTCGAGGTGCTCGCCGCTGCGTGTGCGGATGCCCGTCTCGTCGAACGCCTCGATCTCGTCGGTCACGACCGACGCCCTGCCGCTGCGGATCCCGGCGAACAGGTCACCGTCGGGCACCATCGCGAGGCGCTGCTGCCACGGCCGGTAGGCGGGTGTGAAGTGCGTGTCCACGTCGTAGCCCTCGGGCAGCTCGGCGCGTACGAGGTTCAGCAGTTCGGTGCGGAGGAACTCGGGCTGTTCGAACGACAGCCGGGTGATCTCGGCCTGGTCCTTGAGGATCTTGCGTCGCACGATCTCGTGCGTCCACTCCTCGGGGACGTCGAGGTCACGCAGCATGTCGGCGACCTCGTTGGTGTTGGGGCGCGAGATGAAGTAGGTGGGTGAGCGCTGGAGCATCGTGACGTGCTCGCAGTCGCCTGCGATGGCCGGCACGAGGGTGGCGGCGGTGGCCCCGGACCCGATCACCACCACCCGCTTGCCGGTGAGATCGATGTCGTTCGGCCAGGTCTGCGGGTGGACGATCTCGCCCTCGAACGTGTCCATCCCGGGCCAGTCGGGGGTGTACCCCTTCTCGTGGCGGTAGTAGCCCTGGCACATCCACAGGAAGTCGGTGGTGAACGTGACGTCCTCGATGTCGCCCGAGTCGGGATCGGTGCGTGTGGCGTGCAGCGTCCAGCGGTTGTCGTCACTCGACCAGGTGGCGGTGGAGATCCGGTGGTGGTAGCGGATGTGACGGTCGAGGTCGTTCTCCTCGATCACCTCGCCCATGTACCGCAGGATCTCGGCGGCGGCGGCGATCGGGGGGCCGGTCCACGGCTTGAAGCGGTAACCGAAGGTGTACAGGTCGCTGTCGGAGCGGATGCCCGGGTAGGTGTGCGTCAGCCACGTCCCGCCGAAGCTCTCCTTCGTCTCGAGCACGACGAAGCTGGTCCCCGGTCGCTGGTGCCGGAGGTGGTACGCCGCACCGATCCCGGAGATGCCGGCACCCACGATCAGCACGTCGACGTGCTCCACGTCGCCGCTGCCGTCGGTTCGAGGTGGGGTCACCGCAGCATCGCTCATGGTCATCCTCCTTGCACTCCCGCATCCGACCTCTCGGGTCGGGGCGGAGCCGAGCTTCGCGCACGATCGACGACCAGCTGCAACCCGCCGGGGCCACGTGAGCGAGACTGTCGCAGTGATCGTGGATGTTGCCCACTACGTCGACGGGGGACGGCACGACCTCGACCGGCCGCTGCGAGACCTCGGCCGATGGTCGGCGACGTCGCAGGCAGACGGCTTCCTGTGGCTCGGACTCAACATGCCCGACGAAGCCGAACTCGCACCGGTGTGCGCCGACCTCGAGTTCCACGAGGTGTCGCCGGCGGAGATCCTCGCCCCGCACGCCCGCCCCGTGCTCAGCGTCGACGGCTCCACCATCCAGCTGGTGCTGCGCACCGCCCGCTACGACGACCGCGCCGAGACGATCGTGCTCGGTGAGATGACGTTGCTCGTCGGCCCCCACGCCGTGGTGTCGATCCGCCACGGTCGGGCGAGCCAGCTGGCCCAGGTGCGATCGCGCCTCGAAGCCGATCCCGACCGGTTGCGTCTCGGGCCGTCGGCCGTGTTCGCTGCGGTGATCGACCGGGTGATCGGCGACTACGGACCGGCACTCGACGGCTTCGAGGCCGACGCCGTCGAGGTGGAGAACGAGGTGTTCTCCGACACGAGCCGGCAGCCGGTGCGTCGGCTCTACAAGCTCAAGCGCGAGGTGCGACGGCTGCTGGTGGCGATCGACTCGCTGCAGGATCCACTCATCCGCCTGATCCGCACGCAAGGACACCGGCTGCCGACCGAGGTGCTGGCCGACCTCAACGAGGCGGCCGATCAGCTCGACCGTGCCGTCACCCGCGCCCACTCGCTGTCGGGCCTCCTCGACGCAGCGCTCACGGCGAGCCTCACCCAGATCACCGTGCGCCAGAACGACGACATGCGCAAGATCAGTGCCTGGGTGGCGATGGCCGCCGTACCGACGATGGTGGCGGGCATCTACGGTATGAACTTCGAGCACATGCCCGAACTCGGCTGGGTGGCCGGCTACCCGCTGGTGATGACGCTCACGGCGCTGGTGGTGGCCCTGCTGTATCGGCAGTTCAAGCGGTCCGGCTGGCTCTGAGCGTCCGGTTCCGTCGTGACGGACGGCCCTGGCGATCGCCCTCTCTGCACCGTTCGATCTCATGGCGCTCGACGTCACCAACGCTGCTCTGGAGGTCCGTCTGTTCCACGGAATGGGAGGTCTTGCCGCCGGCGGCTCCAGCGTGTAGGAAGGCCCGGCTGAACTCGCTTGCTCGGAGCTGTTGCGCATCGAATTGGGCAACCGGCGCCCGAGCTTGGTGTGGTTCTCGCTCGTCGGGTTGACCGACGCTGCGGCCAGCATCGACCGATCTGCGGCGCGGCCCGGCGGCGCTGGTCCTCCCGGGCGACTGACCTGCCGGGAGCAGCTCGGGGATTCGCCGTTCAGACGATGGTGGTGCCCGTGCGGGCGGCGAGCCGGCCGAGCATCCACTGCGAGGCCCGGGGCGACATCCGCGCCGCCAGGTCGAACAGGTGGGCATCGGGACCGATCAGTGCCCGCCGCTTGTTCTTCTCCACCGCGCCGAGGATCAGCTGCGCCGCCTTCTCCGGGGTGGTCTTCGCGAAGCGTTCGAAGTCGAGCGCCACCTGCTCGACGTCGACGGCCTCGTCGTGTGCCGCCCATTCGAACCGTCCGTTGCGGGCGATGTCGGTCTTGATGCCGCCCGGGTGGACCGTGGTGGCGGACACGCCGCACCGCTCGATGTCGAGTTCGGTGCGCAGCGCATCGGTGAAACCGCGGACCCCGAACTTGGCGGCGTTGTAGGCCGACTGCGTGGGGATGCCGAGGAGGCCGAACACGCTGGAGATGTTCGCCACGTGGCCGTCGGCGGTCGCCTTCAGATGGGGCAGGAACGCCAGCGTGCCGTGCACCACACCCCAGAAGTTGATGTCCATCAACCACCGGAAGTTCTCGTAGCTCATCACGTGGACGTCGGCGCTGAGTGCGACGCCGGCGTTGTTGAAGATCAGGTTGACCTGGCCGAACTCCTCGACCACTGCGGCGGCCCACGTCTCGACGGCGGCCCGCTCGGCCACGTCGACGGGCGCTGCCGACACCTTCACGGGCACGACGGTGCCGGAGCGACCGGCAGCCGCGTCGACCAGCCGAGCGGTCTCGGTGAGGCCGATCTCGTCGACGTCGGACAGTGCCACGTGGCATCCCCGATCGGCCAGTTCGAGCGCCAGGGCCCGTCCGATGCCCGACCCGGCTCCGGTGATCGCGGCCACTTTGCCCGTGAAACTCCTCATCGTCGGTCACCGTACCGACGCCGGCCGGGACGGTTACGGTCGGCGAGATGAGCAACGAGCACGGCCAGGTGAAGTTCGGGTGGCTGTCACCCGTGATCGGCAACCGGTGGAGCGACCACCGGCCGATCGTGATGTACCAGGAGCAGCACATCCTCCCGACGGCGCTGGCGCACTTCGACTCGGTGTGGATCGCCGACCACTTCTGGGGGTTCGACACCAAGACCGATCCGTTCATGGAGGCGTGGACCACGCTCACGTGGTTGGCGGCGAAGTTCCCCGACGTGGCGCTGTGCCATCACGTGCTCGGTGTGGGCTACCGTCCTCCCGCTCTCACGGCCAAGATGGCGTCGACGCTGCAGGTGCTGTCGGGGAACCGGTTCGTCCTGGGCATCGGTGCCGGTTGGCGCGAGGCCGAGTACCACGCCTACGGCTACGAGTTCCCGCCGCCGGCGGTGCGGTTCGCACAACTCGAGGAAGCGGTCGAGATCTGCCGGTTGATGTGGACCCAGGACGAGCCGAGCTTCAGCGGTGAACACTTCTCGATCGACGGCGCCACCGCCTCGCCGCGTCCCGACGTGGTGCCGCCCGTGTGCATCGGCGCGGCCGGCGAGCAGGTCGGGCTGCCGCTGGTGGGGCGCATCGCCGACATGTGGAACGGCCCGTCACGGGGAACCGACGACGACTGGCGCCGGCGGCTCGACATCGTGCGGACCTCGGCGGCCGATGCCGGCAGGGACCCGTCGGAGATCGAGGTGAGCTCGACGTTCGAGCGGGCGTTGCCCGAGACCGATGCCGAATCGGCGGAGCTGCGGGAGTTCCTCACCCATCGAGCCGAGATGGGTGTCGAGCACTTCGTGATGGACTTCGGTCATCCGCTCACCGACGAGCACGTGCTCCGGTTCGTGGAACAGGTGATGGACCCGATGCGGGCCTGAACCCGCCGGTGCCGCTCAGGCGGCGAGGGTGAAGTGGCCCGTGGTGGCGCGAGCGAGGATGCGCATCGCCAGCAGGCCGAAGGCGCGCTCGCGGACGGCCGGCGGCTCGTTGGTGTCGGCGAGCACCTCGGCGAGCACGGGGGACACGTCGGCGGCGAGGCCGACCTCGATGACGTGGTCGATGGCGGCTGCGGGCGCGGCGGCGAGGCCGTCGCGGTCGATGGTGCGGGCGAGTTCCTCGATGGTGGCGAGCTCACGGCGCAGATCGGCAGCCGGGGCGGTGAGGGGGGTGACGAGATGGCTCATGGGAATCACGCTACGGACGCTGGAACACAAACAACAGCGATACTTTCTGCTCATGACCATCAGGTATGCTGATGTTCATGTCGGGCCTGCGTGAACTCGAACTCCGCCACCTCGCCACGCTCGACGCCGTGGCGTCGGAGGGCACCTTCGGACGCGCTGCCGAGCGGCTCGGCTACACGCAGTCCGCCGTCAGCCAACAGATCGCAGCGCTCGAACGCACCGTGGGCGGCAAGGTGTTCGACCGGCCGGGAGGCCCCCGCAGGGTGGAGCTCACGCCACTGGGTGCCGTCGTGCTCGATCGAGGGCGCGATCTGATCGCCCGCGTGGACGCCCTCGACGACGTGCTCGATCGTTTCCGGAGTGGGCAGGTGGGTCGGCTCACCGTCGGTACGTTCCAGAGCATCTCGTCGGCGGTGCTTCCCCACCTGGTCGCCAGGTTCCGCGGCCAGTTCCCCGACGTCGACATCGCCTTGTTCGAGAGCGACGACGACGACGAACTCGAAGCACAGCTCGAACGGGGCCAGACCGAGGTGAGCTTCCTCGTCGGCGGCGTCGACGTGGCGACAGCGGCGGGATTCGAGGCCCGACACCTGCTCACCGACCCGTTCGTGCTCATCGCCCGGCCCGGCCAGTTCGGACCGGGTCCGGGCCCGGTGGCGGTCGACGCGTTCGCCGACGAGCCGATGATCGGCCAGCACGAGAACTCGTGCCAGCTGCTCAACGAGGCGGGCCTGCGTGCCGCCGGCCTCGATCCGAGCTACGTGTTCCGCTCCAACGACAACGGCACCGTCGCGGCGATGGTGCGTGCCGGCATGGGCGTGGCGGTGATGCCCCTGCTGTGCACCGAGCCGGAGGACCCGCGCACGTCGCTGCATCCGCTCGACCCGCCGATTCCCGGACGCAACGTGTCGATCGCCTGGCGCGCGGGTCGCACCCTCTCGCCTGCCGCCGAGGCGTTCGTACAGCTGGCGATCGAGGTGTGTGCCGACGTGGTCGGCGAACTCGAATTCGCCCACTGACATCGGCGCCGCCCGAGCCACCAGCGCGGCAACCCTGTTTGCGTGACGAAATTGTTGGCGCGTCCCGACATTTCTGCAACGCAAACGTGTGGTCGACGTGCGGATGCAGGAGCGGATCAGGTCGGGGACCACCCGGGGCGGCCGAACACGTAGCCGAACCGCTCGCGCCAGGTGCGTGCCCGGCGCACGTCGCGGGCGATGTCGACGAACTCGTGGTAGCCGATGCGGATCGGGTTGAACGTGTGGATGTTCTTGGTGAGGCCGTACTTCACCCGTCGCACCTCCGGCTCGAACGTGCCGAACAGCCGGTCCCACAGGATCAGGATGCCGCCGTAGTTCTTGTCGAGGTACTGCGGGTTGGCGCCGTGGTGCACCCGGTGGTGCGACGGCGTGTTGAACACCGCCTCGATGGGCTTCGGGAGCCGGTCGATCGCCTCGGTGTGGATCCAGTACTGGTACAGCAGGTTCAGCTGCCCCGCCTTGGCCACGTGGTGCGCCGGGAGCCCGATCAACGGCATCGGAAGAAACACCCAGGCGGTGAGGAAGCCCGACCACGGCTGGCGGAGGGCGGTCGACAGGTTGTAGCGCTCACTCGAATGGTGCGTGACGTGGTTGGCCCACAGCAACCGCACCTCGTGCATCCACCGGTGGTCCCAGTAGTAGAGGAAGTCCCACGCCACCATCGCCACCGGCAGCGACCACTTCGTGGCTCCGATGTCGACGACCCGCCGCTTGAAGACGAACCGGCTCACGGCACCGAGTGCACCGGCGATCGCCAGGTTGACCGCCACGTTGCCGGCCAGCATCGTGATGCTGGCACGGGTGTCGCGCGCCTCGTAGCCCACGGGAACCAGCGGATCGGGTGGCAGGCTCGGATCCGACAGCTCCTCACGGCTGGCATCGTCGAGGTCGCCGAATTCGCGCAGCTCCCGGCGCTTCAGCGCCCTCGACTCCCAGACCATCGTGCCCACGAACAGTGGCAGCGACAGGAGGTCGACCGTGTCGATCGGACGAGAGTTGAGCTGCTTCACCCCACCAGTCTGCCGACCAAGCACGTCTGCGTTGCAGTTTCGTGGGGACGGGCCGAAGAAAGCGTCACGCAAACGGAGCAGTAGGTTCGGGGGAGTGGCAGAGATCCGTTCGTACCCCCAGTCCCGTTTCGCTCCTCCCCCCGGCGCCACCGAGATCCTGCTGGTGCGCCACGGCGAATCGGCACCCCATGTGGAGGGTGAGTCGTTCGACCTCGTCGACGGTCACGGCGATCCGCCGCTCGCACCCGCGGGCGAGGAGCAGGCCCGTCTCGCCGCGCAACGGCTGATCGACACCGGCGAGCGGATCGCCGCCGTGTACGTCACGACCCTCCAGCGCACCGTGCAGACCGCCCAGCCGCTGCTCGACCAGCTCGGCATCGAACCGATCGTGATCGCCGATCTGCGTGAGGTCCATCTCGGTGACTGGGAGGGAGGTGAGTTCCGCAAGCGGATCGCCGACGGGGATCCGATCGCCCAGCTGATGTACGTCGAGCAACGCTGGGACGTGATCCCCGGTGGCGAGCCGGCCCACCAGTTCGAGAACCGCGTCCGGCGTGGCATCGAGCGGATCGCCGCCGAGCATCCCGACGAGCTCGTCGTGGCCGTCGTGCACGGAGGCGTGATCGGCCAGGTGATGAACATCGCCACCGGTTCGTCGGGGTTCGCGTTCACGGGTGCCGACAACGCCTCGATCTCCCACGTCGTCGTCGAAGGCGACCGCTGGGTGGTGCGTTGCTGGAACGACACCTCCCACCTCAGCCCGACCTTCTCCACCGCCGCCGAACCGCTCATCTGATCCCGGCGCCCCGGCCGGGGCGGTCGGCGCCGTCACCGGTTCAACGGTCCGAGCCCGTGTCGACGCCGTCGCCGTCAGACGCAGCGTCGGACCCGACGGATCAGGACGAGGAGGAGTCGGCGCTCGACTCCGGTGGCCGCCACGACACCGCGAGCAGGGCGACCGCACCTGCGACGCCCCCGATCGCAGCGATCGCCAGGCCCGCCGTACCCGACAGGTCGTCGCGGATGTCGAACGCCTCGTCGAGCGACCACGATCCCGGACCCAGCGCTCCCAGCGCCGCACCGACGATGCCCAGTGTCATCACGTACTCCCATCCTTCGCCGGGACGGAAGATGAAGAATCCGTTGCCGCGGTGGTTGATCGCCCAGGCCACGAACATCACGCCCACCACGCCCGCTGCCGCGAACGGCGTGAGCAGCCCCACGATCAACAGGATCCCGCCGACGATCTCGGTGACGCTGGCCAGCCAGGCGTGCAGTCGTGGCGGCCGCATGCCCATCGAACCGAACCATCCCGCGGTGCCGTCGATGTTCGGCCGCACGTGATTGACACCGTGTGCCAGCATCACGGCCCCCACCCCGCAGCGCAGGAGGAGAAGAGCGAGATCGACTGCGTCGGCGTCGTTCATGTGCGCAGCCTGCCACGTGCACGTCGGCCGCCCACGCACCGGGTCGCCCGCTCCGGCCCCAGTCGAGGACGGTTCAGCTGCCGTAGCGGGCGACGCCGGCGGCGACGTGCTGCCCGAAGAGGTCGAGCACCTCACCGGGCTCGGCGTGCCGCCCCATGGCGAGCTTGGAGTAGAGCGTCTCGCCGTCGACGACGACGTCGAAGACGCCCTTCGAGCCCGTCACGAAGGTGAGGCGGTCGATCACGTGCTGGTAGTTCGAGAGGAGATCGTCAGCGGCGCTCACGGCGCGGCTCGAATAGTCTCAAGGGACGCAGTACTCGATCGTGATCACGTGGCCGGCCATGCGATCGAGGGTACCGGCGGCGTGCCACGGGGGCGAGTCGAGCCGTCGGGCTGCGCTCAGTGCGCCGTGTGTGATCCGTCGTACGGGGCGGCCACCAGGCGGCCACCGATCAGCCACTCGCCGACGAGCAGCCGACCGGCACGATCGACGGCCAGGCAGTGTGGGCTGTTGAACCTGTCGGGGTGGAGTGGCGGCCGGACCGGACGGCCACGCTCGTCGAGTGCGTTCGGCCACCCCGGTCGATCGCAGACCGAAGCGTCGGCTCCGAGTTCGGCCACGAGCCGGTCGTCCGCATCGAGCACGACGACCCGGGCGTGCAACTCGGCGATCACCAGCCGATCGCCGATGGTGACGAAGGCGCTCGGGCTGGTGAGGAGACCCTCGCCGAACGACCTGCGGAACTCGCCGTCGAGGCCGTAGACCTGGACGCGGGCGTTGCCGCGGTCGGCCACCAGCAGCTCGGGCTCGTCGCGCCGTCGATCGATGAGGAGCGCATGCGGGCAGTCGAAGCGGCCGGCACCGCCGGACGCTGTTGCGGCACCCACCACGCCGGAGCCGTCGTGGGTGCCGTCGATCATGGCCTCGAGTGTCCCCATCGGACTGAAACGCATCACGACGCCGATGCCGTAGCCGTCGGCGACCCAGACGTCACCCGTGCCGCCGTGGTCGGGATCGGCGAGGTGCGGTTCGTCGACGGCGACCGACGTCGGCCGGAACGGTGCGTGCTCGTAGCACTCGCAGTCGGGTTGTCCGATCGACATCACCTCGCGACCGTCGAGTTCGATCAGGACGGCGCGTGGCCCACGCCCGCCACGGCCACCGGGCGTGTAGGCCCCGTCGCCGCCTCGCACCATCGTGAACCCGCAGTCGGCCAGCCAGAGGCGTTCCCTCGGCGGGCCGTCGACCGCGTCGTCGAGGACGACGGTGATGCCGTGGATCTCGTCGGTGTCGGTGGCGACGTGTCGTGGAGTCCGGCCGTCGGGTTGGCGACACCAGCGAGTTGTCCGGCGAGTTCTCCGGATTCCGGCGTGGTCCGGTACCGGCGCACCCGAGCTCAGCGCGGGGCGCGCCACATGGACGTCAGCGGCGGCGCACCGTCGGGCAACGCGACGGGTGAGATCTCCACGAAGCCCAGCCGTGCGTAGAACGCCGCGTTCTCGGGCCGCGAGTTCTCCAGGTAGGCGGCGATCCCTTCGGTGTCGCAGCGGTCGAGCATCGGTTGCAGCACCGCGGCTCCGAGTCCGGCGCCTCGCGCCGCTCGGCGGACACCGACGAACGCCAGGTAGTAGTGCGGTTCCTGCGGGTGTGCTGCCTCCAGTGCCGCCAGGAAGCCGGGCAGTCGCCGGACACCGGTGCGGAAGACCGAGACGATTCTCGGGAGGGATCGCAGGAGCTGGGCCGAGGACGGGCCGGCGTGACCAGGTGGATTCCAGATCGCGTTGGCTGCGTGGCCCCGGGTGGTGAAGGCGAGGCACTCGGGTCGTGCGGTCTGGGCGGTCAGTTGCGCTCGCATCAGCTCGGTCACGCGGGCGGGCGCGTCCTCGAAGCCGCCCAGCCATCCCATCACGGGGTCGTCGCCGAACGCTTCCCCCAGCGAGCGTGCGGCGGCCTCGACGTCGTCGGGTCCGACCACCCGCGTGTCGTCGGCCTGGCTGTCCATCTCCATCGGTCTAGCAGCCGGCGATGCGGACGCCCCGGCCGGAACGGGTGCGCTCCCGCCGCAGCGGCGCTGCGTAGTCTGCGACCATGCCTCGCCGGATCCTGGTGCTCAACGGCCCGAACCTCAACCTGCTCGGCACCCGCGAGGTGGAGGTCTACGGCACCACCACGCTCGACGACATCGTCGCGTCCGTCCGTACGGCCGCAGCCTCGCGCGACGTGGAGATCTACGACGTCCAGTCGAACAGCGAGGGCGATCTGATCGACGCCCTGCACGAGGCGCGCACCCGAGCCGACGGTGTGATCTTCAATCCGGGCGCCTACACCCACTACAGCATCGCCCTGCGTGATGCGATCTCGTCGGTCGACCTCCCCGTGGTGGAGATCCACCTGTCCAACGTGCACGCTCGCGAGACGTTCCGCCACACCTCGGTGGTGAGCGCCGTCTGTCTCGGTGTGATCGCCGGGTTCGGTCCCCACAGCTATCTGCTCGCCCTCCACGCCCTGCTCGACCATCTCGACGCCTGAACGGCAGGCCCGGACCCGCTGGACCGGGTCGGTGGGGCGGCTCGTGGGACGGTGCCCCCGTCGCCGGGGCCGACTGCCGTGTGCCCGACGGCACCGGCAGCCGCGAGGACATGGCCCGTGCGTCCCCGATACTGCTGTGATGACCACCGCACCCGAGCCGTCGCCGCGCGCGTCCTGGCTCGGACGCGTCCGCGCCGGCGCCTGGTCGAGGGCGGGGGCGATCGCCCAGGTGATCGCTGCCGGACCCACCCGTCGAGCGACGTCGTACGCCGCGCGGGTTGCGCTGCTCGCCGGGGGATCGGTGGTGATCGCCGTGGCCGTGTCGGTCACGCTGTGGACCGGCCTCGGCCCGGGGCCGCTCGACGTGTTCATCGGCGCGGTGCGCGCCCGCTCCGGACTGCCGCTCGGTGTCACCGTGTGGCTCACCGTGGGTTCGATGGTGGCCGTTGCCCATCTGCTCGGTCGACGCGCCGGCCCCGGCACGGTGCTCTCGCCGTTCGTGGTGGGTGCCGTGATGGAGATCGCCGTCGGCGCCCTCTCGGCGTACGAGCCTCCGAGCGCCGTGCTGTCGGCGATCGGCCTCCACCTCGGTGCCGTGGTCGTGCTGGGGTTCGGCGCAGGTGCCCTCATCGTGTCGGGTCTGGGTGCGGGCTCGGGAGAGCTGCTCGCCGCTGCCGCCTCCGACCGCAGTGGCCGCGACGAACCGCACGTGCGGATCGCCATCGAATCGGGTCTGCTGGTGCTGGGGGTGGCGCTGGGTGGGCCCGTCGGAGTGGGCACCGTGTTGGTTGCTCTCACGATCGGCCCCGCCGTGGCGTTCGGGTACCGCTGCGTCTCGAGCCTCGTCGCCGGCCGGGCGGGTGTACCTCCCGGTCGCCCGAACGGAGATCGAACGCGGCCGAACCGTGGCAGACTGTTGCGATGGCAAGCAATGAACCGCACTTCGGCAGCGCCCACGACGGTGACCATCCCGACCGGGACGACGAGTGGGCCGCCATGCGTGCCAAGCACATGCTGCCGCCGGATGAGCGTCCGGTGTCGTCGGCCCGCGGCGTCCACCACCAGGCGCTGATCTCGTCCGACGTCGAACGGACGATCGGGTTCTACCAGGGCCTGCTCGAGTTCCCCTTGACCGAGCTCTTCCAGAACCGGGACTACGTCGGTTCGACGCACTTCTTCTTCGACATCGGCAACGGCAACGCGCTCGCCTTCTTCGACTTCCCGGGGCTCGGCCTCGACGAGTACGCCGAGGTGCTCGGCGGGCACCACCATCTCGCGATCTCGGTGACTCCCGAGAACTGGCGGCGGCTGAAGGGCAAGCTCGAAGACGCCGGTGTCGACATGTTCGTCATCGGCGAGGACTCGATCTACTTCGCCGGGCCCGACGGGGAGCGTCTCGAACTGATCTCCGATCCGCTCGGCGAGATGTACGGCATGAAGGTGGTCTGAGAAGCAACAGCGGGGTCTGACCCCGCTGTTGCTTCTCGTCAGGAGGGTGCGACCACCTGGACGTCGAGTTCGAGGGCGACCTTGTCGCCGATCATCATCTTCTCGCCACCGAGCGGGACGTCCCACTCGATGCCGAAGGTGGTGCGGGAGATCGACCCGGTCGCGGCGAAGCCGGCGCGCGTCGACTGGTCCATCGGGAACACCGAGGTGCCGAAGAACTCCACGTCGAGTTCCACCTGCTCGGTGATGCCGTTGATGGTGAGATCACCGACGAGCGTGTAGTTCTCACCGTCGCCGCTGATCGAGGTGGAGCGGAAGGTCATGGTGGGGTTCGACTCGGCGTCGAAGAACTCCGAGGACGTGAGGTGGGCGTCGCGGTCGGGGTTGCCGGTCGTGACGGTGCCCATCTCGACCTCGGCGGTGACGACGGTGTCGGCCAGGTCCTTGCCGACCTCGAGCTGCGCCGTGACGCCGTCGAAGCGGCCGCGGACCTTGGAGAGGCCGAGGTGCCGGACGACGAATCCGACGGTGGTGTGTGCGGGGTCGGCGGTCCAGGTGCCGGAGGTCAGCGGGAGAGTGGTGGTCGAAACGCTTGTCATGGCAATGATGCTATTGGACAATAGTTGCGAACACAACGATAGGCACCGAGGTGTCGGCGTCGAGAGAGCCGTCCAGGTGAGGTCCGGCGGTCAGGGGCGGGAATCAGGGTGGCGGGGAACGGCCACCCGCCGCGACCACAATGCACCCGTGGCCGTGCCGGCGACCACGTCGGGACGGGCGTCCGCCGCCGTGAGGGCGAACAACGTGTCGCCGTCGGGGCCGCCCAGCATGCACGCGTAGGTGTTGTCGGGTGTGGCGATGCGATCGGTGACCTCGCCCCCCTCGCGCACCCGCACCACCTGCGCGCCGAGCGCATCCGAGAACCAGACGGCCTGCTCGGCGTCGATGGTGCAACCGTCCGGCGCCGTCCCCGGAACCTCGGCCCAGACCCGGCGGTCGGTGAGCCCGCGGTCGGCGGTGATGGTGAACGCCGTGTAGCGGGCACCCATCGTCTCGCCCACGATCAGCGTCGATCCGTCGGCGGTGATCACCGAACCGTTGGGAAAGGCCAGGCCGTCGGCCGCTGCGGTGACCGTGCCGTCGGCCCACACGATCGCCAGCGTGGCGGTGGCGAACCGGCCGCCCCCTTCGAAGTCGAAGCCGAAGTTGCCCACGTAGGCGTTACCGAGACGACCCACCACCATGTCGTTGCAGGGCCCGGTTGCGATCCCGACGAGATCGGCGTGCTCCACGATCGAGCCGTCCGCCTCCACGCGCATCACCCGCTGGTCGAGCATCGACACGAACAGCAGGCGCCCGTCGGGCAGCCACCCGAGCCCCGACGGCCGTCCGTCCCAGGCCACCTCCACCCGCCGCGTGCCGTCGTGGCCCACCGACGAGACGGTGCCCTGGTGGAAGTCGCTGAACCACAAGCGGCCGAGATGCCAGCGCGGCCCTTCGCCGAAGTCGATGCCGTCGAGGATCCGATCCCAACCGTGGGCCGCCTCACTCATGGCCGGACCCCCTCACGGCGTTCGTCGCCCTCGGCGACGGTGACGTCGGCGAACGACGAGGGGAGCGGGGAGGACGCCGTGGTGTCGGAGGGAATCCGGTCGGTCATCCCGCCAATCTGACACGGCCAGCCGTGAACCGGTGCAGCGGGGGATACCCGATGGCCGCGGCGCGCTCCGTCAGCACCGACATCAGCTGATCCCCGACGCCCTGACGCCGGAAGTCGGCCGCCACGGCCAGTGCGACCGCGCCGTCGTTGTCGACCGACGCCATGGCGATCACGCGTTGCCCGTGCAGCACGCCGAGGCGCATCGTCTGGCGGTCGCCCAACCGCTCGATCAGCGACGGGAACGGCTTGCGGCACGACGACGACCGACGGCCGAAGAAGCGTTGCTCGTCGCGCAGTTCGTCGAGGAAGGCTCCGACCGACCCCTCGAGACTCGGGTGGTCGACGGCGATGACGAGGAACCGCGGAACGTCCATGCACCGATCTTGCGCGACCCGTGTGACGGCGATGTTTCGAGCATGTCAGCATCGGTGCAACGGTGAGTCCGGCAGTACCCGTCCGGGACGCGGATCCCGGTCCATGTCACACGACCTGCACGCCGGCCTGGATCACGCCGGCCACCCGGTCACCGAGACCCGTCACGTCGAGGTCCGCGGGATCGTCGCCCGCCGGCGGGTCGAACCAGGCGAGATCGGCGACCTTGCCCACCTCGATCGTGCCGATCTCCTCGTCGAGCCCCATCAACCGAGCCGCGGTCCGCGACGCCGAGACGAGCACATCCGACGGCGACATCCCCAGCGACACCATCTCGCCGAGCTCACGGAGGTTCTGGCCGTGCGGCGTGACGCCCGAGTCGGTGCCCATGGCGATCTCGACACCCGCCTCGATCGCCGCACGGATCGACGCCCGGTGCACCTCGATCACCTGGGTCGTCTTCTGGATCGCATAGTCCGGTACCGGAATCCCGCGCTCGGCTGCGTCGAGGACGCCCATCGGGGCGATCAGCGTCGGAACGAGGAACGTCCCGGCGCCGAGCATCATCGAGATCGCCTCCTCGTCGAGGTAGATGCCGTGCTCGATCGAGCGGATCCCCGCGCGCACGGCCGACTTGGTGCCGTCGGTCGCCTGGGCGTGCGCCATCACGAACATGTGCGCCGCCGTCGCCTCCGCCACGCACATCTCCAGCTCGTCGTCGCGGAAGTGCGCATGCTGCGGGTCGTCGCGTGGCGACAGCACGCCGCCCGAGGTGCAGATCTTGATCACGTCGGCTCCGGCGCGGATGACCTCGCGGACCTTGCGGCGCATGTCCTCGGGACCGTCGACGATGTTCGACGGGCGTCCAGGGTGCGGATCGAGCAGCCCCGGCATCGAGGCGCCGCACACGTGCCAGCGGTCTCCGTGGCCGCCGGTCTGGCTGAGGATGGTGATCGAGATCTGCATGCGGGGTCCGGAGATCAGCCCCTGCTGCTGAGCCTCCTTCACGCCGAGATCGGTGCCACCCGCCTCGCGAACGGTGGTGACGCCGCCGGCGAGAGTGCGCCGCATGCGGTCGGCCGCCTCGTAGAAGTTCTGCGAGAACGGGGTGCCGAGGTGCTTGGCCGGGCTGAAGTCGCCGTCGGCCATGAAGTGCACGTGACAGTCGATCAGGCCGGGCGTGACGAGGCGACCGGAGGCGTCGATCTCGTCGTCGCCGTCGAGGCCTGTGCCGATGTCCACGATGCGGCCGTCGGCCATCGCGATGTCGGCGACCGCAGGGGCGGCGCCGGTGCCGTCGAAGACCGTGCCGCCGCGCAGCACGGTCCTGGTTGCGGGGGTCGAGGCTGCGTCAGACATCGCGGAACTCCTCCACGAGCGGCGCCATCTCTTCGAGTGCGGCCAGCACCTCGTCGCGCGGGCCCTGCGGCAGTGCCAGCACGGCACGGGTCGCGCCCTTGGCGGCCATGTCGCGAAGCTTGGCCGGATCCGGGGTCGCCCCGAACACCCCGAGCTCGATCGTCGCCGGGTCACGGCCGATCGCCTCGCAGGCCCGTTCGACCTCGGTCCACTTGTCGAGGCCGTAGCGCCCGGCGATGGGCATCCACCCGTCACAGAACTCGGCGATGTGCGCGGCAGTACGGGGCCCGGCATCCCCGCCGAGGATCACCGGTGGATGTGGCTTCCGGGTCGGCTTCGGCCACGACCAGCTCGGTTCGATCTGCACGTGCTCACCCTCGAACGAGGCCTCGTCCTGGGTCCAGATCTGCTTCATCGCGAGCACGTTCTCGCGCAGGATCGCCCGTCGCGAGGCGTACGCCGTGCCGTGCTGGGCCATCTCCTCCTTGTTCCAGCCGTAGCCGATGCCGAACAGGAACCGCCCGCCCGACAGCGCATCGACGCTGGCCACCTCCTTGGCCGTGTGGATGGGGTCGCGCTGAGCGACGAGGCAGATGCCGGTGGCGATGTTGAGCGTGCTGGTGACCGCTGCGCAGGCGCCGAGCGCCACGAACGGGTCGAACGTGCGCCAGTAGAACTCCGGCAGTGGCGGGGCTCCCTCCCGTCCTCCCCACGGTGTGGTGCGACGGGTGGGGATGTGCGAGTGCTCCGGGAACCACAGCGACTCGAAGCCGTGCGCTTCCACCTCCCGAGCCAGCTCGACGACCCCGACCGTCTGGTCGGTGGGGAAGATCTCGACGCCGATGTGCATGGACGCACCGTAGATCCCGGCCCTACGCCACGGGCGACCCGGTCGGCCATCGGCATCGGCCACCGGCGTCATCCATCGGCGTCACCGCTCGGACGGCCGACCGGAATGGGACGAAGGTCCTTGTGTCACACATCGTGCATTCGACAGACTCCCCCCGGTCCGCACTAGCTTTGCGGCGACACAGCATCGAGGTCGGCTCGTCCGGCCACGTGAGCACGGCCGATGAGGCCATTGGGAGAGGAGTACCCACGTGACCGTTACCGAGGACCGACCGGCGTCGCCTGCACCGACGCCCCGCCACTCCGACAACGACGGATCGCCGGTCGGCACCCTGTTGTTCTTCGGCATGGCCGGCCTGCTGGTGGCCCTCGTCGCCGCCGTTGCCGTGATCGGCGTCGTCGGGCTCTTCCAGGACGACGACTCCGGATCCGGTGGTGAGGGCGGTGCCTCCACCATCGCCGTCACGCTGTCGGAGTTCGCCATCGACGGTGCGCTGTCGGCCGATCCCGGGGCGGTCACCCTCGACGTCGTCAACGCCGGCAGCCAGCAACACGACCTCGCACTGCGTGAGACCGGCGCCAAGACGCCGCTGCTCTCCGGCGGCGAGTCGGCGACCCTGGCACTCGGCGAGCTGGATTCGGGCAGCTACGAGCTGTACTGCACCGTGGCCGGGCACGCCGAGTCGGGCATGAGCACCATGCTCGAGGTCGCGGCAGGCGGCGGCGACGCCGCGGCCAGCGGTGACGGCACCGACCACAGTGGCGATGCGGCCACGTGGAACGCCGAGGAGATGGACAAGAAGATGTCCGAGTCGATGATGGCCTTCCCGGCTGCCACCGAGGGCAGCGGCAACGAGGTCCTCGAGTACGAGCTGATGCCCGACGGCACCAAGCAGTTCGAGCTGACCGCGGCGATCACGCCGTGGGAGGTCTCGCCCGGCGAGTTCGTCGACGCCTGGACCTACAACGGCATCGTTCCCGGCCCGCAGATCAAGGTCGACGTCGGCGACAAGGTGCGGGTGATCCTGCACAACGAGACACCGCTCGGCACCGACATCCACTGGCACGGCATCGACACTCCGAACGACATGGACGGTGTCGCACCGTTCACCCAGGAGCCCGTGAAGACGGGTGAGAGCTTCACCTACGAGTTCCTGGCCGACGCGCCGGCGATCGGCATGTACCACGCCCACTTCCACAGTCAGATCTCGGTGCTCAACGGCATGTTCGCCGCCTTCATCATCGGCGAGAACCCCATCCCGTACGGCCAGACGATCTCGGGCGTCACCATCCCCACCGAGGAGGAGATGGATCTCGCCGTCGAGACACCGATGGTGCTCAACGACGCCGGCGTGATCGGTCTGACCCTCAACGGCAAGAGCTTCCCGGCGACCGAGCCGATCGTGATGAAGCAGGGCCAGTGGGGTGTCGCCCACTACTACAACGAGGGCCTCGCCCCGCACCCGATGCACCTGCACCAGTTCCCGCAGCTGGTGTACGCGAAGGACGGCATCCCGCTCGACAACCCGTACTGGGCCGACACGATCAACGTCGCACCCGGCGAGCGGTACTCGGTGCTCTGGCCCGCCGAGGACCCCGGCGTGTGGGTCTGGCACTGCCACATCCTCACCCACGTGGAGAACGAGGAAGGCATGTTCGGCATGGTCACTGCGGTGATCGTCGAAGAGGAGTGACGATCACGATCGGGGTCGGACCCCGGTCGTGACCGACAACCGGACGGACCCGCCCGCCATCGGCCGGCGGGTCCGTCCGCGTTCACCGGGTGTTCACCGGTGGTTCGTGACATCGGCGGAACATCGCGGGTTCGCAGCGTGTTCCATGTGGGCATGCCGGTACCGATGGATCCTGCAACGCTCGCCGAGCGGTACCGCCGGGTCCGGTCCTGCACGGAACGCCTCGCTGCGCCACTGAGCGCCGAGGACCAGGTGGTGCAGTCGATGCCCGACGCCAGCCCCACCAAGTGGCATCGCGCCCACACCACCTGGTTCTTCGCCGAGTTCGTGCTCGGTGCCGATGGCACCACCGAGCGTGTCTGGGACCGGCCCGAGTACCGCTTCTTGTACAACAGCTACTACGACGCCGTCGGCGCACGACATCCCCGCCCCGAACGAGGGCTCGTCACCCGGCCGTCGCTGGCCGCCGTGGCCGAGTACCGCGAACACGTCGACAAGGCCGTGGAGCAGCTGCTCGCCGGCGACTCCGACCTCGATCCGTCGATCGCATCCACCGTCGTGCTCGGTACCCATCACGAGGAGCAGCACCAGGAACTGCTGCTGATGGACATCAAGCACGTGTTCTCGCTCAATCCTGCGGTGGGCCCGGCGTACTCCGACGTGGTGGTGGAGCCGGCGGCCGACCCCGGTCCGATCGGCTGGGTCGAGGTCGCCGGGGGCATGGTGGACGTGGGCCGCAGGTGCGACGATTCCGAGCCGGGAGGTTTCGCGTTCGACAACGAGGGCCCGTGCCACGAGGTGCGCCTGTACGACTACGCCGTGGCCGACCGGCTGGTGACGGCCGGTGAGTGGCTGGCGTTCATCGACGACGGTGGCTACGAACGCCCGCAGCTGTGGAAGTCCGACGGCTGGCATCGGGCGCAGGCGGAGGGCTGGGAGGCGCCGCTCTACTGGCGCCGCCACCCCGACGACCCCGACCGCTGGTGGATCCACACGCTCACCGGTCTGCGAGCACTTGATCCTCACGAACCGGCGGTGCACGTGTCGTACTACGAAGCCGACGCCTTCGCCACGTGGGCCGACGCCCGTCTGCCCACCGAGTTCGAGTGGGAGCATGCGGCGGTGGGTCGTGACGTCACCGGCCGGTTCCTCGACGAGCAGGACCCGGGGTTCAGCTTCCACCCGGGGTCGGCCGGCCCCTCCACCGGGACGCTGCGCCAACTGTACGGCGACTGCTGGGAATGGACGTCGTCGGCGTACCAGCCGTATCCGGGCTTCAACCCGGCCGCCGGCGCGATCGGTGAGTACAACGGCAAGTTCATGTCGGGCCAGCAGGTGCTGCGCGGCGGCGGCGTGCTCACCCCTCCCGGCCACGTACGGCCGACCTATCGAAACTTCTTCCACCCCCACACCCGCTGGCACGTGGCCGGCGTCCGACTCGCCACCGACCGGGTGCGCTGAGACAGGAGATTCCCATGGATCCCGACATCGCCATGGTGTCGTCGCACGACCGCCGCGACGACCCGCTCGCCGAGCTCGACCGGGCACTGCGCTCGCGGCCGCGCACCATTCCGCCACGTTGGCTCTACGACGACCGGGGAAGCGAGCTCTT